>CALGGS010000189.1 GCA_937915735.1 uncultured Treponema sp.
TCACTAAACAGACCTGGTTCTGAATTTCCTTCTTCTTCATCGTCATCAACAAAGATTTCATCGTCAATGTAGTCAGGTCCACCGAAGCTTTTAACATATTCTACGACTCGCTCAACCTCATTGTCACCAACCAAAGTTCCCTGAATTCGAGTTGGAATTGGGTTCACCGCAGAAGTATAGAGCATATCGCCCTTACCAAGCAATTTTTCGGCTCCGGTTGCATCGATGATAATATTTGAGTCTGTTCGGCTTGCAACCATAAAGGCAATTCGGCTTGGAATATTTGCCTTGATAAGACCTGTGATAACATTTACAGAAGGTCGTTGTGTTGCAAGAACAAGGTGAATTCCGACAGCTCGGCTCATTGCGGTTAAGCGGGCAACATTCGTTTCAAGCTCTTTTCCGCTTGTTGCCATAAGGTCGGCAAATTCGTCAATGATTACGACAATGTACGGAAGCTTTTCTGTAGCAATATGTCGCTCCCGGATTCGGTTGTTGTAGCTCACGATGTCACGGACGCCCATTCCGTCAAGAAGAGCGTAGCGTCTTTCCATTTCACAGATACAGTACTGAAGGACTTGAAGTGCTCGCTTTGGCTCAGTTACGACAGGAGTAAGCAAATGCGGGATGTCGTTATACAATTTCAACTCAACGACTTTCGGATCAACCATAATGAGTTTTACATCATTTGGCGAGCGGTTATACAAAATTGAGAGAATGATTGAGTTTACGCAGACAGATTTACCGGCACCAGTTGCACCTGCAATCAGCAAGTGAGGTGTTTTTGCGATGTCGATAATCTGCGACTGACCAGAAATGTCTTTTCCCAAGATAACCGGAATAGACATTTTTTTGAAATCCGGCAAATCCTGTTCAATAATCTCGCGGAAAGAAACGATTGCCCTGTCCTTGTTAGGAATTTCAATTCCGACTGCGTGGCGGCCTGGAATCGGGGCAACAATTCGGACAGATTTTGCGGCAAGACTAAGCGCGATGTTGTCTTGGAGATTTACGATTTTACTAAGCTTTACGCCAGGAGCTGGTAAAATTTCAAACATCGTGACGACAGGACCTTTTCTGATTCCTGTAACCTCAGCTTCAATTCCAAACTCGTTGAGTGTCTTTTTAAGATTTTCACCCGCCATTCTAGTTTCTTCGTCAATTTTCCAATACTCGTTATTCTCGAATTTTTCGAGTAAATCAGTCGGGATTTTGTAGTCAGCAAGGCGACGCATTTTTGGAGATTCTTCGTTGTCATCTTGAGCGCTAGCGAAAGAGTTTTCTGCATTTTCAATATCTTCGTCTGTGACTACATCTGGAGCGGAAATTTCATCTTCATCGAAATCGATGTCGTTGATTTCATTAATCTGATTTTGAATTTCACTTTCCTGATAAAGTGAATCGTGTGCCATTGGAACTGGTTGTGCCTTGAAAACTGGATTTTCTGCGGCATCTGCATCCATTTCTGAGAAAATGTCGTCAACACTCATTGTTTCATCATCTGATTCATTTTCGTCAGACGATTCTTCGGCAATATCTTCAATGTTTATAAAGTCAGCAGGATTTTCTTCTATTGAATTAATTTCCTTAGATTCTTCAGTTTCTTCAAACGACTGTTCGTTAGTCTGGTTAGGTTCGTCGTCCTCGCTGGAAATGTCAGAATCTTCGTCTGGAATGGCACTTTCATCGCTGGAAATGTCGTCGTCTGCTAA
>CALGGS010000190.1 GCA_937915735.1 uncultured Treponema sp.
AAAAGTTACATATTTCTGTAAAAAATCAGCCCTTAACAGAACCGAGCATTGTACCCTTTGTAAAGTACTTCTGAATGAAAGGATAAGCAAGAATCATCGGGATTGCAGACATAAAGACTGATGCAGCCTTAATAGCCTGAACCGGTGCCTCGCCAAATGCATTTACCTCAACATACTCATTCATACCGGAAGCCATCAAGATGTTGCGGAGCAAAATCGGAAGAGGCTGCAGGCTTGAATCGTTTAAGTAGAGAAGGGGATGCATAAAGTCATTCCAGAAGCCTACACCGTAGTAAAGGGCAATCGTCAGAATAATCGGTTTTGAAAGAGGCAGAATGATTGAAAGCAGAACATACCATTCAGCGGCACCGTCAATACGGGCAGATTCCATCAAAGACTCAGGAATGCCTTCAAAGAATCCGCGCATAATCAGACAGTTGTATGTACCGATTGCACCCGGAATAAAGACAGCCGCAATATGATCCGTTAAGCCCAGGCCAGTAATAACCAAGTATGTCGGAATCATACCGATGTTGAACAGGTAGGGAATCAGAATAAAATAGTTCAGAATTTTGCGACCGGGCAGGCTCTTTACTGACATACAGTAAGAAAGGGGCACAGTAAGGAACAAGGCTGTAAAAACACCGAAAATAAAGATTTTCAGTGAGTTCCAGAATGCCATGATAAAGCCGGCATTACCCAGCAAAGCCTTGTAGGCACTGGTGCTCCATTTCCAAGGAGCGAGGAACATACCTTCCAAGTTCGTACCGATAAAGGTGTTCGGACGGAAAGAAAGAGTAATAGTGCTCCAAATCGGAATTGCAATGGCAAGACCGATAAAAACAAGGAAAAGATTTACAAATACATAGAATGTGCGGTCACCCGCTGTCAGTTTAACTGTCTTAGGTTTATCCATCTTCGTTACCTCGATATTTTACAGAAGAGATGCGTCTGCAAGCTTCTTAACAACTTTGTTAGAGACCATAACAAGCAGCATACCAATGACACCCTTGAAGATACCGACTGCAGTTGCAAGAGCGAATTCAAACTGCAACAAGCCCTGACGGTAAACCCAAGTGTCGATAATATCAGCAACTGAATAAACCGGAACTGAGTACAACATAAACATCTGGTTAAAGCCAGCGTCAAGAACGCGACCAAGCTTCAGCAGGACTACGGTAACGATAACCGGTTTGATTGACGGGATAGTGATGTACCACACACGCTGTACGGCAGATGCACCTTCTACCATGGCTGCTTCAAAGAGGGAAGGATCAATACCCATCAAGGCAGCAATAAAGATGATTGCCGCCCAGCCCATTTCTTTCCAGGCATCAGAAATGATAACAATTGCCGGGAAGGTGTGGGTGTTAGTCAAGAAATCGACGGGCTGACCACCGCAGAACTTAACGATATCATTTACCATACCGTCACCAGGTGCAAGCAGGGCAAGCAGAATACCGTACATAATAACCCAAGAAAGGAAGTGCGGCAGATATGCCAAAGTCTGGACAATTTTGCGAAGCCAGTTCACCGTACATTCATACAGGGTCACTGCAAGGATAATCGAAAGCGGAACTGAAACACACAGCTTTGCAAGACTATACAGAAGAGTATTGCGCAACAATTCACCAAAATAGAATGAATGGAAGAAGGTGGTAAAGTGCTTAAAACCTACCCAAGGACTTCCCCAGATTCCATTAATAGCGGTAAAATCCTTAAAGGCAATCTGACCGTTAATAATCGGTCCCCACTTAAGGACAGCATAATACACTACCGGAATAACAAGCAGTGCATACACAGAAAAGTGTCTCTTAATCTCTTTCCAAAGATCCTTTTTAGGCGCTTTGGTAACAGTTGTAGCTTGTTCGCTCATATCTAACCTCAGTCTACACATAGTAGCGCAATTTCTACGAAAAATTGCGTACATCTTATTGGACAATACCGCACAATTTTCAGTGTTTTTTACTGTTTTGTACGGATCTTTCCCGGCGGAACCCCATATATCTTCTTGAACACACGACAGAAATACGCCTGATCCTGAAAACCGGATTTTTCAGCAACCTCATATATCGTATCGTTTGTTTCAAGCAGCAGCTTTGTCGCCAGATAAATGCGGAACCGATTCAAATACTCCCACAAGGATAAGCCTATTTCTTTATGGAAGATTCGGGTCAAATAATCCTCGCTCACATGCACCGTATCCGCAAGCTTCCAGCGGACAATCTGCTGGGAGGCATTCAAATTCAGATAAAGAATTGCCTTTTTGACCAGCGCACCGGTATGGGGCGGTAAAATTTCATCTCCAGAAAGGATAGCCTGTATGCGCTCGTTAAACTGCTCTGATTCTGCAGCCCCCCGGTTGCACAGGATAATTCGGGGATGATTGCATAAAAGCTCAACGTCCTCAGCAGAAGTAATTATATCCGGCAGAACCAATATTGGCACCATAACCGTTTTCTGATTGCGACGGATTGTCACAATCATCTCTTCGGTAACCGTCTCAAAGACTATAAGCGACGGCGTTATTTCCTGCAGGACTCCATCAAGCTCTGCCATGGTATTGATAACAACCGTATTGTCGGGGGTCGCCCAAGTGCCGTAGCGGGTATGCTTTGCCCCGATAAAAAGAACAGATGTCGCTTTCTGCTCCTGCACTTTCTGCTCAATCACTTCTGCAAATGTATGTCCGATAAGCTTCTTGCTGAAACAAAGCACCGAAGCCCGTGACAAATGCTCATGATGCCGCATGCCGTTCACTTTTATCCAGTCATTTATCGCTGACGAGTCAGGCTCCCAATAAAGAACAACTTTTTCCGTCTGGCTTTCGATGCCGTATTCTCCGCCGACAGCAACCCTGTCCTCGTCGAAAAATTGCACCTGCTCCTTAAACACTGTCTTGCCGATATCCTGCTCAGACAAGGTATAGACGCTTATACTGCGGACATCCTGCTTAAGTGGAGGAAGCCCCGTAAGATTAGGCCAGGGCAGCAAAATTGTTGTCCGATCGGCATCGGTAAAAATCTCGCCATATTGCAGCAATATCAGTTTTTCTGCCAACAGCAGCTCAGGTTTATGCCAGTCCAGCCGCTGGGAATCTACTGTTATATGAACACCAGCAAAATCCAGGCTTACCGTTTGGATGCCTGCGCTAAAGTCAAAAATCGTCTGCAACGCTTTCTTCAGGCGCATCACATCGCCATATAGAAGAGGAATCGAAGCCGGAAGCTTATATTCTCCCCGGGGAAGCAGCTGCCCAATGTCAAACAGGGTCTTGTTCATGGGCAGATCGTTCACCTGGGTCCTTGTCAAATCAACCAAGGTCTCTGTTTTCTCAAGCTGTGCATCTATCTGCGATTTTAGGAAAATAAGCTGCTCACTCAAGATATCCGAATCAAGAACACCGTTCTCGATATTCGTCTCCATTTGAGTAAGTTTTGCCGACAAGTGCTTAAGCGGATCACAAAGGTCGCTCCCCACATTTGCAAAAAATTCCGTCTTTGCAAATTCTGCCTGCTCAGCCACCTGCCGGGCGGCAGTTGTTTCCTCAAATAATGCAATGCTCTGCAAGGTGCTGCTGACAGCAGACCGCAAATCCTCGTAAAACAATCCGCCACAGTTTGAATAACCGCATATCAAATAGCCAAGAGACTGATTCTCTATAAAGAGCGGCTGGACGACATAGACCCCGTAGTCATACTCCCGTTTATATGCCTCGGGAACAAGCAGCTGATTTGCAAAAACAGTCTCGTCAAGATGAATCTCACCGGCATCATTAAATGAACAGATATGCTTTGAAAGCTCTTTCGACTCGTTCAGAATAATTGCCGCATTCCTAATACCGACCTGCGGCAAATACTGGGCAAGAATCTTCGCCAGCGATTCCCTGTCATGAACAGAAAGGAGCTTGCCTTTCAGTGCGCTTAAAATACCGCCGATATGAGCAGCCTCAAACTGCCTGCGCGCAGCGACACGTCCTTGAACCTGGGGAATAATGACATGAACGCCACGTAAAATTCTATCCAAATACTCCTGCGGCAGACAGTTAGCATTACGCAGTATGTTTTCAGCAACAAACAGCTTTGATATTTCCCTTCCCCGTTCAAAATAACTCGTCAAAGCCTCCGTAAGCACGGCAAAGAACTCATTCTGATTGTTCTCAAACAAGTTACGGACCAGCTTTTCAAGGGCCGAGACCGTATTCTCATTGCAGGGTCTGAAGGCATCAATCAGCTCCTCCAGCAGCTGCTGCTGTGTTTTTGCATGGACATGCAGCTCCGATGTAGCAATCCAAGACTTAAAATTATTGCATCCGCAACTTTCCCGGACAACCTTGTATGTCGCCAACGAACAGTCTGCCGGCGTCTCCTCAGACAGCAGTCCTTTTATCATCCGGTGGGCCGCAAGCCCCATCTCCTCATAAGGCATATGCACCGTAGAAAAAGGAATCGTCGTAACGCGGCTCTCTACAGAATCATTAAAACCGCCGACCTTGACATCCCCAGGAACCTTATAGCCCTTGCTTTCCAGCCATTCTACCGCCGAGAAAGCCATCATGTCGCTGGCAGCAATAACCGTATCAAAGTCCCTTCCAGGAAGCAGCCCCCGCTCCCCGCAAAGCTGCTCAATTGCCTTGCCGCCGTCAGACCAGGCAAAATTATCGCTGACGAGTTTGTTCAAATACTCACCAAGCCCCACTTTAACCGCGACATCCTCAAAAGCACGGAAACGGTCCTCCGCCGAGGTGTGGTTTGCCGGACCCCGCAGAAAGGCAATACGTCTGGCACCATGCACATTGATAAAGTGCTCCACCAGTTCTTTCATGCCGTCATAAGCATTAAAGGCCACCAAGGGCAGGTCTTTTATCTTTTGTCCGATAGTTACTGTTGGTAAAAAACTGAAAGCATCATGAAAGGAAGTCAAATCATCAAGCGAAACAGCACCACCAATACTTGAAGCCCAGCTAATCAACCCGTCAATATTTTCTTTATTTGCCAATGAATAAATCGCATTACGCGGAGTATCCGGCGTAGGCATTGTGTGCAACCGTCCGCCTGGAAAAATAAAAAAAGCCCCGTTTTCCTGCAAGGCATTCTCTGCAAGCCGTGTCCACATCTCTATAGAAGACCCGGTATGAATAGAAGCGAGAATAAAGCCTACGCGTTTGCTTGATGAATTCGTACTCATTATAAACCTAACTTGTATTTTACTGTGATGTCGTTTTTTTTACAAGGTAGTTTTGTTTTGTCCAAATAGCATTTTAGGGAAAGCCTGGGAAAAAGTTACGGTTTTTAACAAAAAGCTGTCACTAATCGCTATAGAGATTTTTGCCGTAAAAGCGTATATACTGTAAGCAATAGTTTTTATTCCCAATACGAACTTCTGGAGGTTCAAAAATGGCTCTTAAGTCAATTAAAGACGTAGTAAAAACAGTACAGCGCCCCGAAAAGGTGCTTCAGTTCGGCGAGGGCGGATTCCTCCGCGCATTCGTAGACTGGCAGATTGATATTGTAAACGAAAAGACCGACTTCAACGGCAACATCGTAATCGTGCAGCCCCTGGAAAAAGGCATGATTGATGCGATGAACGCCCAGAACAACCTGTACACCACCGTTCTCCGCGGTATGAAAGACGGAAAGCCCACTGTAGAGACCCGGGCCATCAATTCTGTAAGCCGCTCAATCAACCCCTATACGAACTATGACGACTACATTGCCCTGGCTTCCAGCCCGGACCTGCGCTTTATCGTCTCCAACACCACCGAGGCCGGCATCCGCTTTGACTCAGAAATCGACGGCGTCCCGGTAACTCTCGACCAGAAGCCCCAGAAAAACTTCCCTGCAAAAGTCACCGCTTTCTTGTACAAACGCTTCCAGGCATTCAAGGGCGACACTTCAAAGGGCTTGATTTTGATTCCTTGTGAACTTTCTGACCAGGCCGGCCTTAACCTTCGCATCAACATCCTCCGCTACGCAGAAATGTGGCAGCTGGGACCAGACTTCATCAACTGGTTCGACGAGGCTTGTGATGTCTGCTCATGCTTGGTTGACCGCATCGTTCCGGGATACTTCCCACTCCTTGCAAAAGAAGAAAACGGCAAGACTCAGGCAGAAAACCTCTGCGAAAAACTGGGCTATGAGGACAAACTCCTCGACTCAGCAGAACTTTTCCACTTCTGGGTTATCGAATCTAAAAAATCACACGAAGACGAGCTTCCACTCGTTAAGGCCGGCTTGCAGGTTAAGTGGGTTCAGAACATGGACTACTACCACACACGCAAAGTCCGCATCTTGAACGGCGCACACACATCTTCAGTTTTGGCAGCATTCTTGGCAGGCTCAAACTATGTTCAGGATATCGTCTGCTCAGAGAAAGTCGGAAGCGGATTCAACACACCAAATGCCGACGCACAGAAATTCATGCACGACATCATCTTCAACGAAATCGTTCCTTCAATCGACGGCGATCAGGAAGACTTGAAGAAATACGCACAGGATGTTTGGACCCGCTTCCAGAACCCCTTCAACCCCCACCGCTTGATTGAGATTTCCTTGAACTCTGTGGCAAAATACTGGACACGCTGTCTGCCTTCTGTATTGCAGTCTGTCAAGAAGAACGGCTCAGTTCCAAAGCTGCTTGGTTTCTCAATCGCAGCCCTCATCGCCTTCTACAACGGCACAGAAATCAAAGACAACGCAAAAGGCCAGAAGTGCCTGATTTCTAAGCGCGAAGAAGGCGAATACGAAAACCTCGACACACTCCCAGTTCTCGAATTCTTCGCTGCCCTCAACAAAGAAACAAAAGACGCAAAGGTTATCGCAAACCGCGTTTTGAGCAACGTTGACTTCTGGAAGGAAGATTTGACAAAGGTTAGCGGCCTCGAAGCAGCTGTGGCTGGTCACCTGGAATCAATCCAGAAAGACGGAATGAAAGTTGCGTTGGCAAATATTGTAAAATAAAAGCAAGGCGAGTTTGCGTGAGTTTTGCAAAGCAAATACTCCGCATACTCGTTAAGCAAGCTTGCGTGCGACGCATTCAGTCTAAAGGTATGAAAAAAGCCTTGGCTGACATTGTAAAATAAGCAAGGCGGGGATGTCTGAAAAGTATTGTCATGCTGTATTCGTAACGAAGTTTTGAACGACTTGACCTGCCTGACCTGCCTTGCCGCCTGCCTGTCGGCAAGGCAAGTCAGGCAGGCGGCAGACAGGAGTTCGGAATGACGCTATGCTACGAACTTTTTGGTCAGCCCCTTGTTCGATATTTGCTGCAGGCAAATGGGGAAATGTCGAGTTTCTCTTGCCAATGATAAAAATGTGGTAGCGGGAAGAAAAGGAAGCGGGTACGAGGCAGCTTGTCGGGGACGAACGAGGAGTTTTGCCGTAGGCGAAACTCGACATTTGACCTATTAGTCATCCCCATCTATCGAAAAATAAGCGAAAGACCGTCGACTCAAATCCGACAGAGACAAAAATGGGGCTGCCAAAAAAAGACAGCCCCTATGTATGTCTGCGTCTAGCGATTCTTTGCAGAATGAACCTTTTTCTTAGACAGCGCCGCGTTTTTAGGCTTTGAAGCCGCTCCGCTCTTAGGCTTCCGCGTTTTTTCAGCCTTTGGTGCAGGTCTGTAAGCTTCGGCAAATGCCTCACACTTGTATTCAGCCTTTTCCTGGGCAGTGCAAAGCTTTTTGTAGAGCTTGATGAACTTTTCTTCCTTTGCCTTTCCTGCGCCAAGAACTGGAAGCAGCGTTGCAAGATACAGGCTCTGCTCCATCTGCTCCTTGTTGAACCATGCAATGCCGTCATACGTGTGGCTTCCGGTTAAAAGCCATGCGTCCGGGCTTTCTACAAGCGCGCTCACTACGCACCATGAGGCAGCCTTTTCGCTTTCTTTTGCACTGAACGCAGGCTTTTTGTAACATGCAAGGGCTAACGCGCGGTCAAAGAAGTTGTAAATGTTGCGCGCCTGTATGCCGTTTTCACGGAGCACTTCGTCTACCTTGCGCTGTAAAGCCCACTTGCGCGCGTAGCCGGCTTCTGCAATTTTTGCGATTGCCGCATAGCAGGAAAGCAGCACGACGGCGTTATCCTGCACGGAAAGCGACGAAGCGATAAATTCCTGCGCGGTTTTTGCGCCAATTGGGAAAATCGGCTGTTGAGCCTTTTCGAAACACTCGCTTCCCGCGGCTTTGACAGCAGGGCTTGTTTTTCCAGCCTTTGCCGTCTGCTTGGGAAGCGATTTTATAAGCGCGCCGAGCATTTTTTTTAAGGCTGAAAGCTGCTTTTCTGCACTTACAAGCTTTTTGTAGCTCTTCTTTTCGGCGCGGCCCGCTCCCGCTTTTTCGCGTTCTGCAAAGCCAAGTGCCGTGTTGTAGAATGCAATAAGCGAGTCGCGGTTTTCTTCGATAATTGCTTTAAGAGTCGGCTTTTTAATGCCGGAAGCCTTGCGCTCCTTTGCGCTCATCGTAAGCGCGCAGAGCTGGTCAATCAGCGTGCGCGAGAACGCCGCCCTGAATGCCGTATACAGCTCCTTGTAGTGAAGTTCCTGCCATGCAATTTCGATGTCCGGCGTTCCGCGGCCGTTTAAGAATGCGCAGAGCGTGCTCCACTGACCGTCGGCCGTGTCTTCTTCCTGCCTGAAATTCCAGAACACCTGACTTTCAAAGCCGTTCAGGCTTGTGTACATGCCGTGTTCTACAATATCGCGGCTGTTTCGGATATACCACAAGCCGCTTCTCTGCTCTTGGAAAATCACATAGTGATTTCCGTCGCCGATTAAGCCTAACCCTTGAGCAATCGTGCGCGTTACAATCTGCTTGTCGTTTTCGCCGCTTCCTGTTTTTACCGCATACGGGCAGGATGTGTTTATCCAGCCCTGAGCGCGCTCGTATTTGTTGTTGTAGAATACGACGGCGTATTCGTTTCCGCTTCTGTTTGAATAGGCAAAAACGTTATCGTTTACCGTGCCGTTATCCCACACATCGTAGAAAAGGAAGTCGGTGATTTCTGCAAACAGGTACCGCTTGTGCATGAGCGGGAAGATGTCGTGCCAGTGGCGGTCAACAAGGTAGCCGTCGGGCTTTTCATCGCGGT
>CALGGS010000191.1 GCA_937915735.1 uncultured Treponema sp.
CCACAAAAGCCGGAAGTAAGATTACGAAAACGGCGAGAAAGACAAAGCGAAGGTATCGCAAAGCCCGCTCCCCGGGAAGAGAGCGAATCTTTTTTACGAAGGGGATTTTATAGAGCAAATCCTGCACGAGACCGAAAGGGCACAAAAATCCGCAGACAAAACGACCGAGGAAAGTGCCGAAAATGACCAAAAGCCCGACTATGTACATGGAGATTTTGTAGTCCCGGCTGTTCAGCGTGGCCTGAAGGGAGCCGATTGGACAGGCACCCAGCGCGCCGGGGCAGGAATAGCAGTTCATGCCGGGAACGCAGACATATTTCGTCGTCCCCTCAAAAATCTGACCGTGAGCAAAGCCCTTGATGTAGCCGTTTGAAATGGCAGCGAACGTGGCTTGCGTGATGAGGCGGATTCTGCTGTGTTTTTTTTGTTTTGTGGTCATAGTTCAGTTTTCTGTTTTCTTTGCAAGGTCATTAAAATATTCTGGCGTGGGAGAGCGAATCTCCGAGCCGAACGCATCTTTCAGGCGGATGATTTTCTCAATGGCGAAAAGCCGAAAATCGTTTTGGAGATGGCAGAAGGCGAGGAGAAAATGCTTTCCTTCGCTGGAAAGAACATAAATCGGCTCAACAGTGCGTTTCGTAACCTCGCCGCTTTCGTCTTCGTAGACAAGTTCAACCTTGGCATTCCTGGTGTCGCGCGGCTGAAAATCGGGTCGGTTGCTCCGAACAAATTCCGCCCAGTTTTCGTCGTCAACGGTGATTGTGCTTCCTGCTACGGCGGAAGAGTCGGGCGTTTTTGCAGAATGAGAGCCGTTCCCGTCTGAAAAAATCGCCGTCAAAACGCATAGCAGGACAAAACCGATTGCGAACAGCGCAATTCCAAGCACTGTCCGCTGTGCGTGGAAAACGAGATATACGCCCGCCCAAGAGCAGAGCGCACAGAGCGTAAGCAGAACGCAGTCCGCCGCGCGGCGGCTGGTGGAGTTCGCGTGATGCGCCACGATATAAAAACATTCAATCAGGAGAAAAGCCCAGAGCCACACAAGCGGGCTTTTGCGGAAAAAACACCAGCCGATTCCGCCCATTGAAATAAGTATTCCAATAAAACCAAGCGGAGAGGCAGCGGACATTTCGGCAATCTGTTCCTGCGTTTTCTCCGCTTCGGCTTTTTCGCGCTCAATGCGCTTCATTGCTTTGTAGAGGGCGTGCATGCTTGCGATGTGGTTGAGAAGAATGTAATCCCAAAGTTTCATTTTCACCTCCAAAAACCTGTGCCATTGAAATCTGCGGAAGGCGTGATTTTTTTACAGAATTCTTATTATTCAAAATCAAATCTCCTTTTTTATGATAAAATCCCCATAAGAAAATATCCTGAGCCAATGCCGCCAAAAACAATCAGCATACTAAGAAGCCAGTCGGCGGGGCGTTTGAACAAATCAAACTTGCCGACAAATTCAAAGTCATGGTTAAATGCCTTTTTTGAAATCAGATAGACAATCTCATAGAAAATCATCACAATCGGAGTTGAAAAGGCGAATATCAGTGGCGGTTCCTTATCGAGATAGAAGATTACGCCCGCATCGCTTGAAAAATAGCATTTTGTAACGACTGCGATTGCGAACGCGACTAAAAAGAATGTCAATTCCCCTAAGCCGCCGCCCGCCTTTTTCTCACTTTCAAGCCCCAGCGTTAAAATCGCCCACGAAGCGATATGATAGACGGCGAAGGCTTGGAAAATCACGCTTTTTTTGACAGAGCGGAAAAGCAGAGCATTCTGCGTGAACAAAAGCGAGTAAAACACGACTGAAAATGCGACAAGAATCAAAAGAAAAATGTGCCGCGCATAAATACGCCTTGCTTTCATCTCACCCAATCCCGATACATTCCATACAGATGTGAGTCGCCTTGTTAAAGACAGCCTGTGCCTCGCCACGGAAAATGCCCGCAAAGACAAGGGCAATTCCAAGAACAAGGGCAAAAAGAGCGATAAGGCGACGATGTTTTTCGGTCAGTTTCATAAAAACCTCTGTGCAATCAGATTTAATCCGCGTTTATCTGCGTCTAAATTACTTCTGCTTTGCCAGCAAGTCGTCGATGATTTTCTGCCAGTCTTTTTGACTTCTGGCTCCAAGATAGACCTGTCCGATGATTTTTCCATCCTTGTCGACGAAAAGCGTTGCGGGAACGGCCTGAATGTTTCTCAAAAGTCCGCTCATCATATCCTTGCTGGGAACGACATGAGTGTAATTCGTCCCGGTTTTTGCGATGATTTCTTCACCGTCAGCTTTTGGCTTCGGGAGAATATTTCCCATGCGGTCAACGATGTCGATAGGAATCCCCACCACTTCAACGCCCTTTGACTTGTTGGCTTCGTTGAGTTTTGCAAGGTCAGGCATTTCTTTAATGCAGGGCGGACAGAAAGTTCCCCAGATGTTGACCATGGTGATTTTGTTTTTTGCGAAAATTTCGCTTGTAATGGCCGTGCCATTCATGTCTTTTGAAGTGAATGTGACTTTATCGCCGGCCTTTTGTGCAAAAGAAAATGTTGCGGCACAAAGCAGAGCGAGAATTGTAATGAGTTTTTTCATAGTTGCCTCCATAAAATTGATTTTTTGACTGATGATTTTATTTTAATACAGGCTGACGGATTTTCCTTAAAAAGCTTCTGAATCAAATATGAAAAATTATTCAGATTCGATTTTAATGAATTCATAGCCTGCATCTTTGATTGCGGCTTTGACTTGTTCTTCATCGAAGTCACTTCCCTCTTTCAGGGTGACTGTCGCCTTTCCCTGCTCGTGGCTTGCGCTCGCTGACTCTACGCCATCCAAGGCTTCCAGTGCTTTTTTGACATGCATTTCGCAGTGCTGGCACATCATTCCATTGATTTCGATTGTTTTTTCCATTTTTGACTCCTTATGGTTAATTTTGTTTTTGTGCATTTTGAAAAAATTGAGGCGGAGGGCGTTTGTGACCACGCAGAAACTTGAAAGGCTCATTGCCGCCGCCCCGAACATAGGATTGAGCTTCCAGCCCAAAGCCGCCGTAAAGACTCCTGCAGCAAGGGGGATTCCAATCACATTGTAGAAGAAAGCCCAGAAAAGGTTTTCGTGAATGTTTTTCAGCGTTGCCCGACTCAGGCGGATTGCCGCCGGAACATCTGAAATACGGCTTTTCATCAGAACGATGTCCGCCGCGTCGATTGCCACATCAGTTCCCGCTCCGATGGCGATTCCAATGTCAGCGCGGGTAAGGGCTGGTGCATCGTTGATTCCGTCGCCTACCATTGCTACGCGGCCATTTTCTTGTAATTTTCGAATTACGCTTTCTTTTCCATCGGGGAGAACGCCCGCAATCACTTCGTCAAGTCCAGCTTGCTTTCCGATTGCCTGAGCTGTTTTTTCATTGTCGCCCGTGAGCATGACGACGTGGATTCCCATTTTCTGCAATTCCTTTACGGCGCGGGGACTGTCTTCTTTGATTGTGTCCGCCACTGCAATAATGCCAAGAATTTTTCCGTCAAAAGTAAAGAAGAGTGGCGTTTTGCCTGATTCAGCAAGAGTTTCCGCTTTTTCAGAAAGAGGACTATTTTCTTCCATTGTCATTCCGGCGAAAGTTGGAATCTCCTTTTGCATCTCTTTTATGAAATCCAGCTTTCCCCCGACAAGAACTTTTCCGTCCAGCCTTGCTTTAAGTCCCTTTCCGCTCAAAGCCTCAAAATCAGTCACATCTTTTGCACTAAGATTTTTTTCCTCTGCTTTTTGAACGATTGCTTTTGCCAAGGGATGCTCGCTCTTTTTTTCAAGGGCATAGGAAAGAGACAGAAGTTCTTCCTCGCTCACTCCTTCTGCAGGAAAAATATCCGTAACGCGGGGTGAGCCTTCTGTAATCGTACCGGTTTTGTCCAGAGCGACAATGCTGATTTTTCCCGCCGCTTCAAGGCTTGCCGAAGTCTTGAACAAAATGCCGTTTTTGGCTCCCATGCCGTTTCCCACCATGATTGCCACCGGGGTCGCAAGTCCCAGGGCGCAAGGGCAGCTGATTACGAGAACCGCCACAGCACGAGTGAGGCTTGTTCCCACATCGGCTCCCAAAAGCGACCAGACGATGAATGTAAGAATGGCAATGGAAATCACAAGAGGAACGAAAATGCCAGAAACTTTGTCAGCAATTTTTGCAATGGGGGCTTTTGTTGCCGCCGCGTCGCTTACCATCTGAATAATCTGAGAAAGGGTCGTGTCTTCGCCCACCCGCACAGCCTGGCACTTTAAAAAGCCCGAAGTGTTAGTCGTGGCGGCCGACACCTTATCCCCCGCCGCCTTGTCCACTGGAATGCTTTCGCCAGTGAGGGCAGATTCGTTTACCGCGCTGCTTCCTTCAAGCACGATTCCGTCCACTGGAATATTCTCGCCGGGGCGAACAAGGAAAATGTCTCCTTTTTTCACGCTTTCAATGGGAACGGTCTTTTCTTCGCCATTTTCGACAATGACCGCTGTTTTGGGTGCGAGCTTCATCAGTCCTTTTAAGGCATCGGTCGTCCTTCCCTTTGATTTTGCCTCCAGAGTTTTTCCCACGGTAATCAGCGTGAGAATCATGGCCGCCGTCTCAAAATAAAATTCGTGCATATAGGTCATAACGGCTTCTTCATTCCCGGCGACAACTGCGCTTGTCATGGCAAAAATAGCCCAGACGCTGTATACAAAAGCCGAGGCCGAGCCAAGGGCAACAAGAGTATCCATGTTGGGCGCCCTGTGCAAAAGGGATTTAAATCCGCTCACAAAGAATTTCTGGTTTATAATCATGACGATTGCAGAAAGCAAAAGCTGGACTAAGCCCATCGCCACATGGTTTCCGTCGAAAAAAGAAGGCAGCGGCCAATTCCACATCATGTGCCCCATGGAGACATACATGAGCGGAATCAAAAATACAATAGAAGAAAAAAGCCTTTTTATGAGGATGGGGCTTTCCCGGTCACGAAGGCTATCTTCGGCACTTGCAGACTTCCCGCTTTGCCCGCCAAAGCCGCTTGAAATGCTTGAAGAAGAATCTGATTTTGCCTGAGCTTTCAGGCTGGCTCCGTAGCCCGCATTTACCACGGCTTCAATAATTGCCTCGTCGCTGGCATTTCCTTCGATTCCCATGGAATTTGTAAGGAGGCTCACCGAGCAAGAGGAAACTCCCGCCACCTTTGAGACCGCCTTTTCCACACGAGCCGAACAGGCCGCGCAGGACATTCCTGTGACATTAAATTGCTTCATAATTTTCCCTGACTGTTTCTTTTATAAATATAATAAATTTTTTTCTTTTCAACAGTGATTTTGTCACATTGAAAGGAAAAAATCTATTTTGAGGCCCCTGCCTGCCGGCAGGTCGCTATGTCCGCCCTTCGCTATACGCTCATTGCCAGCAAGCTGGCAACTACGGGGCTCCCAGCGCTACCGCATTTTTTTCTTGACGATTCGCGGGAATTAAACTATATTTAAAATGATAAGTCCTTGCCAATCAAGGCAGCAGGCAACTTGAGTGTCTGTCAGGCGATTTAAAGCAAAGTGTAGAATCTGGAAGGGCTGTGCTTTGCAAAGTCTTATGACGGTTCTCCGTTTACCAAAAGCCAGATGTAGGCTGACTTGTTCAGTTGAAGGAAAATGGAATGTGGAAAGCTCTGCGATTGGCGCGGAGCTTTTTCTTTTGGGAGGACTGATGGCGGATATTCTTCAAGCGGCACAGGCCTACAAAAAATTACTTGATGTTGAATATCAGATTGTTTTGGGAAAGAAAAACAAGCAGATTCTTCTTTCAGTTGATTTTAGCGACTACCACTTTTTCCATCTGGCTGGCCTTCAGCATTTAAAAGATTTAAGCCGTGTTTTGACAGAGAGCCGAGAACAAATATTCAGAAGAATACTGAAAGGCAGTTTGAAAAATTCATTGTTTGAAACTTCTGAATTTTACCCGAAAATCAAGGACAGAATCGACTATCTTGCTTTGTTCGAATCCATAATGGACTCGAACAAAACGATTTTCAAATACAATCCCAAGCTGAAGACATTCTCCGCGATTCAGGCAGATTTTCTTTTAAAAAATAAAATCCAGACTCGAAATGTTTTCGCTTTTCTTTCTGAGGATAAATCAAGCGGAAAATATTTCTGCCGCTCTTTTTTTCCGCAGACGGACAAAGATTATTCTCTTGGGCAGACGACATGGACTCTGCTCTATAAAAAGAAGTTTTACAAATCCACAGGACAGGAAAGCATTCTCTACAACAAATTAGAACCATAAAATTCACACTGCTTCACTGCAAATTTTTCTAAAATTGTCAAAGAGAATCACCCATAAAATTGGATTTTTCATCCAGTTTTATGTGTGCACTTCAGCGGCTGCGGATGTTTTTCAGGTCGTTTTCCTGCCATCAAGAAAGATTTTTCTGTAATTTATCCTACTTCTTCTTTGGCGTTGCCTGCCTTGCGGCAGGCCGCTATGTCCGCCCTTCGCTAACCGCTCATACCGCTTTGCGGTACTTCGGGGCTCCCAGCGCTAACGCAGGGGTTTTGCAGGCCGTGCCGGTTTTTTGCTTTTGTTCGCACTTACAGCCTTCTTTCCCTCGTCCTTGTTGAAAGTTCCCTTCAAATAGAAGTTCTCAATGGGCTGGTAGCCAAGAGGAGCTACAAGCTCGTTCCAGTTTTTCGGGAGCTTGATTTCTGTGGTAACGAAGTCGCCGCCCGGCATGACCTGAATCTTGTTGCGGTTTGCGTCGCCTGTGACCAAGAAAGCCGTGTCCCCCTTGTTCATGGTGGCGATTGTCATGATTTCATCTTCTTTCACAAGAGGTTTCAGCCACTCAGGGGTAGCGGTCATTTTTGCCTGCTCGGCCTCGTCCTTTGAAAGCATGTCATAATGCTGGTCAAAAGTCCTTCTTTTATGCTGCTGGCTTCCTGTATTAGCCCAGTAATGGGCGTAGGTGCGGAGGGCCAAAGGACGGCGGGCTGTCTCAATCAGAGCGTCCTCCAAATCAGACTTTGTCTTGTATTCCT
>CALGGS010000192.1 GCA_937915735.1 uncultured Treponema sp.
ATTTCACAAAATATATTCTCGAAAGAGTTTATGACAAGGTTATCGAGTGGATTATTTTTAACCACATTTCCACGAATCAGCTTTATGTATCTGACAAGCAGGAAGCAATATGCAACCTTGTTTATATGATGAATATAAAAGATGAGTTCAAAACACCAGAGTTCAAACAGAGGATAAATAACTGGGTTAAAGAACTTATAGAGCAACTTGTAAAAGTAAAGGAGATTTATCAATGAGCAACGCAATACTAATCACAATCATTATTCTTGTAGCAGTTATTGCGATTCTTTACTTCATTCTGAAGACAACTATGGAAAAGCTGTCGCTGGCGAAAATGAAGAACACAGAATACGAATACGCAATCAAGGAACTGAAAAAGGAAAATTCCGCCCTCAGAGACGGTTTGAATCTTAAAGCAAAAATGGAGAAAGAGACGAATGAGAAGATTGATTCTCTGCATACTGGCGATACTGTCGCTAATGCTATTAACAGCCTGTCAAAGCACTCAGGTAATAACCGTTGAGAAGGTTACTGTTCCCGATATTGCCTTCCCTGTCTTCCCGCTTGCAGAGAAAATGACGGACAACAAGGACGGGACTGTAACCGTTCCCTCTGAATGGATTGTGCGGCTCGAAGAGTTCCGCATAAGGTATAAGGCAACGGAAGATTTCTATGACGGATTACGAGAAATCTACGAGAAGTTTTACGAGTAAGATAAGGAGAATGAGAAATGAACGCAAACAAACTTCGGGAAAAATACATCGGCTTGCAGACAAAAATGCTGAAATCGGCTGACGATATAAAACAGTTCGGCGATTACTCTTGCCTTTTCCTTTGTCTCTGCTCGATTGCCGAGGAGTACAACGAATCTCACCACTCAAGATACCGTGTTGACATCCTCGCCGATTACCTGGCTTGCAGAAGCAAGGGATATATCGGAGATGAGTTCTTCGTTAAGGATTCCACGGCGGTGCTTGAATACCTTACGGGGCAGAAGTGGAAGCGTGAGATTGTTGAGAGCCTGCCTGAGCCAGTTCCAGACAATATGTACACCGTGGAGCGATGGTACAACCAGAAGACAAGGTACACGCATTTTCGAAGGAGATGGGGAGACACCTTGGTTGACAGCAATACCGTGAGGAACGGGAAACTGACGAATTACTATCTTTTCACTGTTGTTTAGCCGTAAAAAGAAATCATAAATAACAATACAGGAGGAAAATATGGATAACAGATTGATATGGCAAAGACGGATAAGGAATTACGCAGGGCTGCTCGGCGGGCTTCTTCCCTGGCTCAGTCTTTTCAGTGCGTTTCTTTACGGAAAGCTGACTGGCGGGCTTGCAGAAGGGTTCTGGTCAGACCTTTCGATTTCAGCGACTTACTATTGCTCACCGGCTTTGGCTGGTATTTTAACGGCTGCTTCAATCGTCCTTATGTGCTATGACGGCTACGAGAAGATTGACAATTATGTGACCACGATTTCAGGCATATTCGGAATACTGATAGTCCTGTTTCCGTGCAACTGTAGCCTCTCGTCTGATTATGTAGGGTTCTTTCAGGTACCCGCAAAAGTTTCTAGCGCAATCCACTGTACCAGCGCGGTGATATTCTTTATTCTGCTCGCTTTTAACGCCTTATTTCTGTTCACGAAGCACGACGGAGAGGAAACGAAGAAAAAGAAAATAAGGAATATCGTGTACTGTGTATGCGGGGTAGGTATGATTGCCGTGATGGTCCTTATGCCTCTTCCGATTCGGTTTCCTGCGAAAACTTGGTGGATTGAGATGGGAGCGCTTACATTTTTCGCCGTCTCATGGCTTGTGAAGGGCGGGGCTTTTAAGTTTTTGAATGACTAAAAAATCCCCTTGTATAAGCATAAATCAAGCCATATACAAGGGAATTTCCTTTAAGTAATAAAGATTATCAAATATATAAAAAAAAACTAAAATAAGGCTATTTTTTTGCTCTGTTCTTGTCTCGAAGTCGCTCTAATGAAGCGGCTTCTTTTTTGTCATATACCGGAATGATTGCAGGCTCATATCCTCTTGCAATCGCCTCGAAGATAGTTTTCATATAGCCTTGAAGCCTTAATCTGTCGCCGTCGTTTATCTCGTCAGAAATCTTTACCGCCTCGATGCCACCGATTGTGAACTTGTTACCCTTGAAACCTATGTCGTCACGCTTGTATTCAGTTGGCTGTGGCAGAGCTTTTGACGGCTTGAATGACTGATACCATGCCTTAAAATCCCACCAGGAATCAGAGATTATATGCTCTATTACCTCATCTACGCTTCCGCAAAGCTCAACTGCAAGTTCAGCACGAGCGAGTTTTAATATTGAACCGTTCGGATTGAAGCCTTTTCTTGCAAGAACTTCATGGTATTTGATGAAGAACCTTGCTGCTGAAAGATACTGTGAGACATCACGAGGGTCCAGCCCCAAACGCTCACGGGACTGTTTTGCATATTCTGGCCAGTCAAGCCCAGATTGTTCGTAAAGAGTCTTGCTGTAAACGATAGAGTGTAGAAGAATTGCAGACAGAAGATAGCTTTTGCTTGAGAACTCGTTAAGCTGTCTGATTCCGTTTTCAACCTCTCGAAGATTGTTGCTGAAAAATAAGTCCATTACATTCTTTGTGTTTGTCTCACCGATAAGCGCTACCGCCGTCTGTTTTGCCGATTCAGTCATATCGACTGTCGCATCGATTGGTTTAGTTACTCTCATTTTTCGCCTCCTGTTATTTGTTTGTAAAGTTTGAGTTGTGCTTCGTAAACCTCTGGAAACATTTCTGGAGTCCAATATGTATACAAACCTGTCATCGTCGGGTCTTTATGACCAGCCACAGCTCTTATTTTTGGTTCAGGAACATTTTCGCTTTCAAGGTATGAAATAAAAAAATTTCGTAATGTATGAGTCGTAATACCCCTTGCTTTCGTGTCTATACCTAAATCTTTACAGATTGACATAATGTTATCGTGCATACGGCATATATTGAAAGGTTTTCCATTTTTTACTTGAAATATCCATTCCGTATCACAAGATAAATCCAATTCTGTTGGTTTAGGTACATATCGCTTTATTTTTGTTTTTGTGTTTCCAAGCCCAAATTGACGAGAATATGAGTGTGCAACATCTATGAAATTATCGTGTATATCACAAGGTCTGAGAGCTGCTATTTCGCTAATTCTCATTCCTGTAATACAATCAAGAAGAAAAGCTTTTCTAAGAATTTCAAGAGACCATTTTGGTGAATTGTAGATATTTTTTATTTCTCTAATTGTTAGTAATTCCCGCTCTTTTTTTTCTGTCTTTCTAAAAGAAAGACCAAGTGCAGGATTAAATTTGATGATTTCTTTTTCTACTGCCTGATTTAAAATTATATTAAGAACTGACTGAGCATTATTTATTGTTTTTGCAGACCATTTTTCTGAGGCCCAAATAATCCAGTTTTTTATATCAGACCTTGTAATGTCAGATATTTTTTTTTCGCCAAAAAAAGGGATAATCTGATTATTTAGGAATTTATTATAACTCAAGATTGTTTCGTCTGTAATTTTGTTATTGTTTATTATTTTCCATTTGTACCATTCAGAATTTTTTGTGAAAAAATCTTTTGTAAATATACTGAAAGTGTACGATGTTGTTTTAGTAAGTTCTCCAGAATTATACAATTTATTGCAAAATCTTTTTGCAGCTGATAAGGTTGTACATCCAGTTGATTTTGCACTAGAGCGTCTACCTTCTTCATCTCTAAACTGATAGTAATAAACAGTTTTACCAGATTGCAGAGTTCTTGGAAAAATTGTATACGGTTCTGTTACGCGCATGTAATTGCTCACACTTTGCTATCACGGTGTGTTTTGGATAATGATAATTTCTTTTAATATAAGAAATTGCTGTTTGCCCGAAAGGGGACTTGAACCCCTATGATGTTGCCATCACTAGGACCTGAACCTAGCGCGTCTGCCAATTCCGCCATTCGGGCAATTAAAAAAGCTTGTATATTCTATAAAAAATCGCTTTTTTAGTCAAATTCTTATTTAAAGATTTTAAAACAATCCCAAATATTTTGCCCCCGAAATGACGGCGATAATTAAAATCAAAAGAATTATAAAAAAAGACCAGACTGGAAGCGTGCCGTCAGCGTTTCTTTTTCGCCTGAATTTTGGATTCCTTGAATCAATCGCATTTAAAAGCGCTTTTTTTGATTTTCTGCTTGCGCGACCTTCTTTTTGAACCGGAGCGTCAATTTTTTGCCCCTGACCTACTGCATACCCGCAGTTCGGACAGCCGTTGGTAAATTTTGCGGCCGTTCCCGTAGTTCCGCATACAGGGCAGCGCACGGAAGAAAAGAATTTCCCGCAGTGCTTGCAGACTCTTGCGTTTTGAGGGACCTCAGCGCCACAGTTCTCGCAGAAAAATTTTGCAGTTTGTTTGTTTGCCATTTTCTTTAGTATCAGCTGAGTTTTTTGATGGCAAGGGCGAGCTTTTTCGCATCGTTTGACATAACTTCGGCAAAAACATTCTCTATTTTGTCACCGATTTTCATTGAAGCGATGTCGATTTTTGTTCCTGGAGAAAGATTCATAATGAAGGCTGGAATGTCAGGAGTAAATTCAAGGACAAGCCCGTTATAATTTCTGGCTACACCGGAAACCATAGCAAGAGTGATTGGGTTCGTAAAAACAAAGGAAACCGAGCTTTCGCCTATGTCGAGCTTTAGTGCCTCAGCCCTTTCCTTTTGGTCAGCCTTGTTTGCGTTCATAATTTCGGCTAATTTATCGTCGATGCTCTGCTCATCTGCCATATCATTTTCTCCTTCATCACTGTCTGCGATTGCTTCTGTATTTTCTGTTGAATCTGCTTCTTCCTCAATTATATCATTGTTTTCGGGGGAAGCAAATTCATTTTCGTCGAGTAACTTTCTTAGCTCATCAAGGCCGGGAAGGGTAAAATCATCGTTTTCGTAAGTCCCGCTGGTAAGGGCGTCAACTGTAGGAACCTCTTCCTCAGGATTTATTTCCTCGTTACCCCTGAATCTTTCAAGCTTGTCTGCCGCAATTTCGTCTCCAGCCATTTGCTCAAGCTTGTCTGCAGCCGCCTCATTTTTGGCAATATCCTCAATTTCTGAATGGGTCATTGTTTTTTGCTCATTATCAATTTTTAACTGTGCTTCGTTCATTTCCGCAACATCATTTCCAGAATAAATATCATCGTTTTTTTCAAGTATTTCCCTTAGCTTATCAAGTCCTTCTACCCCGACAGAATCAAAGCTTCCCCGGATATGTAGCGCTTCTGCCTTTTTCTGCTCTTCTTCTCCAAAATTCTCGTCAGTGTAAAGAATAACCTGCGGGGCGTAATCCCCGAAGCCACTCGTTGCGTATTGGGCAAGGGTCTTCCAGTGGCGTGGGTAGTCTAATGTGCTTACGACAATTAAATGGGGGGCAATCTCTTCAATATTGTCGAGAGCCTTTAAAAGCCATTTATAGACAATCGTATCGTAGCCTTTTGATTTGAGAACCTGTGAGATATTGTCGATTGCCTTTTCATCATCGGCTACGAGAAGTGCTTTCATAGTTCCTACTCTGTACCAAGATTCGTGACTGAATAATCATAAATCTGCCAGATTCCGTCTCTCTGACGAACCTTGTAGATATATCGTTTCTTCTCGCTGAAATTAGGATATTTGAACCATTCAAGAACAGAAACTGTTCCTTCGGTCTGTGAGTAAGATGTGTTTTCGATTGTGAATCTTTCCGGAAGTCCTACGATATCGTGGTCAATTCTGTTTTGCATTAAGTCGGCCTTGTATGAGAGCAACATTCTGTTTCGCTCGTCTGCGCTTGCGTTTTTGTACTTGCGGTTAACCTCGCTGTTGCGAATCATCATCTGCTCAATGTCCATGTAAAGGAAATACTGATCCCAAAGTGACTTCTGGCGCGCGATGATTGTCTGCTCGATTACTTTGTCTGGAGAAATAGCCTCTGGTTTTAAAAGTGCCGTAGTCTTGTTTTCGACAGGTAAAATGCTTGAGGAAGAAGCCGACGGGGCAGGGCGGATGTCCAGTGAAAGCCGATTAGAAGAAAGCTCTACAGTACGAGCCTTGTAAAGCTCAGGGTAGAATCTTAATTCAAGGTAGTAGATAGAAGGCTCGTCAATCTGAATGTAGTTTTTTACATTTTCGATGAATGAATATGTTTCGCCAGGCTCGATGGCAATTTCCCTGAAGTAAACTGTCTGATTTGTAGAGCGTTTGATTACCAAATCCTTAGTGTTCGGGAGAGTCGTATTTTTGATTGTGTAGGCGTAAAAATCAAGGGAGAACATCCTGTCGTCTGCCAGCTTAAAACGAAGCGTGTCCGTTCCCCTGTTTGTGATTGCGACATCAACATAGATTGGGTTGTCGTCTTTGCTTCCAGGATAGTACATGGTCCTGTCGTAGAATTTGATAGAGACCTGCGCTTCTTTATAGTCTGAAACATTCTGTGCAAATGAAAATGAGCTGATTGCACTAAAAAGTGCTATAATTGCGAAAAGAGTGCGTTTCATATTTACCCCTGCCTTTAGTCTTTTTGATTTAAAGATTTTCATTTTTATTATCGGTAGATTTTCGCAAAATCATTATAGCACGAAATCAAAGAGAGATTAATAAAAAAGTGCAAAAAAAAAGCCTTAAAGTCAAAGCTTTAAGACCGTTAATGGGGAGTGAGGGACTCGGACCCCCGAACCCGAAAGGGAGCGGATTTACAGTCCG
>CALGGS010000193.1 GCA_937915735.1 uncultured Treponema sp.
AGATTGCCGTATCTAAGCAAGGGCGACAAGCAATGCCCTTGAGTACGGCAATGACAGAATGCGCTAGAATCCCTACATTTTCTCCATGCAGATAGTTTATTTTTTCTAAATAATGTGTTATATTCTTCTTAGAAATTATTCTTAAAGTTTTTCGGAGAAAAAGATAATGTATGAAAAAGGCCGGCCTTCTATCTTCTATCTTCTATCTTCTATCTTCTATCTTCTATCTTCTATCTAGCTCTAATTGTTTCTTGTTCTAATGATGTTACTTCTAATGAAAATTCTTCTTTAGCGTCGACTTACTGCACTGTTTCTTATGACACTGACGGGGGAACGGCGGTTCCGAGTCAATGCGTGCTTTATGGAGAGGTTGTAAGCGCTTCTTCTTATGTTCCAGAAAAAACTGGCTACACTTTTTTGGGCTGGTATTACACGGATTCTTCTGGCTGTGAATCTGAATATTCTTTTACAACGGCTGTAACTAGCGATTTCACCTTAAAAGCAAAATATTCCCTAAATTCTTACAGAATCTATTTTGATAAAAATGGGGCAGTTTCAAATTATGGCTCTATGGACCCCATAAAATGCTTTTGGGGAAGCGAATATACACTTGCAAAAAACACTTTTACGAGCGTTGGAGCAACTTTTTTAGGCTGGTCAACATCTTCTTTCAGTGAAGAAGCTGAATTTAAAGACTGTGCGACTGTAAAAAATCTTTCTTCCAAAAATGGCGACTCAGTAACCTTGTATGCAGTCTGGAGCGACAACCCCTGTCATTTAATTTCTTACGAAAACTTGAACGGAGCGACTCATTCAAATCCGCGGAAATTCTTAGAAAAGCAGGAAATTTCTCTTTCAGATGCAAGCCTTGAAGGCTACGATTTTTGCGGCTGGTATTTAACCGAAGATTTTTCTGGCGAAAAAGTTACCGGCTGGTTTGCGGGCGAAAAAACTAGCGACATAACCCTGTATGCAAAGTGGACTCCTGTAAATGTAACGGTAGAATTCCTTTCTAATTCTACTTCTTACAAAACATACCCTGTTCAAGCCGGCTCTCGTATTGACGCCATTAAGATTGACGATTTTAAGAGTGCAGTCGGAGCGAATGCCGGCTGGACTTTTTCCGGCTTTTACACCGAAGAATACGCAAAAGGAATCCAGTACATAAATTCTTCAGGGGAAAATATCGTTGCTTTTACAAAAGATTTAACTCTTTATGCGGCATGGATTTATTCAATTTCTTATGATGTTTCGACAAATATCGAAAGCACAACGGTTTTTGCAAATTCAAACGCAACTTCTTACACTGGCGAAACTGATTATGAACTAAAATCTCTTTCTGTAAAAACGGGCTATAAATTCTTAGGCTGGCTTGATGAAAACGAAAAAGAAGCGACAAAAATAAGCGCTGGAACTTACGGAGCAAGAACTTTTACCGCAATTGGAATTGAGCCGATTGAATACACAATCACCTACAACAAAAATGGCGGCGACTGGGACACAGGGGACGATGACAGCACTGAAGACGATTATATTCCGCTTGAAACCTACACAATCGAATGCGACACAATCAGTCTTCCGTCTGGTCTTGACATAAAAAAAGACGGCTGCACTTTTAGCGGCTGGTATACAAGCGAAGATTTTTCAGGCGGGGCACTAACTTTAATAGAAAGCGGCTCTCACGAAAACATAACACTCTATGCAAAATGGGAATAGGAGATATTTTATGAAAAAGTTATTTTTAGTTTTAATGGCAATTTGTCTGACATTTTTATCTTGTAAGAATGACACTGATACGGCATCCAGTCCTGCAACATATTATTATGTAACTTTTGAAACTTACGGCGGCTCTTCTGTTGAAAGTCAGAAAATTGAAAGCGGAAAAACCTGCACAAAGCCGGAAAACCCTACAAAATCCAGCGGAACGGAAACTAATTTTTCAGGCTGGTATACGGATTCTTCTTTTTCGAGCAAATTTGATTTTTCAACTGTAATCACAAAAGACACGGTTTTGTACGCATTGTGGAGCCGCGTTCCAGAAGGCTCATATCTTGTAAGCTTTGACTCAAACGGCGGAAGCGATGTTGAAAGTCAGGTCGTAGAAGAAGGCTCTTATGCATCTGAGCCGGAAAATGTTACAAAAACCGGCTGTGCTTTAAGTCACTGGTACGAATCTGATGAAAGCGAAGAATTCGATTTTTCTCAAAACCCAATCACACAGACTACAGAACTGAACGCAAAATGGAACAAAAGCGGAATCTACGAGGCAGATTTTGAAGACGAAAGCCTTTACTGCATGAATGTATACGAAGACCTTGATGCCGAAGAGGCACTGTAAGAGGCGTGTTATGAATAAACTGAACAACCCGATAATGACACTCTTCCTCCTGCTACTTCTTCCGGCGCTTGCTTTTGCTTCGGGGGGGGGACTTGGTCTGGGAGCGGAAAATCTTCTGACCCTTACATTATCGAAGACTCTGGAGACTGGAGCACATTTGCGGATGCTGTTACAGGAGGCACCTCTTACGACGGCTGTTTTTTTGAGCTTGGAGATGACATTGGTAGCGAAGACGAGCCTGTATCAGAAATGGTGGGGCAAGTTGGCCATTCTTGGACTACCAGATCTGTAAATAATTATACTCGTGGATGCGTTTATTATGAGCCAAAGCCTTTTTCTGGGGTGTTCAATGGAAAAGGCCACACTATTTATTTTAAACGAAGTGAAAGCGATGAATACGATAACAGTGTGTTTGGTGCCTTAAATAATGCTGTTATTATGAATACAAATTTTAAAGGCTTAATAAATGGAACGGGTAGTAGATCCAACAATGGTGGAATTGCCCGCATTTCTTATGGAAACACTTTTATTTTAAACTGCCGCTCTTCAATGAAAATGACATTTACTGGTAATGGAAAAGGTGGCACTTTTGTAGGCGCTGCAATGAGCGGAAATCTTGTCATAAAAGACTGTATTTTTGACGGAGAAATAGCTGGCTCAAAAAGTACTTTAGGCGGTTTTGTAGGCATTTTAAGAGTTAACACCAGTGCAAAGATTTTTACCCGTAATTTATATTTTGCTCCTTCTACTAGAGACAGCTCTGGCTACGAGTTTATTGGCTTAATAGATGTCGCACCTATTTCTCCAAGAGCAAGCATCGAAAACTGTTATTTTTCAAAAAAAATGGGGGCAGACCAAGGAACAGATGCCAGGGGCTGGACTAAATTGCAAGTAAAAGAAGGGCTTGGAGAAAACTGGACTTACGACGAACAAAATGACGAGATTTTTCCTGACATGCAAAGCAAAAATCTTTCTAGCGGAGTAATGTACGGTCTTGAGTATGTTTATGCGATTGGCGAAACTGTAGAAGAACCTGTCATTATTGTAGATAAAATTCTTACAAAAGGCACGGATTACACTCTTTCTACAACTGTAAAACCTGGAAAAACCGGCGGAACAACTTACCTTGTAACGGCAACAGGTATAGGAAGCTATTCTGGTGAACTTTCTTTTGAATATTATGTAGCGGACGAAGTTCTTACAAGCACAGACGATGAGCTGGAAGAAGAAGTTCGTGTGTGCGGCTTTATGAAAGACGGCGATAATTATCTTATTAAAACGCCACAAGACTTAAATAATCTTTCGCTTTTTGTAAATGCTTCAACAAGTAACGGATGTTCTGGAATGACTTTTGTTCTTGCTGATGACATAGATTTTAGCGAAACTAACAACAATTTTACAACCGTAAACTATATTCCAATCGGGTTGCCATCTTTTTATATATTTGACTGGAACTCTACTGTCCCAAGAGCTTTTGAGGGCACTTTTGACGGAAAAGGACACAGCATACAGGGCTTAAATCCTGATGTGTATTCTATTGGTTATGGGGTATTTGGAGCATTAAACGGGGCAACCGTAGAAAATCTTACGGTAAAAAACAGCCGCTTTAATATTTGCAATAATATTAACGATTATCATAATGGCGGTAAAGGCGTTATTGCAGGCCTAAACGGCGGAAGTGAGACTTATTTATATACAGGTGATAGGAATGCTGTACATGAATTGGTTACTTTTGATGGAGGTACGATTACAAATTGCCATGTAGAAGACAGCGTTTATGTTTATTCTACACAGGCTTCCTCTTATGCGGGCGGCATTTGCGGCTACAACAAGGGAACAATAAAAGGCTGTTCAAGTGCAGCCCATGTTGTAAATTATGATAGCAGCGGTGCAAGTTATAAAAACTGTACTTGTTTTGGCGGAATCGTAGGACAAAACGACGGCACAGTTAAGCACTGCATTTATTACGGAGAAGAAATAACGGCAGATAGTTACGCAGGCTCAATTTGTGGAGACGGATCTGCTGAAACATGTCTTTACACAAACGAAAGTCCTAAGGGGCTTGGTGACAATAGTGCCATAGGCTATGATAGGGCTGGGAATGATATATTTGGTGGGTGGTATTCGAGCTATGTAGAAACATGTAGAGCCTTTGTTGTAACAAGTGGTCAAGAGGATTTAGAACTTACAGAAGATACTGTTTATGGTATAGATTATGGCAGAATTACATCTTCAACTGCAAGTCATCTACTGAAGTTTGACGGCAAAATATATTTTCCTGCCGATGTTCAGACAACAGTTTTTCTTAACTACACTGGAAACATTCCTCAAGAAAACCTGATTTACTTGTATTCCTATAATTCAGATACATGTTATGAGGAAGTAAGTATTTTCGAGAATCCAGTTGGCGAAGCTTTTTATCAAATTATCATACCTAGCTCAGATGCAAAGATTTATGCTTTTTATAATTATGACGGAAGCGGAACACAAGACGAGCCTTATTTAATTTCTGATCAAAGACAGCTTAAACTTTTACAAACTCTAGTAAACAGGTCAAGCACTACTCTTTTACAAACTCTAGTAAACACTTCTGATGAAGGCAATGTGTACAAAGACAAATACTTTGCCCTAAAAAATGACATAAGCATTACAGGAGATTTTACTCCAATCGGCGGCTGTTATAACGGGGCTCTAAGAAACTTTGGCGGCACTTTTGACGGAAAAAATTATTCTTTAAGCGGAGTAAACATTTCAAAAACTGGAACTGAAGACGATGCAAAATATCTTGGCGTTTTCGGAAGAATCACTACAGATGCAACTATAAAAAATCTTTGCGTAAAAGACAGTTCAATAAACGGCTATTTTGCAGTCGGCTCTGTCTGTGGCTTTAACAGCGGAACAATCGAAGGCTGCACTGTAGACTCCAGCGTAACTCTTTCTTATAGCGAAAGCACTTCAAACAGCTTTGGAGGAATTGCAGGCTATAACGAAGGCACAATAAAAGGCTCAACGAGTAAGTCTAAAATTTCTTGTGCAACTTGCGCAGGCGGCATTTGTGGAAATAATTCTGGCACAATAAATTCTTGTCTTTACATTGACGAAGATGAAAATTCAATAAGTGCACTTTCTTATGCAGGAAGCATAGTCGGCTACAATGCAAACGGCTCTTTGACTTCTAACATCTACATAAAATCATCTCTTAGAGGACAGGGAAAAGCCTCTGGAAGCACTGATGTGAGTGGGGCAAAAAAGGCATATTCAATTTCAAGCGATGTTGCTTCTTTAGCCCTTGCAGAAAATTCAAGCGGATTTACTTATAATTCATCACTTTACTGTGAAAGCGGAAAGAGCGTAAGTTTAAGCCTTTCTTCTTTGCAGGAAAGCTCAAACGCAAGTCTAGGACTTTGCTCGCTTACAGAAGACGAAAACTTTAATTTTAATTCTATAGAAGACGGCGTTTACAATTTTACAATGCCTTCTTACGATGTAAAAATTGCTTATCTTGCAAATGTTGTTTTTGAAACAAACGGCGGAACTTCTGTCGAAAGTCAGACCGTAGTTTTAGGACAAACTCTAAAAGCCGTAGAAAGCCCGACCGTAAGTGACGGAAAAGTTTTTGAAGGCTGGTACACGGATTCAAGTCTTACAAATGAATTTGATTTTTCCAGTGCAATAACTCAAAATCTTACGCTTTACGCTTCTTATTCAGAAGGAATAACCGTAAAAGCGAGCGAAGATCCTTGTACATTCGGCGTTTACTACACCACATTCTACAGCTCTTCTAAAAATTACAGGGCAGACACAAACACAAGCGTCTTTTATGTTACAAAGACAAAAGAAGGCAAAATTCTAATCGAAGAAGAAGAAAGCAGAATCATAAACAAAGGAAAAGGCGTGATTCTAAAAAGCTCAACGCAAAAGATTTCGCTTTTAGACACTTCTTTGCAAGGCTCATACACATACACAAACATTCTTACCGGCACCGACGAAGAAATTACCGCCCCCGAAGGAACTTACATTATGGGAATAAGTAAAAAAGGCGGCGTCGGCTTTTACAAGTGGACCGGTACAATCAAAGCCGGAAAAGCATATTTGCAAGGAGGAGAATAATGAAAAAAATAAGAGCGATAACGGCAATCTTTGCACTTCTTCCGTCCCTTGCGTTTGCTGATGTTACTGTGGACTCTGGCACTACTTTTATGGAAGACGACACTTATGTCGTTTCTTCTGATGTTACAATTACAGACCGAATTACTGTTAGCGGTGAAGTAACAATTATATTAAACGACGGCTGCGCTCTTGCAGCAGAGCAGGGGCTTTATATTCGAAGCGGCTATAATTCTCTTACAATTGAAGGCGAAGGAACTGGCACTTTAATAGCGGGCGGAAAACTTGATTCAAGCAATACGCCTGTAAAAACTATTAGTAAATATGCAGGTATTGGCGGAAATGACTATGGTACAGGTTCTGGACCGGTCACGATAAATGGCGGAACGGTTTATGCCTTTAACGGCGGTAATACAGCTGCATGTATAGGTGGTGTAGAATGTCATACAGCAGGCTCAATAACTGTAAATGGGGGCACTTTAATTGCCACAAGTACAAGCTCTGTCTCTGCCGTTCTTGGCGGTGGTTATAAAAGCTGGACTGGTGGTTATGGTAATGCTAGTACAATAACAATTACAGGCGGTGTTGTAAATTTAACAGGCGGTCTCTATTCTATTGGGGGGGCTACTAATGGAAACTTTGGCACAATCACAATTACTGGCGGTCAAATTACAGCAGATAAGGGAATTGGCTGCGGTTATAATTTTTCTGGAGATCGTCTTTTAAAAATTGGTTTAACTGACAAAGACGATTTTATTTCTGTTCCTTCGTATGTAAACTATAAAACGCTTGAAATTTTAAGCGAGCTGCGTCTTAACAAGGCGGTAACTTATGAAAACGCAACAAAAATCACGAGTGCTAATTTTACAAGCCAAATTTCAAGCTCTAATTACACGCTTATTCCTTGGGTAAAGCAGAGCGTAACATTTTTAAACGGACATTCCTATGTTACAAAAAACACGGCATTGTACAAAGGCCTTGTTACAAAGCCTGACGACCCCACAAAGGACGGCTATACTTTTGCACGCTGGTATAAAGACCGCTCACTTTCAACTGCATGGGATTTTGAAAGCGACATTGTCACTGGCGACATGAATCTTTATGCAAAAATGATTGCGGACGAAATTATTGTAACTGCGGACGATTTTTATGAGTGGACGGGAAGCGCAGTTTCTGTTTTGCCGAAAATAACTTCAAAGGACAAAACTGTAACTCTAAAAAGCGGAACGGACTACACTCTAAGCTTTACAGATTCAAGCGGAAGCACTGTTACAGAGCTTATAGAGCCGGGAGTATACACCTTAAAGGTCACAGGAACCGGCGATTATGAAGGAAAAGATGTTTCAAAAACAATTTACATTGTAAAAGCTCTTTCTGGAAGCGGAATCGAAAGTGAGCCTTTTTTAATTTCTTCAAGTTCTGACTGGGAAACTCTTTGCACAAATCTTTCTTACGGCTATTGTTACGACGAAAATTATTTTTCTCTTTCACAAAACATTAAAGCCGCCTCAATGTTAGGAAGCGAATCTTATCCGTTCAAGGGAATTTTTAACGGAAACGGATACGCAATCTATTCTGCAAACGAAAATATTTTTTCTTACATAAAAAATGCGGCAATAAAAGATTTTTACACAAATGTAGGAAATCCTGTGGGAGCCCAAACGGGCACAAATTCAGTGAGCGGCATTTACACTCTTTACACGAGCGTCCAAAGTGGAATTAACAGAAAAATCCTGTGCGATGACGGCACGGTTTTGTATCTTGGCGGAGAAAACTTCTTCAGCATAGGAAATCTTTATGAGTATTACGCACTGGGAAGCGAAAGTGTAGAGGTAAGCCCGCTAATCAAAGTGAACGGCACGACTTTAACAAAAGGCACGGACTATACAATTACTTACAAAAATTCTTCTTCAAGCACGGTTTCGACAGTTTCTTTATACGGCCAGTACACGGCAACAATTACAGGCACTGGCGACTACACTGGAACATATTCTCACAGCTTTACGGTTTGTTTGGAATCCACCGGAACTTTAACAGAATACGAGACAGATGACGAAGGTAACAAAACATATTTCTTAAAAATGCCTTCTGATTCTAAGTGCACATCTTTGGATTTAACAGGGCAGGAAAACGGCTTTGCAATAAAAATCTACGATGACGGCGGAAAGGGCGGTGGATTTTATACAGGCACAAGCGGAAACTACACGACGGGCGCAAACGGCTTTATAAAAATCACCGTTTCAGAAGGAAGCCTGATTCAGATTTCAGGCTATGTGGCAACAAAATCGCAATACGACTACTTAACGATTTACGACGGAGCCTCTCAGGAAAGTGAAACCATGTGCGAAAAGGTTCACGGCGAAAATGACCTGAATAATTATGTTGTAGATTTGGGAGTCTTAAATTCAAGTTCAAACACAGTTCTTCTTTATTTTAGGGGAGCAACAGCAAATTGCGAAGGTCTTGATTTAACCGTAACAATCGTAGGATCAAAAACTCTCAGGGCAAAAGAAGACACTTACACTGGCGGCGTTTACTACACAAGTTTTTACAGCAGCACGGCAAATTATGTAGCAGATTCTTCTACAAGCGTTTACTACGCAAGTAAAAACTCAGACGGAAAAATCATTCTTACAGAATGTAAGTCAAAAATAATAAATAAAGGCTCAGGCGTAATCTTAAAATCGCTCTCTTCAAAAATCACTCTCGCCCAAACTTCGTTAAGTTCAGACTTTACAAGCGTTCTTTCAGGAACTGAAAGCAAAATTGAAGCTTCCTCATTATCAGGAACTGTCTATATGCTTGGAACTGGCAAAAAAGGCGGAATCGGCTTTTACAAGTGGACAGGCGCCATAGAAGCCGGAAAAGCGTTTTTACAAGGAGAAGAATAATGAAAAATATGTCATTGCCGTGCTCAAGGGCATTACTTGTCGCCCTTGCTTGGACACGGCAATCTATTGCCATAACAACACTTTTCCTCATCTGTACGCTGTTTGTGTCCTGCGACAATTTTATGAACGGAACGGACTTAAAAAATCAGCTTGATAAGGAAATTGATTACGAAAACGCACCTTCTTATTCTGTTCTTGTTTATGCAGATGAAGAAACTGGCTCTTTTGTACAGGGCGGCGGAAATCACAGATTAAAGGCGACAGATTCATTTACTTTGGAATTTCAGCCAAAAAGCTCTTACTGTTTTATCTGCTTTCAGGCGGTAAACAGAAGCGACAATTCTGTAAGCCTTTCTTCTTATGTAAAATTTTCTGACGAAACTGCGACTTCAACAACCGTAACGCTTTTACGGGGGGCGGACGACATTCTCATAAAGCCATATTGCCTTCCGTATCTTACGATTACAGATTTTGCGCCGGCTTCAAAAGACAGCGGAGTGAGCTTTAATTCTGACATAAAAGTCGTTTTTTCTTCTTATGTTGACGAGTCAAATTTTTCTTACTCGGAGGACGAGCTTTATCTTTTGGGCTCAGAAAAATCCTACACGGCAGAAAGCTTTGACGGAATTGAATACACTTACGCTTACGAAAAAAATTCAGAAATCTACTACAAAAATATCGAGATTTCTTCTCCTTCGATTACGGGAACAATCACGCATTATTTTAACGCACCAAAAATTATCAGCGGAAAAACGCTTCTCTTAACTCTAAAAGATGAATATTACTCAACCCTAAAAAATGCAGTTTCTAAAGATGTAATTGAACTCGATGTGACTATTGGAAGCGACATTTACGACAATCACGGTGTAACTTTTGCAGACGGATATTCTGCCCTAAGCTATTCGTACTACATAAACACAGAAGTTGTTTCTTCTTCTCCAAGTGTTGAACTTCTTTTTGCCTGTGATTCAGATTCCGGCACAATAAATCCTCAGGGAAGTGTCGAGATTTACACGGGACTTTCTTATTCTCTTGATTTTACAGCTTCCAGCGCCTACTACTTTAAATACTGGAATGTTTTTTATTCCTCAAACGGCGATGAGCTTCCTTACGGAAATCAGATTGTAAGCTTTTCAGACCAGAATTCAAGCTCAACGACATTCGTCTTAAATTCCAACATCAGCGGAATAATGATAAAGCCAGTTTGCTATGAGCGGCCTGTAATCGAAAGCTACAGCTTTGACAGCACAACGCAAGCCATAACGATTGTTTTTTCAAACGAGATGAGCCTTGATTCATTAAGATGGTCGTATTCAGATATTTCTAATCTCCCGATAAAAAGTCTTTTACGCGATGATGAAGGAAAAATCTACGGATATGTATCAAGCTCTAATGAATATGTCTGGAAAAACATAGAAATTTACGATTCAAATGCTAAAAATATTTTATATAAATACAAAAATCCAGTTTACGACGAAAAAACGCTCATGATTACAAGAAGTGATGTTAATGAGGTTCTAAGCGGACCAATTACCGTTTGGATTTCAAAAAACATTTGCGACGCCGCTCAAACCCCGGCCGGAAACGAAGGAGACTATTTTGAACTCAGCATTAATTAAAAATCGAATGATACTTATTCTTTTTCTCATTCCGTTCTTTTTTGCGGGGTGCTCTTCTGATGTAACAGACGACGCGACTTATTACTATGTTTCTTATACATCGCAGGCCGGAACCTGCCCAAGTCCTAAAAAGGTCGAAAGCGGAACTGTTCTTGACATCAGCTATCTTCCAAACCTTACAAGCTCCGGCTATGTTTTTAAGGGCTGGTATCTTGACGGAACAAAAATAAACTCAGGCGAATACACCGTAAAAAGCAACATAACTCTTACGGCTTCATGGATTTGTGATGATACGGAAGTAACCTTTACCTGCTCTTCAAATGTTAAGGGCGAAACCTTTAGCCGTCCTTACTCACTCGGCCAAGTCATAACTCTTCCGTTTTCACCTTATGGAGAAATTGCAGGACTTGATTTTAAGGGCTGGCTTTGCGACGGCGTTTTTTATGCTGAAAACGAAAAATACACAGTAACTCAAAGCGTAACATTTACAGCCTATTATGCAGAAAAAGGAACTTACACAATTTCATATTACAATGTTCTCGACGGCTTCCTTCTTTCTGACAATTCTTCTTTTTCTGATATTACATACTTAACTGGAAGCGAAAATCCTCTTACCTTTAGCGAAAGCGAAGCGGTTTTTATAAGCGGACTGTCTAAAGCGGGTTATACTTTTGGCGGCTGGTATACTTCAAGTTCCTGCTCTCAAAGTGCCGTTACTTACTGGCTTTTTTCGCAAAAGTCAGAAGACCAGAAATTTTACGCAAAATGGACGACAAACAAATATACAATCACCTTTGACGGAAATTCTGCCAGCCTTAATGCAAGCGATGTGCAGGAGGACATTACAAAAACATATTCCGAAGATGAAAAGTTCTATCTTCCTGAATGTAAATATTTTATGCCAGGCTATACTTTTGCCGCCTGGTCTCTTAGTAAAGACAGCTATGACAATGAGTTTACCTGTGATGAGCTTATAAGCCTGAAGGATTTACTTTCTTTGTCGGACAGTACGACAATTACGCTTTATGCCCACTGGAAAGATATTACTTCTCCAGACAGCCCGACACTCTTTACCGTAGATTCTGTAGACAAAACTTCCGTAACACTGAGCTGGACGGCATGTAATTCAGATGACCTTGCATACACAAGGCTTTATTTTAAAAAGAAAACGGATTCAACTTACGAATATCAGGATTTCCCAGCCGAAACCTACAAAAAAGGTAAGTCTTGTTCTTACACAGTAGAAGGTCTTGAGACGGGTGCCGTTTACACATTTACAGTTTCTTCTTATGATGTGGCAGGAAACGCAAACACAAATAATGATGATTGCACGCTTATTGCAGTTCCTCGTTCATATAACGCAAATATTACGCTTTCACAAAGAAAAACCACTTCGATGACGGTTTCTTGGGAAATTCCAACTACAGAAGAATATCCGCTTTTAAAAGATATTCAGATTTATTTAAATGATGACTTAAAGGAAACTATTTCTGATAAAAACAGCGAGTGTTTCACAATTTCAGAATGTACCCTTGATGTAGCCCCTTTGAATTTGTATGAGGTTGAGCTTGTCTTTACAGAATACGATGGAGAAGATAAAGACGGAACATTGCAGTTATCATATAAAAAATCTTTATTCACAGAGCCTGATTTTAATGTTTCTGTTGGAAGCAAAAATAAAGACGGCTCGGACTTGGATTATTACAGATATACCGATAAGCTGAAATTTGATATTACACCACCTG
>CALGGS010000194.1 GCA_937915735.1 uncultured Treponema sp.
TGAAGAATTTGCTCCTTTTTTCGATTCTCGTGACTTCAATGATTTGCATTTTTTCTAAAATCCAGAGCAAAAGCTGGCTCCAGCGGGAGATTTTTGTGCCTTTTGTGCGGGCTATTTCTTTTGTGAAGTCTATTTTCCTGAAGGCTACTTCTTCTCCATTTTCGTCTTTTTTCTTGAAGGTCTCCGGTATGAGCTTTTCCCAGTCTTCCTTTGTCTGGAATTTTTCTTTTCGTATGATTTTTTCCAGCCGTTTTCCCATTGGAAGATAAGCCTTTAGCCTTCTCCTGCTTTTTGTCTGATTTTGTGTCGGCTCTTCGGTTTTTCGCCTTAATTCTGAGATTTCACAATATAAAAGCTCGAGAGTGCAGTTAGGGTGCAGGAAAAGCGGGCAGATTTGAGTCATTCCCCTCAGAGATTCATAAAATGTCGCTTTTTTCGGACTTTTCTTTTTGTGAAGGAGTTCGCCGTTTGAAGAGTAAAGCTCAATCCATTTTATTTCTGCGATTGGATGGACGATTTTTATTTTCCGGCCGCTTTCAAGAATATACTGGGCTTTTTCGGTGAGGGCAGATAGGTTCGAGGTCTGAATTTCGATGATGTTTTTGTCCTCGCCCATTATGTCGCAAATCCACTGAGTGTCATCGAGTTTTACTTCCATCGTGCCGTTGGATTCCAGCGCATAGATTTTTTTTAAAGTCGCATGCAGAGAAGATTCGTTGTAGGTGTTTATCACGGGAAGTAGGATAGCAGAAAGAAGAAAAGAAAACTACAGATTATTTACTCCTCAATAACAATATATGCCCTCTGGTTTGTGGAGATGTTTGTCGTGTTGAAATTTATGGTGACTTCGCTTGCTGTTGCCGTTCCGACCTTTTGGAGCGTGATTCCGTATGGGCGAAGTTCTGCTTGCTTGTTGTAGCCGTAAAGATAGGGGCCGTCGAACTTGTAGTAGTTCGTTGATGAATAGTAAGACGAGTAAGTTTCTGGAAGGGCAGAGGCTAAATTCCACAAATCTATTGGATTTAAGGTGTATTCGTAGCCGTTCAGCGTAAGTTCTGATGAAGAAAGCTCATTATTAAAGCCGTCATCGCCGCTTATGAGGCAGGCAAGTGTGTAATTTTTGAGTAAGTCTTCCATTGTCGTTGAGCTGGCTCCCATAGAAGAAAGTGCTGCTAGAATTGACTCCTCGTCCGTGCGGGAATTTGTTGCGATTTCGTTTAGAAGGGCTATTCCCCCCTTGTTTCTTAAAAGCCAGGCGCCAAAAGCGTAGTTGTTTGCGTATGAATAGTAGACTTCAGGACTTGATGATTTATATTCAAGGCCGATGTCCATATAGTGTCGGTTGAACATTGGAAGCCTTGAAATCGGAGAGTCATCCTCTGAAAAATCTGAGTCCAGGCCGCAGAGTGTGCCATACATTATATCCTCGCAGAGCATTGATTTCATTTCGTTGTGGGCGGTTCCAGACGAAAGTCCGTTTTCGATTGATTTTACTCCGAAATCTATCATGTGCTGGAATTCGTGAGCGAGGGTTGAGTAGACCGTGCTTGTGTATGAGACTGCAAAATATGCGTCCACATAAAAATATTTTCCTTTGTTTGAATATTTGTAGACAGAGTTTCCGTTTGAAAGGTAAAAATAATCCTTTGCGTAGAAATATCCGACTACGCTGCCTGAATTCGTGCCTGCGTCGTAGTCTTTTCCGATGTCGTAAATTACGATGTTTACGATTGTTCCTGTATCGCTGTAGTTTTCCATTGAGACGAGGGAGGTGAGTGAAGTGTTTGTGGAAAGATTGTCAGATTCCTCTCCGAAAACATTCCTGATTTTTAAGTACATTTCGTCAAAATTATTCGCGATATTCCGGGCAATTTCTGAGTTTATTTTTTCTCCGCTCGCTGTTGAGGAAGATGTCCAGTTGTCGCTTACAACCCAAACATAGCAGTAGTCGCCCACAGCACGGAGAGTCGCCGTTTCAGAAGCAAATCTCGAGATGTCTTCGTCCTGGTCAACATAAATTGATTTTGTCGCTTTTCCGATATCGCTTTGGGTGTAAACAGTGGGCGTGACCTCTGTAATCGAAGAAGAAGCGGCCCGTGATGAAGAATCTGAAAACTGCGGGAGGGATGTGTTTAGGGAGAGACTTATGCAATGGTGAGGGCCTGACGGAGTTGAAGAGGTGCCAGTTGATTTTATTCCAGATGAAGAAGTTGATGAGCTTGAAGAGTCTCCCGATGACAGTGAAATGCCAGTCGCGCTTGAAACATATCTTGTAAAGGAAGATGAAATTGTCGAAGAAGTTGGGTTTGTTTTCGTAAAGTAAATCGTTTTTCCGCTGGAAAGGCCTGAAATCGTTACTGAAGAGGTTGAAGAAGAAATTTCGAAGATGTTTGTGCTTCCGCTTTTGTAGGTGAGGGAAGAGGCTTCTGAGGCAGAACTTGTTGCTGAGCTTCCCGTTGATTTTATTCCTGACGAAGTTGAAGTTGCAGTGCTTGTCGTCGTATTTGAAGAAACTGAGCCGCTGCTTGCTATGGAATTGTCGCAGGCTGTGAGAATAAAAACTGACGAAACAATCAAAAAAAATGTCTTTTTCATAAAAGGCCCCTCGCCAAATTTGGATTTCATTTACAGAAAATATAACCCTGAGGTGGCTGAAAATCTTGAAAAAAGCGTGAGATTATCATAAGAAAAATTCAAAATAGTGTAAGATTAAAAAGCAAAAAGTAAAAGAAAAATGTGAAAAGTAAAAAAGAAAAAAAATACACGAATCAATGCTAAAAATTCAATTAGCTATGATTCGTGTAATCCGAGCTTCAAGTATGAGTTTTTTTGAGCGCTTCTTATGCGTTTGCTACGAGCTTTTCGCTTTCTGCAACCTTTGTGAGGTAGCCTGTTCGGACGCAGCTTTCAAAAAGAGCCTTAGAGATGTAGTCTGTTGTGACATCATCATAGCCGTCTTTGTCCCGCACGATTCTGACAACATATCCGTCGTCCATTTCTCGAACGACTGTCATATAATCTGATGTGCTTCCAATGCTTTTAAGTGTGTATGTTCCCATAGTAATCTCCTTTTAAAATTGGATAGACTTTTAAAAATTCACCGCTTATGCGATGCACTACAATAATATTTTCGGTATACTGAAATAAAAATTAAGTAAATTTTAGAGATTTAGAGAAAAATTGGCAATATACTGCGACAGTCACATTCATCTTTTTCATTCAAAAACGCCTTCCTTTGCGGAAAAGGGGCATTATTTTTGCGTCAGCTCCTGCCACACGAAGGAAGAATTTGATTTTTTGTCAGATAAAAATTCTTTCGCGTCCTTTGGCATTCACCCTCAGGATTGCTTTCCCGGCAAGAGCGAAATGTCAGAAAATCTTTCCTTCCTTGACTCTCTCTGCCGTGAAAAAAAAATCATTGCAATCGGAGAGTGCGGCTTTGATTTTTTTACGAAGGAATTTAAGGCGACTGCTGAGACTCAGGAATTTGCCTTTGGAGAGCAATTAAAACTCGCCCAAAAATATAAGCTTCCGCTCGTCCTTCATGTTCGTAAGGCAATCGAAAAAATCTTTACATATTCAAAAGAGCTGAAAAAGCTGCCTTCCGTAATTTTCCATTCTTTTCCGGGGACAGTCCGTGAAGCCGAGTCGCTAAAAAAACACGGAATAAACGCATATTTTTCTTTCGGAAAGCCAATCCTAAACGGAAAAAAATCTGCAATAGACTGTGTGAAAAATCTCCCGCTTCAAAATATCTTGCTTGAGACTGATGCTCCTTACCAGACTCTGAAGGGCGAAAATGAGACCTTTCCCTCTGACATAAAAAAAGTTTATGAAAAAGCGGCCGAATTGCGTAATATCAGCGAGGAAGAGCTTTGCCAGCGAACTTTTGAGAATTTTAAGAGAGCTTTTTGCTTAAATTAGAGATACACTTCACTTCGTTTTTGTGCTACAATTCTTACGGAAAAATATGACTCGCCTTATAAACTATTTAAAAACACGGCCTCTCGCAATTATCTCTGTTATTGTGCTTTTGATTCTCTATCTTTTTATGATTTTTGCAGAATTTATCGCACCTTACACGCCCACAAAGATTTTTGAGGAGGACACCTTTCATCCGCTGAATGTCGAGCTTTCGGCAAAGGGGCTTGTAGCCCGTGAATACCGCGTTTTAAATCCGATTACATGGCGATATGCGAAGGTTAAGGGCGGGCGTTTTCATCATAAAATTCACTTTTTTGTAAAGGGCGAGGAATATAAAATTTTCGGACTTTTTTCCGCGAATCGTCATCTTTTCGGAACCCTTCCCGACTCAGAAACTGGCGAGCTTTATCCTGTTTTTCTTTTTGGCTCTGATAACCTGGGGCGTGACCTTTTTTCTCGCATGGTCTACGGAAGCCGAATCTCTCTTACCATTGGCTTTGTCGCTTCTGCAATAAGCCTTGTGCTTGCGATTCTGCTCGGAGGCTTTGCCGGCTACTACGGCGGAAAAACTGACTGGCTTGTCATGCGATTCTCCGAATTCTTTATGCTCATACCCGGCCTTTATTTGATTTTGTTCCTGCGCTCTCTTTTAAATACGAAAATGGACTCAGGAACGGCCTATATGATTATTACAATCATTCTTTCGCTGGTCGGCTGGCCGGGAAGCGCGCGGACTCTCAGGGGAATGGTTCATTCAATCAAGCGGGAGGAATTCGTCCTGGATGCCGGTCTTGAAGGAATTCCAAGCACGGTAATAATTTTCGTTCACATAATTCCCCAAATCACGAGCCTTCTGATTGTCTCGACTACTCTTTCAATTCCTGGCTTTATTATGAGCGAGACTACACTTTCCTATCTTGGCCTTGGAATTTCCGACCCTGCCGTAAGCTGGGGAAGCCTTATCAACCGCGACATTTCAACTCTCTCAAACCTAAGGAATTTTCCCTGGCTTTTAACGCCAGTCTTTTTGCTTCTGGCAGTCACCCTTGCGTTTAACTTCTTGGGCGACGCTCTCCGTGACTATTTTGACCCTTATCATATCGTATTCCCAAGCTGGAAGAAAAAAAAGGTCGTTCCCGCTGGCAAGCGGCAATCGCAAGCTCCTTGCTCAACGGCTTCCGCTGCCACTCCAATCCCTAAGGCTTTCCTTTCTATTGAAAACCTGAAGGTGTCGTTCACTGTCTTACGGGGCGCGAGCGAGACAGTGATTCAGTCAGTGCGTGGAGTTTCCTTTTCTATGGACCGCGGGGAAATTTTAGGAATTGTCGGCGAATCTGGAAGCGGAAAATCCGTAACAACGACGGCGATTCCCGCCCTGCACCCATCAAATGCCACAATCGAAGGGAAAATCTTCTTTGATGGAGTTGAGCTGACTTCTCTTTCTCAAAAAGAAATGCGGCGCTACCGTGGGAAAAAAATCGGTCTTATTTTTCAGGAGCCGGGCAGGAGTTTTGATCCCCTTCAGAATATGGAATCAGTTTTCCTTGAAACTTTCCGGAATTCTGAGCCAAAAATCTCAAAAGAAGAGTCTCATAAAAGGGCTGTATCACTCCTCGATGAGGTGGGCTTGCCAGACCCTGAAAGCCGCCTAAAGAATTTTCCCCATCAGTTTTCCGGCGGACAGCTGCAGCGAATCGGAATAGCTCTTTCTCTTGCCCAGGGCTGCGAGCTTTTAATCGCTGACGAGCCTACCACAGCCCTTGATGTTACGATTCAGGCTCAGATTGTCTCCCTTCTTGCGAATCTCCGTAAAAGCAGGAATCTTTCCATTATTTTTATCAGCCACAACATCGATTTGGTAGCTTCTCTTTGTGACAACATAATCGTAATGTACGGCGGCTTGATTATGGAAAGGGGAAAAAGCGACGAGATTATGCAAAAGGCCCGTCATCCATACACGAAGGCGCTTCTTGCCTCAAGGGCGAAGTTCGGGACTCACTATACTACTCAAAAACTGCTCTCAATTCCAGGCCGCGTGACAGACCCCGCCCACCCTGAGCCTGGCTGCCCTTTTGCTCCAAGATGCCAGCTTGCACGGGAGGAGTGTAAAGTGACGGCGGAATGTCAAAACTTGTAAGATTTGAGTCTTTTCGGTGTAGCCAAATTTTTGTATTCAGAAGAATGAGAAAATGAAACTCTTAAGGTAATTTTTGTTTTTCAATTTTAAAATTGTCTGATATAATTTAGATAAACATTAAGCGTCTGTATGAAAAGGAGGCGTAATAAAAGTATGAGACGGAAAGGGTCGATTTTGTGGCAGTTTCTCTTGCCGATTGTTGTGATTTTGGTGTGTCTTACGGCGCTGATTATTGGAAGCGTGATTTATACTTTCACCTCTTCTTACACGGCAAAGATAAATGCAGAAAATTCGGCGACAGCTTCTTATATTGCAGAGGCCGTATCGAATTTTATGGATGGCGCATATAATTTGACTGAGGAGCTTGTTTATAACTCAGATATAATTTCTATGGAGACGGACAAACAGCATTCAGTTCTTTCTTCGGTTGTCGAGCGAAATCCGTATATGGAAACGATTTATGCCCAGCAAATGGACGGAGTTCAAACAGGGCGTTCTTCAGGAAACTTGGGAAACAGGCGGGATAGATGGTGGTTCAAACAACTTTTGGAGACGAAGAAACCTTTCGTTTCAAATTCATATTATTCAATCGCAACGAATATGCCCTGTGCCTCGATTTTCTTTCCGATTCAGAATGGCAGCGAAATCATCGGAAATATCGGCGTGGACTTGAAACTTGATTATTTGCAGTCGCTCGTTGGAAAATACACGGATAACGAAGGGAACAGGTATTCTTTCATCATTGATGGTGCAGGCGTGGTTATGGCCCATCCAAATAATCAATATATAGAGGAGCTATACAATTACAGGTCTCTTACGCACACGGTTTCTGTAAAAGACTCGAATGGGAATGTCGTGCGCGAAGGTAATAACATAGTTACGAAGGAAGAGCCTTTTGAGGCAGATTCACGACTTACCGAGGCGATTGAGAGCCTTCTCTCTGGAAAAAACGGAACTGCGCTTGCGAGCATGGACGGTACAGAGGCTTTCCTTGCATGGTCTCCAGTAAAACTTAAAGGCGACTCGGCGAGCTGGGGCGTCATCACGGTTCAGGGCGCAAAATCTGCTTTTTCGATGATGCGGAAGATTGTCAGCATAATGCTTATAATCGCAACGATAGTGCTTGTCGTATCCATTGTCATCGTAATTATACTCGCACGGAAAATCACGAAGCCGATTACCGAAGTGTTAGACACTGTACGCACAAATACAAATGAAATTGCGGCTAGAAGTAGCGGGCAAATGAAGAAAATCAACATAAAAAGCCGCAACGAAATTGGTGATGTGGCAGATGGATTCAACATATTTAGTGAAAAACTCTGTGAAACGATGAGTAAAATCCACATGGCGCAGGAAAAAGACCACGAAATAGGAAACCGTCTTTTTGAGGAAACCCAGAATCTTGCCGTTGCGACAAAAGAAACTGCGGCGACAAGCCAAGACTCGGCGGCGGCGGTAAAGGAAATCGTCGCTACGATGGAAGACACGAACGATCTTTCAGAAAACATCTCGCGAAAAATCAAGGATGTCTCCAGCGTGGCTAACACGACTTCATCAGATGTCGTGGACGGAGTAGCGCAAATCGAGCTGAATGTGAAGCAGCTGCACGAGATTTTTGACGCAAACCAGCAGACGATAGATGGAATCAAGACACTGAGCGAGAAAATCGAGAGCATCTGGGATATCGTAACGCTGATTAACAATGTCGCCGACCAGGCAAAAATCATCGCTTTTAACGCAGAACTTGAGGCTTCGAGTGCGGGAGAGGCAGGAAAATCTTTCCGCATCGTGGCGAACGAAATCCGTCGGCTTTCTGACGGAATCATCGACGGAACGCACGAAATTAAGGAAAAAATCAACGAGATTCAGCATTCTTCCGACTCGCTCATTCTCGCTTCGGAGAGCAGCACCGAAAAAATCAACTCTGGTTATGAGAATGCGCGCGAACTTAGCGAAAAATTTGAGAGCATAAAGAAATCGGCGGAAATCACGGCGAAGAGCGCGGACGATATAGCCGACATAATCCAGCAACAGGCGAGTGCGAGCGAACAGATTCTCATTGCAATCAAGGAAATAGCGTCTGGCGTGGAGAATTTCACTGTGGCGACGGACAATATTTCTGGCGCTGCGGAAAATGTTCGAAAAATCAGTGAGGAGTTGAATAATGCAAGCAATGAGTCATAAAAAAAATCTCTTTATTTCTGTTCTTTCGATTATTCTCGTTTTAGCATTTCTTTGTATCGGCTATAACATCATCTCGAATCAGAATGCAAAGCGTAATATATCGCAGATTCTTCGAAAAGAGATTTCTGTTCGTGGCATAACACTGGAAAATGACATTCAGACTGATATTGCTATCGCAAAAAAACTGATAACATCTCCGCTTATCATTACTTTTTTTCAAAATCCGTCAGACACTGTTTTTCGGTCGACAGCCCTTGAAGAATTGAACAGCTATCAGTCCGCTTTTTCTTCAAATAATATATTTTGGCTTTCTGATGTAGACAAGCAATACTATTACAATGGCGAATATGTGTATACACTGGATCCGACAATTCCAGAAAGCGCTTGGTACGGGCAAGCTCTTAACGGAGAAAAAGATCTTTCTTTCAACATGAGTTATGATATCGGAATAAAAAAGATGCAGCTGTGGATTAACGCCATCGTTAAAAACGGCACTGTTCCAGTGGGAATTACGGGAACGGGAATCACGCTGAATACATTTGTCGAAAAGTGCTTTTCTGGCCTCGATGAATCATTTACTTGCTGTTTGTTCAATGAGAATAAGGAAGTTACCGGTGCGATTGACAAGAGCTTGCTGGATACAAGGACTCTTGTAGAGGATGTGTACGGTAAGAACATTCCGTTTGAAAAAATCATGCAAGAGGCGAAAGCCTGTGCCAGGGAGAAGAATTCTGAGGTCTGTCTTTTTACGGTGAATGCAAAAGAACGCGGTGCAATCTGTTATCTTCCTAGCTATGACTGGTATTTCCTTGCCACCGCACCTGTATCTGCTGGTAAGGAAAAAGGTATATCGGCACTCTTAATTACTACAATCTTTTTGTGGCTTGTTTTTATCTTTATTATTCTCTTTATCTCAAAAATGCAGACTACAATGAAAAAAGTTCGTCTGGCACATGAAAAAGAAAAGGAGATGATGGAAAAAATCAACAGCGCGCGTGAAAAGGAACTTACATTGCAGAAAAAAGAGCGCGAAATGGGAAACCGTCTTTTTGAGGAAACCCAGAATCTTGCCGTTGCGACAAAAGAAACTGCGGCGACAAGCCAAGACTCGGCGGCGGCGGTAAAGGAAATCGTCGCTACGATGGAAGACACGAACGATCTTTCAGAAAACATCTCGCGAAAAATCAAGGATGTCTCCAGCGTGGCTAACACGACTTCATCAGATGTCGTGGACGGAGTAGCGCAAATCGAGCTGAATGTGAAGCAGCTGCACGAGATTTTTGACGCAAACCAGCAGACGATAGATGGAATCAAGACACTGAGCGAGAAAATCGAGAGCATCTGGGATATCGTAACGCTGATTAACAATGTCGCCGACCAGGCAAAAATCATCGCTTTTAACGCAGAACTTGAGGCTTCGAGTGCGGGAGAGGCAGGAAAATCTTTCCGCATCGTGGCGAACGAAATCCGTCGGCTTTCTGACGGAATCATCGACGGAACGCACGAAATTAAGGAAAAAATCAACGAGATTCAGCATTCTTCCGACTCGCTCATTCTCGCTTCGGAGAGCAGCACCGAAAAAATCAACTCTGGTTATGAGAATGCGCGCGAACTTAGCGAAAAATTTGAGAGCATAAAGAAATCGGCGGAAATCACGGCGAAGAGCGCGGACGATATAGCCGACATAATCCAGCAACAGGCGAGTGCGAGCGAACAGATTCTCATTGCAATCAAGGAAATAGCGTCTGGCGTGGAGAATTTCACTGTGGCGACGGACAATATTTCTGGCGCGGCGGAAAATGTTCGAAAAATCAGTGAGGAGTTGAATAATGCAGAACAAGAATGAGCCTGAAAAGGTAATTGAACAATCAACGCTTGTTCCCACCGATGAAATCAACTCGCTTTACGAGTCAGCGGATAAAAATATGACTTATCTGATTTTTTCGGTGGGGAAGAAATTCTTTTCGATTCAAACCTTGCTCGTAAAAGAAATCCTGCACTCTGCGAAAATCCATCCGCTTCCCTTTGTGCCAGATTACATTGAGGGCGTGGTGAACTGCCACGGTACTCCTTTTACGGTGGTAAATCCTCTTAAAATATTGGACTCAGAGGAAAAGGATATAGAGGGGGGAACCGTGCTTCTTTTTAAGCGTGAGGATGACAATTTTGCGATTCACATTTCAAATATAGAAGTTTTTTTTGAGGTGGAAGAGCAGGATATTCGCGATGATGGAATCCGCTACAAGATGAATGTGATTCCGTTTTTCGATGCGAATTCTGTGGAAGAGAGAATGATAAACGATTTAAGGGAGAATGAAGAATGAGCGACAAAATAAAAGAACTTCTAGCGGAACTAAAACAATCACAGGGAATAGCTTCAGGTAAGGATTTTTCAACAAGACTTAGAAATAACGACAAAACTCAAAAATCAGGCGAAAACGATCTTCCTTGTGACAGAAAATTCACGATTCTTTGCATCGGGGCTTCGACCGGCGGACCCTCGGCGGTTCAGGAAGTTTTAAAGGGGTTGGGGGATAATTTTCCGCTTCCAGTTTTGTACACGCAGCATCTTGATGTCGGATCTGACGACAAAATGGCTAAATGGTTCAGTGACACTTGCCCAAACATTCCGATGACACTGGCTCAAGAAGGGGAAGTTGCCGAAGCAGGACATGTCTATCTTGCGCCTGCCGAAAAACATCTTGTAATCGATTATGTTAAGGGCGGAAAGCCGGTTATGCATCTTTCGGACGAAGAGCCAGAACACTTTTTGCGGCCTGCCGTGAACAAACTTTTCCGTTCGGCGGCAAAAAACTACAAAACGGAATGCCTTGCCGTTCTTATGACTGGAATGGGGGCAGACGGTGCTGAAGGCTGTAAGGAAATAGTCGGCGCAGGTGGCTACACAATCTGCGAGGATGAATCGACTTGCAAAGTCTTCGGAATGCCTGCAGCCGCAATCAAAATGAACGCGGCGAGCAAAGTTCTGCCACGCGGTGAAATTGCCGGCGCAATTTTGAAGTTAGTGAAGTAAGCACACGGAGAGTTTTATGGACGAAAAGGAATTTTCTGAAATCATAGCGCTTATAAGTCAGCAGACGGGAATTATTCCGCGAGAAAGCCACAGGGCGGGAATTATGAATTTCATCGAAAAGCGGAAGAAAGAAATTAGCTTGAACGGTTTGCCCTATTCTGCGTATCTGAGACTTAACAAAGGAGAAATGAACGTTCTTCTGAATGCGGCGACCGTGAACGAAACCTATTTTTTCAGAGAGGAATCTCAGTTTTCTCTTCTTAAAGATAAAATCTTTCCTGAATTCAGGGCAAAACTTGGCTCAAAACCCTTGCGAATTTGGAGCGCAGCTTCTTCGAGCGGTGAAGAAATCTATTCACTGTATCTTCTTGCGCAATCACTTTCCATTAAAACAGAATGTGTGGCAAGTGACATAAACACTGCGGTTCTTGAAAAATGTGCTAAAGGTGAGTATACGCCAAATTCCGTAAAAAGCGTAGACGGGGCGAAATTTCAGCATCTTCTCGCAAAATATCAGAAAACGGACAAGTCAGTTGTTTTCCCGGAGGAAATTTGCAATCAAATTGAACGGCGTCAGATAAATCTCTCTTTTGTGGCAGAATCTTTTCCTCGTAATGTGAACTTGATTTTCATCCGTAATGTATTCATATATTTTACAGTTGAACTGAGGCGACAGATTTTGAAAAAAATAGTGGACGAGTCTCTGACTGACGGTGGCTATCTTTTCGTTTCGATGAGCGAGCTTCCAGCCCTGGATTCCTCGGTTCTGCCGAAAAATCTTGAAAAAGTCTGTGACGGCAAGGTGTTTTATTTTAAGAAAATATGACAGAAAAACGAAAAAAATCATCAGTACAAAACTTCTCTTCTGCTGAAGACAAAGCCCTGACTCTCAATGATTCTGGTGCTGTTATAAAAAATTATCTTGCAGAAACTCGATGGCTTGCAGAGGCACTCAAAGAAAAGCCTGATTTTGCGGATGAAATTCTCCGTGTTTTGAGTATAACGAAAGACAATTCAAAAATCCTTGGATTTACACCGATTTATAAGATTTACAAGGCTGTCGAGGATTTGTACAAGTCAATTGTTGATGAAAAAACTCTCTTCACTGATAATCTTTTTGTTCTGCTTGAGAAAGTCTCTAAAAAGATTTTCGAAATGTGCGATTTGATTGAAAAAAACGAGACAGACGAGCTTTTTGAGACAGAAATTCGCTCCTATCTTTTGTATCTTGATAAGGCGATGGCTGGAGAAATATTCAATGCGGAACATCTCGGAACTAAAACTGAGGAAAAGCGTATTACTCAGAAAGATTTCTCGCACTCATCAAAAGAGGATTCGCTTGTTCAAATTCACTTGTCAAAAATCGCCCAACTCGTAAATGCCCACGAGGAGATGATTGCCCGCTCCTATATCATTATGAATCAAGTTGAGCTTTTAAAAAATGCCCTTCGCGACGGCGACATGCGGACTGTCCGGGATTCCTACAAGCAGATTGCATCGGATTCCCAGAATCTGCAAGGCTCGCTCCTTCTTTCGCACGACCAATTAATGAATCTTATTCAAGATGATGCTTTTTTGGCACAGCATCAGGATTTTCAGGGATTTTTTGTGTTTGCGAACGGCCGGAAATATCTCATTCCATCGGAATTTGTCGTTGATGTCGTTACAGAAAGCCCTTTGAACTATGAGGAGAAACAGAGCCAGAAAATTTTGGTGTATATTCAGGAAAACGAATCGGGAAGTGAGAAAAATCGCGAGGAGATTCCCGTCTATTCTCTTTCTTCAGTTCTCTCTGGGCAGCCTGTAAAGGTAAAATCTGTTTTGGACTCAATCATCATCGTTCAGTTTCAGTCGCAGAAAATTGGAATTATAGTCGATTCAATACACAAATTTGTCTCTCTGATTCAAAAGCCCATGCCTCCAGCTTTCAAGAATTTTCCAGTACTAAAGGGACTTGCCTTTGACGAAAAATACGATTTGATTCCGATTCTCAATATTCCTGGAATTTTAAAAAGATTCCGTGCAATGCGTCCTTATGATGTCAAGAAATTCGAGTCGGTAATCAAAAAACGCGCGCGCCATGCCCTTATCGTCGAGGATTCTGAAACCACGCGAATGATAGAAAGAATAATTCTTGAGGATAACGGCTTCGTGGTTTCTGAGGCTGCGGACGGAATTGAGGCAATGACAAAAATCAAGGAAATTCACTTTGACTTGATTTTGTGTGACGATGAGATGCCTAGAATGAACGGTGAGATTTTTTTGGACAATGTGCGTCGAATGGAAAAATATGCCTCTGTCCCCGTGATTTCTGTGTCGAATACAAAAATTCCAAAATCAGACGATTTTATCGCCAAGAGTGACTTTAAGCGCGACGAATTGATTCAGAAAATAAAGGAAAAAATGTAAGGCAGGAGAATAAAATGAGTAAAAAAATCTTAATTTTAGAGCCGTCTTTGACAATGCAGTCGATTTTCAGAAAAAGTCTGCGAAAATCAGATATTGAGATAAAATTCAACGCAAATGGAATCCGCTTTCTCGTCATGCTCTATAATTCGCTTCCCGATGCGATTTTAATTAACGCAAGAAATATGAATCCTTTTTGTACGGAACTTTGTCGTCTGGTGAAAAGTATTGCCCGTTTTGACTCTGTCCCGATTGGCGTTTATGCGACTAGCGATTTTTTGTTCTCCGATGAATTTAAGGCAGTTTGTGGCGCAGATTCTTTTATCAATTTTGACGGTGAAACAATTCAAGAAGATATTGAGAGTCTTTGCGCAAAAAAAGGCACGACTCTCGCTCTTCCACAGGAAAACGACATAGTGAAAGCCGCCATTACCGAAAAAATCTTCTCAATGATAAAGAATTTGGAGTCGCTTCCGAAAATTATATCTTCATTTTTAAGCCTTCTTGCCGAAACTTGCGAGTTGCCAATTGCCTCGCTTTTTATGAAAACAGACGATGAGCCACTCGGATTTTATGTGTGTGCCGATAATTTCACCGACGAGCAGAAAAATGACTTTCTCAAAGTCTGTGCAACGGATTTTGAGGAGCGATTTTCCAATCTGAATAGTGCGGATATTGTTCCGCAAAAACTTGACTCCGAAATTCAACTTGATAAATACAATTCCGATGACCTGCCGCTTTCTGCCTACCATCTTTCACCAATTACTGACGAAAACGGCGAGATTTTTGGAACGGTTCACGCGGTTCGGAGCGGGGGCTTTACGACAAAGCAACTAGATTTGTTCGCTTATTCTGTTAAGACTCTGAGTATTCTTTTAAAAATCGCTGTTCTCGTCAAAAAGAAAATTAAATTCGAGAGGAACATCAGAAAAGCCTTCAGCCGTTTCGTGCCAGAACAGATTATTGACGAGCTTGTTTCTGGAGTCGAAAAGGAGGCAAAGGTTGGTGTCGGCGAAAAGCGGGATGTGGCTATCCTCTTTTCTGATATCCGTTCTTTTACTAACATAAGCGAAAGGAACAAGCCTGAGACTATCGTTGCATTTTTGAACAGATATTTTACGATTATGTGCACGATTATAAAAAA
>CALGGS010000195.1 GCA_937915735.1 uncultured Treponema sp.
TTGGTAATTTTGTTCTAGGTGGTACCAAGTCTGGTAGGCTATCCAGTAATAATCCTAATATGCAGAATATGCCTTCCACTGGTTCTAACTATGCCAAAGAGTTTAAGGCTTGTTTTGATTATGCAGATGACTGGATTATGGTAGGTAGTGATTTCAATGCACTGGAAGACCATATAAATGCGCTATTAACCAAGGACCCTAATAAGTTAGGTGTTTACCTGAATGGGTATGACTCTCACTGTTTACGTTCCTATTATTATTACCAAGACCAGATGCCAGATATTGTTTTGGCTGAGGAAGGTGATGAGTGCTTTAAGGAAACAGATAGTGAAGGAAATACTATATATAAATGTATTAAAAAAGATGGGAGAGTAATAACATGCAAGTAAGTAAAGAAATTGAAAAGAACTTAATAGATGTAGCAAAAGAGACTTATTTCAAGAGACACAGAGTTAGATTTGCTCCATTGAAGGATTTTGCTCCGTATTTTGGAGTTGACAGAGAAGTACTGGATGCAGATATTGTACAGAAATTACAACCAGTAATAGATGGTTTTAATCTGTTATTTGCTAATCAGCCTATGAGTGAGCATATTGTAAATATATGTTTGTCTCCTACTAATTATTCTACTGTTTCTGTTACCAGAGTATCTGTGAATGTGAGGAATCCTAATGGATTTTTTAAGACTATGTACATAAAGGATTTATATCCAGAGCAGTATATGCAGTACTCCCAGTATGTAAAAAGAGCAGGTGCTATACGGGAAAAAATGCGGGACAGAATGAGTTCTATACCAAGAGACTTGAGTTTGGCTATTAAAATGACTCCGGGTTTGAAGGATTTCCATAAGGCATTTCCACTGTGGTATTCTATGCTGCAAGAATTAAAGGCTAAACAATGATTAAAATAGAAGCACTTGTTTCGATAGATACAGACTATCACTCACCTACGATATTCAGTCGAAAGCAATTCTTGGCAAAACGAAAAAATGAGGGAAAACGGGTAACTGTTGGTTTTACTGGCATCGCTGATTTACGGCACTTCATCGCGCTGGAATACATCAAGGGAATGATGAAAGCTTGTGCCGATTACGACATAAACTTTTTAAATATGGGGGCAGCGATAAGATACTCCTTTTTTGACGATATTAATTTCTTGTCACATTACCTGAAAAATTTTAAATTCATGCGCCCCCCGCTTGTGGACGGAATGGTGACTTGGGCAGCCTCCCTGTACGAATTTATGGACGAAGAATCTATTATCAGAACTTTTTCTGAGCTATGCCCCCTACCCATGGTTGACATCGGTCATCTCGACATTCCAGGGGCCTCTATGATTAAGATTGACAGCAGTTCCTCAATCAAAAGCATTATTGACCATCTCGTTGAAATTCATCATTACAAAAGATTCGCATTCATAGGGACTGATGTTTCAGATGCTCAGGTTCGAAGACTCTTAAATTTCAGACTTGAACTAAAACGGCACGGCCTGTCTGAGATTCCGGGAGCCGTCATTATGATGAACAAAAAAATGCAGGCAAATTTCATTGACGAGGCTCTCGAAACGCTCATCGACTCATTTGACTTGCACGAAAAAAAAGAAATTGATGCGATTCTGACCGGCTCCGATGTGATTGCCGCTGAGTTGGTTGAGCATCTATACAGACTGGGATACTCAGTGCCAAAAGATGTCGCCGTACTAGGTTTCAACAACTGGTATGAAAGCATAACATCTCGTTCTCCGATTACCACAATAGACCTCGTTTATTTTAAGCGCGGATATGCTGCCGTCGAGATGCTTATTGACAAGATAATCGAGCCAGAATCAAAGCCTGAAATTCAATATTTTAAAACCGACTTAATAATCAGACAGTCATGTGGCTGCCTTGAAAACAGCGTATCCTTTTTGCAGGAGCATAAAAAAATTGCCTTTTCAGGAGACTTTCCCGCAGAATCTGAATCGGAGTTAAGGCTCCGCCTTATAAGCGAAATACAAAAAAGCCTTCCAAATGCGCAGTCGTTTCAGATAGACAGTTTTCTTGATGCTTTTTTTCGAGACATATATGAGACGGACTTAGACGATACTTCATTTTTACAGGATGGGCAGGAAAACAAGCAACTTTACTCAGTGTTTTTTTTCAGAAATATTTTACAAGATTACCGGAAGAACAAGGAGTTCGACTGCGATTATTTTCAAAACGCCGTTACAGTCTTAAGAGCTGCGCTGATTCCTGTAATAAAAAATGAGGGGGCTGAAAAAATCTTTTTTGCCGAAGGAATTTTTCACCAGCTGCGAGTCCTGATTTCCGTATTCCAGAAATATGACCTAATCGCTGACAGGGAAAATCCCTACAGGCTGAACGCCATCACCTCCCAGTCCCTAAGTTTTACCAACGCCCAAAAACTAAGCGAGGTTTTCGATTCACTTAAGCAGCAGATGAGTATGTTAGACATACAAAGCTGTGTTGTCGCGCTGAGCGATGAGATGAGTTACAGTTTTCCCTCACCCGAAATAAAATTCATCTGGCCCGAGACAAATCCTGAAATACAGGGGCTTGTAGGGAAAAAAATCAGCGAGCCAAATCTCTTCCCCGTGAACATATTTAGTTCACAACGGCGCTTTTCGGTAATGCTCGAAGTAATCCACAATTCAGAGCAATATTTTGGCTACGCTTTTTTCGAAATAAAATCGCTGAACATAGCCATTTACGACGCAATAAGAATGATGCTGTCAAACGCATTATATGTACTTTACAAGAAAGAGGGGAGAATCAAGAATTCTTCTTTCGGCGTAACGCGCTCACAAGTCCAGGACTTAATACAAAAGGGTGAGAGCGGAGGTAAAATTTCAAGTGGCCGTCAGCGTCTTACAGCCGAAAAAATCACGAATTACCTCACCGAGCATTTAGGCGAGATGACTGATGTAGAAAAAATGGCAAGAAGCCTTATGGTGAGCAGAAGCTTTTTGAGCAAAAAATGCAAGGAACTTACAGGTCTTTCTGTCCAGACTTTGCATGAAAAGCTTAAAATCGAGCAGGCAAAAAATATGCTTCTGCTTCAGAATATCGGACTTTCAGAAATTGCACTCACGCTTGGATTTAAAAACCAGAACTATTTTTCAAATGTGTTCAAAAAGAACACGGGATTAAGTCCCTTGAACTGGGTGAAAAAGAACTGATTTTTGCTAGTCAAGCAAGAAGTTGTAGTCAGGAGCGTTTCCGAATTCATCTTCCTTAAGGAAGTCGTATGATGCGCTCAGGGCATCGCTTCGTACTGAATTTCCTTCCAAATCGAAGGTGAGCGGCGTGTTATCCTTGATAATTAAGTCGCTTGCAAAGCCTGAGCGGTAAAGCTCCTGCTCCAGGCGGTAAAGAGCCAGCAGACGGCCTGCTGAATTTCCAGAGTGGAATGTGCAGTATTCAGTTGGAGCCGTACCTTCCAGGAAGGTGAGCGTTATTTTGTGTCCCTCACAGTCCTCCGTCGGCAAGGCACCTGAAACCGTACAGACTTCAACATCAACGACACCTGTCTGCGGGCGTGTGAAATTCTTGTAAGGAAGTCCCTCATGAGCCTTTTCCATAAAGCTTGCCATTGCGTAACCCGCCAGCGTAGAGCCTGTAAGCTGTAAGCCCAGCGACTGGCCTGGCTTATCGAATCCAAACCAGAAAATCGAGGTGTAATACGGAGTGAAGCAAGCCGTCCATGCGTCAGCCCAGTTCTGTGTCGTTCCTGTTTTTCCTGCGGCCGGAATCGTGTATTTTCGTCCCTTTGAGTCCCTGTAGGTGAATTTAGAACCGTTTCCTGTTGGTCCCGCCAGAGTTCCTGATTTTACAGTGTTTTCGAGCAGCCGCGCCATCGTGTAGGCTGTCTGCGGAGAAATTACCTGTGCCGCCGCACCCTTTGCCTTTTGTTTCTGAAGAACTTCTTTTTCAGGATTCAAGAATTCACGCCCGTTTTTGTCCTCGACGCTTCTGATTGCGATTGGAACGACCTCTTTGCCACCGTTTGCAAAAATTGCATAGGCGTGGGCAAGCTCAATCGGACGGACAGAACAAACACCGAGTCCAATCGGGTAGCCTGGAACAAAGCCACGATTCGGAACCTCGCTTTCTGGAATTCCCAGCAAGTCAATCGCACGGTTAATCGCCGTGTCAAAACCGATTCCGTCAAGGATTTTTAGTGAAGGAACATTCATAGAGTGGGCGAGAGCATACCAAAGCTCCACATCTCCCTTCCATTCTCCACGGAAATTCTGCGGAATGTAGGGCTTTCCGTCCGCCGTATGGAAAACAATCGGCGTGTCAGAAATTATCGTGCTGGGCGTGAACTGACGGCTGTCAATCGCCGCGCTGTAGTAAAGAGGCTTGAAGGAAGAGCCGGGCTGCAGTTTTGCCTGGACTGCCCTTATGAACTGATTTTCGCCGTCGTATTTGTTTCCTCCGACAAGCGCCGTAATGTAGCCTGTTGAATTTTCAAGGGCTATCATAGTTCCTTCGATTACATTTTTTCCTACATTTGATTTTGCTGTCGCGTTTGCCTTGTTTGCGATTCCGACCTTCAGCGTGTCAATTCCTGTTATGAGGGACATTACATCTACGATTGGGTTTATCGTCTTTGTGTATGTTGAGCGGGCAAGAGTCTCGTTCCTTTGCTGGCTTACCTTTAGCTCTCCAAGGTTGAAGGTGAGTGTCAAAAGCTCGGTAATGGGAGTGTAGATTTTAAAAGCCGAGCTGGAGCGCTCGCTGTTTCCCCGCTGATAAGTTCTGTTTGCGTATGCGATGTAGCGTTCCATCGTATTCTGGGCCGCAATCTGATTTTTAAGATTTAAAGTCGTATTTACGGTAAAGCCGGATGAATAAATGTCGTCAGTTCCGTAAAGCATATCCGAAAGCTCACGGCGAACATATTCAGAAAACCAGGGAGCGTTGTCCTGCCGTGAAGAAATTGCCGTGTTCCCGGTTCTTGTGTAGTCGAAATTTGCCCAGTATTCTTCGAATGATGTGTCCGACTGCTCCTTTGTGATGAGGCCGCTTTCTACCATGGCTTCAAGAACATATTTTTGCCTGTCCATCGCCCTGTTCGGGTATTCAAAAGGATTGTAGTGAGCTGGGTTTGAAAGCTGAACTACGAGAATGGCCGCCTCCGCAGGGGTTATTTCTGTGGCATCATGTCCAAAATAATATTTGCTTGCGGCATTTACGCCGTAAGTTCCGCCGCCAAAATAGATTTTATTCAGGTAAAGCTCTAAAATTTCATTTTTTGAGAATCTGCGCTCCATTTGGATAGCCCACCAAAGCTCCTTCAGCTTTCGCATATAGGACATATCGCGCCTGTCGCAGTAAAGGGTTCCCGCAATCTGCTGGGTTAAGGTTGAGCCGCCTCCTAAAGAAAGATGAAGCGCCTGACCGATGACCGCACGGAAAAGTGCTTTTATTGAAAAACCGTGGTGCTTGTAGAAAATCCTGTCTTCCCGGGAGACAAGTGCGTCAATCATGTGCTGGGGAAGATGATTTATGCTTATGATTTCTCGTTTTTCTTCGCTCGCAAGCTCTGTAATCAACTCGCCGTTTATGTCGAGAATCTTAGTTGGAAGAGCGGTGTCGAATTCCGTGAAATTTTCGTTATCAATAATGTATTTTGTATTTGAAAGGGCCAGTCCCAATGAAAGACCAAAAATTCCTGCAAAGAAGAAAAGGGCCGTTATCATCACAATCGTAAGTTTGCTCAATTTTTGCATTTGAATAGAATACTATTTCTGGGAAAATTATGGAAGAGCGGGCTTTTTTTTGTGGAGGATTTTTCTTGACTTTTGTTTTTTTTCCACTTTAAATTACTGATATGAAATTCATTCACACGGCAGACCTGCATCTGGGAAATCAGATGCACGATATTGACAGGCGGGAGGAAGTCGCCGCTTTTTTCGACTGGCTCAGGGAGCAAATCATCCAGAAAAACGCAGAGACTCTTATTATCGCCGGGGATATTTTTGACAGCGCGAATCCCCCCGTCGAGGCCAGAAGATTTTATTACGCTTTTTTGGCTTCCCTGTCCGTAACCTGCTGCAAAAATGTCATTGTCATCGGCGGAAATCACGATTCAGCCCTTATGCTTGAAAGCTCTAAAGAGCTGCTTGAGCTTTTAAATATTCGTGTCGCAGGCTCAGTTTCATCGCTGGGCAATTCCCCTGAAAAAATGTGCTTTGAGCTTTTTGACCAAAAGGGGGACTCTTGCGCAATAGCTATGGCTGTCCCCTTCGTGCGTGAAATAGAGCTGAGAAATTATTACAATAAAAATCTGAAAAATAAAGAAAATGACGACTCCGAGCTTCCTGACAGTGCTTTGTATTCAATTGCTTACAAAAAAATCTATGAGGATGTCTTTGAAGAAGCGAAAAAGTTGCGGGGAGACAGAAATATCCCGATTATTGCCACCGGCCACCTGTATGCTCAGGATTTGGAAGGAAAAGAGCCTCAAAAAAACGAGGACAACGGAATGAAAGCGATTGATGTCCGTGGAACTCTGGGAAATGTTCCGTCAAGCGTTTTTCCGGATGCCGATTATGTGGCTCTTGGTCACATTCATTATTCAACTATGGTCGCAAAAAATCCTGCAATCCGCTATTCAGGCTCTCCCTTCGTGATGGGCTTTGACGAGGCTGAAAAAGCGCACTATATTCTCTTTGGTGAAATAGACCTTTCTTTACAGCCTTCAGAAAAATTAAGAATCGAAAAAATCGAGACACCGCGCACTTTTTTGTACAGGCGGATTTGCGGTACCTTAAGCGAGATAAAAGAACAGCTGGAAAAATATCAGGAAAATACAGAGGTAAATAAAAAGCTTTTCCTTGAAGTCTCATACATCCGCCAAGCGGCCCTGAACGCGCAGGAATATCTTGACGAGACGATTCAAAAGCTTCCGAAAAATATTTCTGTCGCAAGCTGGCGGGTTTTGGATTCAGAAAAATTTTTTAATGAATTTTCAGAAGGCTTTGACAGCAGTGAAATTCAAAATCTTGATGACGATACTGTTTTCAGGCAGCTGATTCTTTCAAAAACAGGTTATTCAGCGGAAAGCGAAGAAGGAAAATCCCTTGTTGAAAAATTTTTACCCTTATTTTTGCAGGTTGCCAACGAGGAGAGCGGGGAGTAAAAAATGAGAGTTAAAAAAATTGAATTTGAAAATCTGAATTCTCTGAAAGGAAAATGGTCAATAGATTTTACTCATCCTGATTATGCAAAAAATCACGATATTTTTGTCATTCACGGACCTACAGGCGCCGGAAAAACAACGATTCTGGACGCAATTTCCCTTGCCCTGTTCGGAAGAACGCCTCGCCTTGCAAAAATCAACAATGGAGCCGGCGGAAATCAGATTATGACTCGCGGATGTTCATCTTGTATGGCAAAGGTTTACTATTCCTGCAAAAAAGGCGAGTTTTCTTCGGAATTTTCTCAGTCTCGTTCACAGTCAGGGACTTTAAAATCAACGGAATATACGATTACGAACCTTTTTACAAAAGAAATAGTAGCACAGGGAAAGGCTTCCGCCTCTCTTGAAAACGAAACAAGCGCAATAATCCAGCTTTCTTATGAGCAGTTCAGTCGCTCGATTATGCTCGCTCAGGGGGAATTCAGTAAATTTATCAGCGCAAAGCCTGAGGAAAGGGCAGAAATCTTGGAAAAGCTTACCGGAACTACGAGATTTCGCAAGATTGCCGTAAGAATCTGGAATAAATTCAGGGATAAAAAATATGAATTTACAGAAATGAAAAAGCAGAAAGACGAAAAGGAAAAGCTGATTCTTACAGAAGAGGACGAAAAAAATGCCCTCGAAAAGGAAAAGTCTCTTTCAGAAAGCATAAAGCGTATGAACAAAGGGCTTGAAAAAATCAACAGTGAAATAATCTTCTTCGAGGAGCTTGAAAGCCTTCAGAAAAATTTAGAGCTGGCAGAAAAAGAAAAAATTGCCCTTGAAAATCAAATTTCTCTTTTTAAATCAGATGACGAAAGGCTGTCTCTTGCGCAAAGGGCCAAAAATTGTGACTCTGAATATGTAAATGTAAAAAATATGCGGAAAACTCTTTCGGAAAGCTCCGCTCAAATCGATTTTCTGGAAAAACAGCTTGCTCTTGCAGATGAAAAATTCATTATGGCAAGCGAAAAAGAAAAAAAATCTTGGGAAATGAAGGCTGAGACAGAAAAAAAATTCGCTGAGTCACAAATTGTCTGGAAAAAAGTCCGTGATTTTGATTCAAAAATCTCATCCCAGGAAAAAAAATCTGCAGATGACGAAAAACGAAAAATCGAGGCCGAAAAATCCTTCAAGGACAGCGAGGCGAAGCTTAAAACTCTTTCGGATTCACTGGAAAAAATCGAAAAAGCTCTCTCTGAAAACGAAGGCTATCTCCTGTCGAACAAAAAAGACGAAAAATTGCCGGAAATCATAACAAAAATTGAGACTCTGAAAAAAACTCTGGATGAAAAAGCTGACTCAGTTCAAAAAATCTCCGCTGAAAAAGAAAATTTGTCTGAGAATATCGCCAAAAACGAAGGTTTGCTTGAAAATGCGAAAAAAGAGCTGTCAAAAATCGAAGATGAAATTTTAAAATTTGTTTCAGCCGACTCAGTTTTAATCGCGAGAATTTTAAAATCAGAGCTTTCCGACGGAAATCCCTGTCCTGTCTGCGGCTCTGTCTATCATAAAAATCATTCGGAAGACAAAAAATCTCTGAAAAATGAAGGCCTTGCCGGCGAAAAAAGGCTTGAAATTGCCGAAAAAAGCAAAAATTTTACGGAAAAACGGGAGACACTGGAAAAAAATATCAATGAAATTTCTTCAGAACTTGAAAAATTAAAAATCCGGCTTGAAAACACTGAGAATAATCTTTGTGCTGACAAAAAGGCTTACGAGGAGAGTTTAAAAGAAATTTTCGATGAAATTTCTCCCTTTGGTTTTTCTTCTCTTGAGGAGGGCGGAGAAAAACTTCCTGAAATCTTTGAAGAGTTAAAAAATCGCTCGACTGTCTGGAAAATCAAAAAAGAAGAGAAAGAGACTCTTGAAAAAGAAAAATCCGCAAAAACGGCAGAAAAATCCGAAATCTCAAAAAATATTGAAGGTCAGAAAAAACTTCTTGAAGAATTTCAGGCAGAATTTAATGAGTCTCAGCAAGAGCTTTTTTCTCTCCGCGCGGAAAGAAAAAGTCTTCTTGAGGAAGCTGATGTGGATGAGGTCGAAAGACGGGAGACTGAAAATCTTGAAAGGCTTAAGATGGAATTTTCGCTTGCCCAGGACGAAAAGCATGAGGCTGAGAAGAAAAAATCAAATTTCGAGTCAAACAAGGCTCAGCTGGAAAAATCTGTTTCAGAGCTGAAGCCTTCCCTTGAAGAGTGTGAAAAAGCTTTTTTTGAAAAAATAGGGAAAAACGGCTTTGATTCAGAAGAAAAATTCGAGAAAGCAAGGATGACTGACGATGAATTTGAGCTTCTCAGGCAAAAGAGCGAAGCCCTCAAAAATCAGAAAACTCAGGCTGAGACAACATTAAAAAATGCACGGAAGTCCCTTGCCGAATACGAGGAAAAGCACAAGCTCAGCGGAAATAAAGCTGAAATTTTCTCTGAAAAAAGCGCTCTTGAAGAAAATTTGCAAAAATCCACTGATGAATATTCAAAAATCAGGCTGGATTTGTTGAAGAACGAGCAGAATAAGCAGGAATATCAGAAAATTGCCCAGGACTTTAAAAAAATTCAAGATGACTATATGACCTGGCAGCAGATGTCGGATTTTATCGGAAAAGCAGACGGCTCTGATTTCTCAGATTTTGTCCAAAGTCTTGCCGCTCCTTCCCTTTTAAGGCTTACCAACAATAACCTTCATCAGATTACGAACAGGTTTAAGATTTTACAGAAAAATCCTATGAGCCTGGAATTTGAAGTCTCTGACATTCACAGCGTTCAGACAGGAGCAATCGAAAACCTTAGCGGCGGAGAAAAATTCCTTGTAAGCCTTTCCTTTGCCCTTGGAATTTCAGAATTCGCAAGTAAAAATGTGAGGGTAGACTCTCTTTTCTTAGACGAGGGCTTCGGAACTTTAAGCGGCGAGGCTCTTGAAAAGTCAATCCTTGCCCTAAAGAATCTTCAGAAAGACGGAAAAATGCTGGGAATTATCACTCATGTTCAGGATGTAATCAATGATATTGAGCAGAAAATCGAGGTTCGTCCGACTTCCTGCGGGCACAGCGAGCTGATTGGCAGCGGAATTTCACATTGCTGATTGACCAAAAATTGTCTTAATTATAGAATAATTTATGATTCAAGCAGAAAAATTTGACTCACCATTTAAAGGCAGGTCTCTTCTTACATGGCTCGACTATGAACCTGAAGAAATCCTGCAGATTCTGGATTACGCATTTTTAGTAAAAAAACAGGCTCACGCAGGTGAAGTTCACCAGCGCTTTTTAGGAAAAACAATCGCCCTTATCTTTGAAAAACGCTCAACCCGCACCCGCTCCTCTTTCGAAACGGCTTTCGGCGAAGAGGGCGGTCATCCTGTCTTCATGTCAACCTTGGACATTCAGCTCGGCGGAAAAGAAACGGTAAAGGACACGGCGCGGGTTTTGGGAAGAATGTTCAACGCAATCGAGTTCCGTGGCTTTAAGCAGGAGCATGTAAAACAACTCGCCGAATTCTCAGGAATTCCTGTCATAAACGGTCTTACCGACGACTATCACCCGACTCAGGCACTTGCCGATGTTATGACCCTGAAAGAAAATTTCGGAAAGCTTAAGGGCTTAAAATGGGCATTCTGCGGTGACGGACGCAACAATGTCGCCCGCTCTCTTATGATTATTTCGGCAAAACTCGGCATTGACTTTGCGATTTACTCCCCGAAAGAGCTTTTCCCTCCCAAGGACATTCAGGAGATTTGTGCTCCCCTGGCAGAAAAATCTGGTGCAAAAATAGAAATTTCAGATAAAATTTCAGTTGTAAAAAATGCCGATTGCCTTTATACTGATGTTTGGGTTTCTATGGGCGAAGAATCGCTCAAAGAGGAACGCACTCGTCTTCTTTCACCTTATCAGGTAAACAAGGACTTAATGGCGGCTACTGGAAAGCCAGGCACGATTTTTATGCACTGTCTTCCGGCGGTCTTGGGTCAGGAGGTTACCGAAGATGTTTTTGAAAGTCCTGTGAGCAAAATCTGGGACGAAGCCGAAAACCGCAAGCATACTATCAAGGCTATTATGCTCGCGCTCATCTAGTAAAAGAAGGCTAAACTGCTAAAGGCAAATAAAAGGAGATTTTCTATGAAGAAATTATTTATCTTGTCAGCGTTGATTTGTGTCGGTGTCTTGTTCTCTGCTTCTGCAAAAGAAAAGGCAGATTACAAATACGAGTATCAGGAAGCTACCGTAAGCTATCGAAATGTTCAGATTTACAAGATTCTTGATCACAACGACGCTTACATCGTAATGTACGCAAAAGGTCATCGTGATGTCGGAACTGTCACCATTCCAAAAAAATGGTATACATCTTCAATGCGCTCTGATTCAAAGCTTACATTCCGCCCGCTTCCAAAGGGAATGAATCCTTACATGACTGTTCTTAACAGGGACGGTTCTTTTGAGCGTGTAATCCTTACATTGCCAGTTTCACGGGCAAGTGCAATTTGGGGTGTCGCCGACAGCACTGTAAAAATCGATGATGCCGACAAAGACACTCTCGACATCAAATACTAATTTTTATTAGCACTTTCTAAAAGGGCTGTTTCGTGAAGTTTATCTTCATACCGCAGCCCTTATTTTTTTTAAATTTTGGCAAAACGGAGCAAAAAAATGCAGATTATATCTGATGAAAAAATTTCTGAATTTAAAAATTTTCTTCAAAATCACGACTTTTTTTATGTAATCGGGCACAAGGATCCGGACGGAGACGCGGTTTACAGCTGTCTGGCTTTAAAGGACTTGCTTGAGGCTCAGGGCTTAAAATATCAGCTTTTGTCGGCGGGGCCTTTTAAAAGGCCTGAAATTCGTGATTACGCAAAACTTTTTTCCAATGAAATGATTTTCCTTTCAGAGCCTGAGCGAAAAAAAACCGGACTTATAATTCTTGACTGCTCGGAGCTTGAGCGGCTTGGCGAAATAGAAGGCGACCTGAAAAATCTTGATACATTCATAATTGACCATCATAAGACTGCGGATGTGCAGGATAATTGCATAATCGACCCGACTTCTCCTGCGACAGCCTGCCTTGTTCAGCAGCTTTACGAAAAAATTATCGGAAAATTGCCGCAAGAGACGGCGGAATTCATTTTTACCGGCTTTGCGACGGATACCGGCTACTTTAGGTTTTTGGGGCTTGACTCAGCCTCTGTCTTGGTTCAGGCTTCACGGCTTATTGAAGCGGGGGTAAATCCCAGAAAAATTTATGACAAAATCACAGGCGGCAAGCCTTATTCAACGAGAAAATTGCTTGGCCGTATGCTTGAGCGGGTAGAAAGGCGTTACGACAACAAGCTTGCCGTCACTTACGAAACAATGGAAGACACAAAGGAGTGGGGGCAGGAAGGCCGTGACAGTGACGCGCTTTACTCAATGCTTCTTTCAGTTGACGGAATTGAGGCTGTTCTTTTTATCCGGCAGGACACTGAGCTTACATGCACATGTGGCTTCCGCTCACGGGACAAGGTTGATGTAAGTGCAATTGCCCAGAAATTCGGTGGGGGCGGACACAAAAATGCGGCAGGCTTGAGTATTGACGGAAAAATTCCCGAGGTTCTGGAAAAAATCTGCTCGGAATTCAAGAAAGTCCTGTAGCTTTGCGGCTTTTTTATTTTATGTGACAATAGGAAACCTCTAAAAATTGCAATTTTTAGAGGTAACTCTGAAAGTGCGATGTTTTAATTTCTGCTATTATCAGAAATTAAAACTCGTCGGGAACTTCGGAAAATCGCCGAAGGCGAGTTTTTCGGAGTTCCCAATATTTATTCAATTTGCTATAATTTTTTTTATGAATACAAAAAAACTCAATCTTCTTTCGCTGTCTTGTGCCTTGTCTTGCGCGCTTTTTTCTTTAACCCTTTTATCTTTTAATGCTGACATTTCTCTTGTGGCATTTCCTCTTGCCATAGCTTTTAGTGCTTTTCTTGCTTATTTTTCGCATAAAAAGCTTTTTTCTGAAGGAAAGCTCTTTTTTATTGCGGTAGTTCGGGAACTTTTGCAGTATCTTCCCTATGTTCTTCTTGTCGCATTTGTTTTTAGGCGGGCTGGTAAAAACGGGACTCCCTTTGTCCTCGACTTAATCTCAGTTTTTTTGTGGCTTATCGCTTCCGCTCTTGCAGTCTTTATACTTCATTATCTTAATCCGAAGCATATTGCAAAGGTTAGCAAGGAATGGGCTTCTTTCGTTGAGAACAGAATTAAAGAGCGAAAAAATCCTAAAAACCGCTCGTTATTAAAATCAGGATTTCGTGAACTTTTCAGCTGGATTGATGCCCTTGTACAGGCAGTTTTTATGGTTCTCCTGTTGAATATTTTTATAGTTCAGCTTTATGAAATTCCGTCTGAGTCAATGGTGCCTGAATTTTTGATTCGTGACAGGGTTGTAGTTTTTAAAACTCTTTCCGGCCCAAAATTTCCTCTTTCTGATGTCGGCCTTCCTTATCTGAAAAAATATAAGCGGGGCGACATCGTTGTTTTTAGGAATCCGCACTATTCAAATGACAGAAAAAGCGAGGTTCGCACCTTCTTGTCCCAGCTCGTTTACATGTGCACGCTCACGAAAGTCAACTTAAATGTTGACGAAAACGGAAATCAAAAGGCTGACCCTCTCGTAAAGCGGGTTTGCGGGGAAGGCGGAGAGCAACTTATGATGCAGGACGGAATCCTGTATGCCAGAACAAAGGCTTCTCCAGAATTTAAGAAGGTAGATGCTGACTCAACCTGGGCTACATGGAATTTAAATGCCGTAAAACCGAGCCTTAAAAAAGAAATCAGGGATTTTCCTCTCGGCGAAAGTGATTATCTGGAAATGCTTTCAATCGAAGAAGAAAGGCGAAATCTGAATATCGAAGAAACTAAGTCTGAATGTCAGAAAATTGCCGCAGACTTTGACTCGATATACAAAAAAATTCCGAAGGCGCAAAATGCTGAAACTGAAGAATTTTCTTTAAAGGCTTCCCAAATGACGGTTTATTTTTTGATTGCGAACGGCTCTTCCCTTGCCTATAATCTTTTGTATTCAAAAAATGGCAGTGAATATTTTACGGATTTTATGACAAAATGGAGCGAGAATATGCCGGATTTCAACGGAGATTTGTACTCAGAGGCAAATTACCGCCTTAATCTGATGATAAAAAAAGTCGTCGGGCGTCTTTTTGTCCGCTATGCGGAAATTTTTTCAAAGGGCGGCACAAATCCTTCCTCAGATTTTACGAATGATGAAAAAATAAGCGAGTGTTTTTCGGCTGCCCAGCGGCTTTATTTTTACACTGCGATTTTAGACCAGAGAAATATGCCTGTTTTCCCCTCAAACGCAGCTGACGGCTCGGCTCGCTACATTCCGGAAAACTGCTACTTTATGATGGGCGACAATCGTTTTAATTCCCTTGATATGCGCCACTCCTATGACAGATGGAACGCTCCTCTTACGAAGTACGATGACTATAGCATAACTTATCTGAGCGACATTGACCCGCAATATGTCAGCCGTTCCCGGATGTTGGGCGGAACCTCGTACAGATTCTGGCCGGTTTCAAGGGCTGGTATTCCAGGCCACACTGGAAAGTAAGATTATACGATAAGAAAATGCGGTATTTTGACAAATATGTCAAGAAATAGTAAAATAAAGTCGTGTTCTTGGTTTTATTCATCACTGTAATTTGTGTTTTTCTCGCCATTCGCTTGATTGTCCTCTTTCAAGTCCCGATTCAGTTTTTTATGATGGGGCAGGACAGGGGCTTTAAGCTGAACGAAATTATGCTTCTCTGGCGCCTGGCAAAGGAAGCCGAAATTGAGGAGCCAATGCAGCTTTATGTTTCTGTTCCTACATTAAATATGGCTATCTCAAAAATCAATATGGATGCAAGGACAAACGGAACGGAGAGCTCTTCCGAAACTCAGGATTTTCTTGCGAAACTTTACGACTATCGTACGAAAATTGACCTTGACCACGAAAACAAAAAAGGGCTTGAATCTACAAAATATCTGGAAAAGGGACAGCGACTGAGAATCATAATGAAGGGGCAGAAGGCTGGTGAAGAAATAGCAAAGGGTATTTTTTCTTCTGAAATTTTAAGTAACGGGCATGAGCTTATCATTCGCGTTCCCCTTCAAAAAAATGTCAGGACTGTTGACGGAAAGGATTGGGTTCTTCACGATGTCAGCGTTTATCTCTGGCGGAAAGGCGATGCCGGCTATGTTTTTGACACCCGGGTTACGAATGCGGGGGTCTTTCAGGGGCAAAATGCGATTTATCTTGCCCATACGAATCAGCTGGAGCGTGCTCAAAAGCGAAAAAGTGTCAGGGCTGCCTGTGAAATTTATGCCCAGCTTTATTTTATAGAAAGTGAAGAGCCTGATTTTGATGCGGTGGAGGTTGACCCTGGCTACAAGTGCCTGCTCGAAGACATTTCAGAGGACGGAGCTATGATTCGCATAGGTGGAAAGGGACGGCAGAACATAAAAATCAAGCTTCAGTTTGAAATCGATGGAAAATTTATCATTATGTTTGGAGTCGTTCGTGCTGTCGAATTCAACGAGCAGTCTAATCAGTCAAGGCTTCATTTTGAGTGCCTTCATATCGAAAAAGAAATGAAAAATGCGATTCTTGCCTTTATTTACAAGGATATGTCCGAAGAAAAGAAGGATGAGCTTACGGCTTTGGCAGAGGTTGAGCAGGAAGAGCAGGAAGAAATTATCAAAACAATGAAGGATGAGCTGAATAAATCTGCAGAAGAACGGCTTGATGAGGCGGCTGATTCTGTTGCCCCCGTGAAAATCGAAGAAATTTCTGCGAGCGAGAGCGTTCCAGACGAAAATACTGAAAATACCGGAGAAATCCATGAAGAATAAGAAAATCATTTTTAGTTTTCTTTTTTTTCTTCTCTCTTCATTTATTTTTTCTGCTGGTAATGTGCAAAATTCATCTTCCGATAACGAAAAAAAATTCATAAAAGGAAGTCTTTCTGAAAAAATAGAGATACTTCAGAATCTTGAAGACGACGAAATTATCTCAATCGGTAAAAAAGGTCTTGATTTTTCAATAGAAAACGCTTCACTTTTGTCAGAAGACAGCGAGCTTGCTCTTTTGGCTGCTTCCAGCGTAAGGGCTTTTCCAAAAACAAACAAGGAAATTAAATCAAAAAAATTAGATACTTCAAAGCTAAAGGATATTCCCGAAAAATTCATAGCGATTTTCCGCCTTTTTAAGAATTCAGAGCTCAGAACGGCTGTTATGGAGAGGCTTGAATTTTACTGTGCCGGGAACAAGGCTCTTCTCGTGGATTTTATCAATGATTATCTTTCTACGGCTTTCAAGACGGACGAAAAAGCCGCTCCAGAACTTGAATATCTGATTGGCACAATCGGAAAAATCGGAAACGATGAGTCTCTTTCAATCGTCTACAACATTTGGGTGACTAATATTTGGGACGAGTACAAGACTGTGACTGACGAGGCTCTCGTAGAGCTTTCTTCGGATTCGTTTTCTGATGTAATAAAAATCTTTTCTATATCAAAAATTGGAGATTTTAGAAATTTTTTCTTGCTTTTAAAAAATTCTTCTAAAATTTCTCAAAAATTTTTGTGTGATATTGCCGAAAATGCACTTTTAATCGCAATAAATAATGCAGAGAAACTGAAAGAAAACAGTGATTCTGCAAAATCTGACTTTTCTTCGTTTCAGCTGGAGGCAAGCGAAGTTCTTGCGGAGAACAAATGGTCGCACGCTGCTTCCGTTGTGAACGAAAATGTTATTCTTGCAAAAAATGAGTATGACGAAAGTTCAATGACAGAAGATGATTTTTGTAAGATTATCAGAAATGCTGTCAAAGTTCCTTCATCGAATCTTGCAAAAAGTCTCACAGGCTTTCTTTCAGAGTGTAACGGCAAAGTCGAGCAGTCTGGCGAAACTATGCCTTCCAAGAATGTCGTTCTTGCTCTGATTTTAGCATTGGGGGATTTGGGAGATAAAACAGCCTTTGACACGCTTCTGTACACGACATATCTGACTTATCCTGCCGAAGTGACTGACGAGGCAAAAAAGTCTCTCGCAAAACTAAATTGGTAAAAATATTAAAAAATCCAGTTTTTCTTGCTTCTGTTATTTTATCGCTGCTTTTTTATTCAGGAGCCGTAAAAATAAAAAATCGCTCAGATTTTACAAGCCTGGCCAAAAAAAGCGGGATAATTAAACTTGAAGGCTTCGTGTCATCAAATCCTGTAAAATCTGCCTTTTTCAACTCTTCCTACAAAACCGACTTTAGCGTTAGTAAGGCTTTCACTAAAAACGGCAGCTTTTTTGCCAGTGGAAAGGTTAGCCTTTATTTTCCCTGTGAATTCGTTGAAGGTTTTTATCCCGGAAAACTTTATTCCGTCGCTTCCCAAAAAACAGGCGGCGGATTTTTGGTCGAAAATGGCGCAATGTTTTTACTTGATGTTGAATTTTCTGACAAATTTGGTGAAAAGACTTTTCTCGTAAAAGGGGGGAAGGCTTTAGGCTGGAGGGGAAACGGCTTTACGAGCCGCTTCTGCAAATTTCGTGCCCTTTGCCGCCTTCAATTTAAAAGACTTATGTACGCCTGGAAGGAGGCTGGCGGATTTTTGCTCGCTCTTCTTTCCGGAAGCCGCGAATACACTGAAAAATCTGTCTCCGATGCCTTCAGGGACTCCGGACTCTCGTATATTATCGCCCTTTCAGGAATGCACCTTGGGCTTTTCGGTTCCCTGGCGTATTTCTTCGGAAAAAAAGCAAGCGGACAAAATCTTGGAAATGCAATCCAGCTGGGAGCAGTGGTCTTTTTCGTCTGGTTTGCAGGCCTTTCACCAAGCCTTTTCCGCGCTTTTATTGCCTCGCTTATATTGTACTTGAATTCGCTTCTAAGAATGAACAGGCCAGACTCTCTGACTCTTCTTTCTGTTTGCTTTATCAGTCATATTCTGATTTTCCCAAATCATATTTTTGAAGCTGCCTTTATGCTTTCTTATTCCTCGCTTTTAGGAATTATTTTGTTTTCGAAAACGCTACGAAAAATCTTGCCCTGTCTGCTCCCGTATAAAACACGGCTTTCCTTGGCGGACTCTATTTCATCTCAATGTGCGACGGCTCCGGTTTCTATAAAAATATTCGGAAAAATTATGCCTGTCGGAATTATCGCAAGCCTTTTTGTTTCTCCGCTGGTGTTTTTGTTTTTATATCTGGGGCTTTTCGGTGTCCTGCTCTGTCTTCTTTTGCCTTTCCTCCAGGACTTTTTTTCTGTAAGCTTAAATTTTCTCTACTTTCTGATAAAAAAGCTGCTTTTATTTTTTGGAAAGGCAAAGAGCTTTTAGTGTCCCCCGTGCAAAACTTCGGCTGGCTTGAAGGAAAGCAAAAGCCTGATTGAAGGAAGGGAGCCTGCCATTGTGACGGCAAAAATCAAAATAGCAACAAGAGGAATTACCGTCACTTTTATTGAAATTGCCGAGCCAAAAACTGACTGGCCGATAACCTGCGCAAAGAGGAGGCCCGCAAAATATCCCAAAACACCACCGATAATCGCAGTGATTATGATTTCTGTTAAAATTAAGGCAGAAATTGGAAAATCATACGCTCCTATTGCCTTTAAAAGCCCGATTTCCTTGCTCCGCTCCATGACGCTTGCCGTAACCAGGTTTGAGATTCCCAGAGCCGAGCCAATAAGACTTAAAATCGTAATCAAAAGCATTAAAAGCTGCGTCTTGCTCAGAATCGCTCCTTCACTTTCAGCAACCTGCCGAACAGCCTTTGCGACTGAGTTTGATATTACTTCCTGAATCTGATAGCAGATAGAACTTACATAAGCCGTGCAATACCATGTGTCCCAGTCCATTTGGTTTAATGCAGTTGGATCTTGGGCAGCAAGTCGGGCCAAATCGTTGTCCGGAGTCGTCAATGCACTGACTTCAATAGAGGAAATAAGGCCTTCCCTGCCAAAAAGTTCTTGAGAAGCGTGAAGATTCAGATAAAGGCTTTCGTCCTCATCGCCACCGGCATCAAAAATACCTCGGATTGTAAAAGTAGATTTCTCGCCTGCGCTGGAATTATTCTGCTCCTTGCCCTGAGCAAAGCCGAATTTTGGGGGGACAAGCTCTATTTCATCGCCGACCTTAAGACCTGTCTTTTTTGCCAGCTCGCCGCCAATCATGCAGCCGTTTTCGTCACTGTCACTGAGCCATTCGCCGTTTACTGTCCACCAGGTCTTCATTGCGACCATTCCAGTGTCAAGTTCCTCGCCCGTAGGAAGGGCCAGATGATGAGAAAACCAAGTTCCTGTGACCGTGACCTCATCGTCCAAAAGTTTTTTGCCATTTTTATCTTGTATGACAGATTTTCCGTCCAAAAACGGGGAAAAATCCACGATATTGAAGGCCCAGAAAATTGTCTTTAAGCGTCCGAGTTCCTCTTCCTTTAAAAAAGATTCGCTCGTAAGGCCGTAGCGGTCTGCCATAATGCTCGAACTTTGAGGAACTACACGGATATTCGCTCCGTAAGTTTTTAATTCCTGATTAACCTTGTCGCCGACATCGAACATTACATTGAGCATTGCAGTTGCAAGAGATGAGCCCAAGGCAACAGTGAAGGCAATCATCAGCATTTTTTTCCATTGCCTTACAAGGGCACGAATTACCATACGAAAAAACATATTACCCCCTAATTTTTGAATCTGTGAGCTTCTTTTTGTAAATCGTCTGTAAGGACAATCAGCGAACCATTTTCGATTTTGCTAGCCAAAGGAACGGGGTTACAGCCCCCCTTCAAGCCAATCGTGCTTTTGTTCATTACGACATCACATCTGTTGCAGACGACTTCATCCTTTCGCTCGTAGTAGCCGACATCTCCGCAGACATCGCAGGCGTCAAAGCCGACTCCGAAGCTCATTCCTTTTTTCTGAACGACGATGAATCTGATTCCCTTTCCGGCATCGTTTGTCCATGTAAAGCGGTGCAAGTGGCCGTCGGCGATTTGCTCAAGCGGAATTGAAATTTCGTTTCCGTTGAGGCTGAATTCTTCAGAGGGTGAAAGTTCTGCGATTGTATTTGCAATTTTTTTGATTACGGTCATGTCACACCAGACAAAAACAGAAAGAGCAAGCGCAAAAATCGCCCATCTTCGGTTTTTCATTGAATAAGCCTTTAATTTTCTGTGCTCGGCTGGATTTGAATATTCTCCGTGAATTTTCGTGTAATAGGCGAAAAAGAAAAGTGAAAGCAGAATCAAAATGATAATTGAAGCGAAAAAAATGACATTTTCTGCCGTTATCATCTGAGGAAGAGCCTTTCGTAAGCCCGTTGGAAGCTTGATTTTCCGTCGGTAGTAAGAGTTTATGATTCCCACAATTCCGACAAAGGCGATAAAGCCGTTAACAAGGTAAAGGGCGGTGAAAGAAAGGGCAAAGGCTTTTTTAGATGAGCGGGAAAGAATTTTAAAAGCTGCCAGGGCAACCAGGACACAAACAAGACAAGCTAAAATATAGCCCGTGCATTTTACAAGATACATCGTCGAAAAATAAGTATCATACATTCCGAGAAAATGGAAGGGAAGCTCAAAAACAACGGGAACGCGGTAGAGAAGCTGAGAAAAGACAAAGATAAGCCCGACTCCCGCAAAAGCGGCGCTGAATTTGTCATTTTTAAGGCTTGCCGAAGAATCGATCCAGGCCAAAACAGAGTAGGCGAGTCCTGAAAGAAGCGATGTGAGCAAAAGATAGATATTGTTAATCTGATTGTAGCGGATAAATCGCTTGGCTCTTAAAATTGAAACGACAAGGACAATCACGAAAAGAGTTATGACTGCCTTTAAAAAATGCTTTTTTAATTTTTCAGAATTAAAGCTGGCTGTCTGTGCGCAAAGCATTCCGAAAAAAAGAAAGGGTATAAAAAGATACTGAACGACTTCAAAAAGATTTTTTGCCATAAATTTTTACCTGAAAGTAAGTTATTATAACAAATAATAGAAATAAATAACAGTGGTTAGTGAAAAACAACAAAAAAATCCACACCAAAAAGTCGGTGTGGATGGAAAAATTGTCATTTTAAGAGCTGTTTTGCTTTGCCCAACAGCATTCTTTACGACAACTTAGTTATATTCTGGCTGAACCTTCTTTCCGTCGAAAACCCAGTCTTTGAATTCGACTGTGAGTGGTTTGTCGTTTGGCCAGTATTTCTGAAGGTCTGAGCCTGGTTTTGTATCTTCATCTGTGTGGATGAAGTAGTTGTTTTCAGCCGGGCTGTGAATGATGAATCGGGCTGTGTAAGTTCCTGCCTGGTTCAAGTTGATGTTTGCACCGTAGTGTGGGCCGTCAGAAGCGTTCATCTGCATAAAAGTACCTTTTGCAGCGATGTTTCCGTTTGACTGATCGACAACTTCATAGTCTACTGTGAGACCCGGAACAAACTGGTCAACTACGAATCCCAAATCGTTTTCCATTGCGGCGATATCTGCTTCGATGTGCATTGTGAAGTCGGCACCGTACTGAACATTGCCTTCTCCAGATTTCATGTCTACAGCCTGGAAGTAAACGCCGTTTACAGCCAAAAAGCCTGCCTGCTGCTCGTCGCCGATGTCGTGCTCAACGAATCCGCCTTCATCCTCTTCAACGGCTTCTGCCGCTGCTGATGAAGAAGTCTGTGATGTTGTTTTTTCGTTACAACCCATCATTGCAAATGCCAAAGCCGCACCTGCCAAAACCAAAGACATTGTCTTTTTCATAAAAACACTCCTATAATGTTTTTTAATTACCCTGTTGTTTATTAGAAATCTTTTTCCCTATCACAAGGCTTGCTATTACGACAAGCAAAGCGATTCCTTGACCTGTTAAGGTTTCGGCGTAAGGGTAGATTCCCAAAAGTGAAATCGTCGGAACTCCTTCGATGACATTCGGGCTAATCCAGCCTGCATCAACGAACTCACTGATACCGCCACCGACGAAGGCAACGACCATGACGAACATAAGAATTGAAGTTCCATAAAAGAATGGCTTAAGCGGCAGTTTCTTTCCGGTGAGGATAATCGCCTTATAGACGAACACGAGAAGAACTACCGCAATTGCCATTCCAAGTAAAACGGCAGAAACCGTGCCATTTCCATCTGAACCGGCGAACATTGCCTGATAGAACAAAATTACTTCAGCCCCTTCCCTGAAAACCGCAAGAAAGCAAGTGAAGGCAAGGCTGAACATGCTTCGCTTGTCTACAGATGTCTGAATCTTTCCTTTTAGATATTCAGACCAAGCTTTACTTTCTGCCTTTGAAATCATCCAGTTTGAGGTATAGAAAAGAACTGCGACCGCAATGAACATTGTGACGCCTTCGACTACCTCCTGTCCCTGACCGCTTTCAAAGCCGAATTTCGTAAGTCCGATAAGAATTAGGGCCATTACAACCGAAGCTAAGATTCCTATGAAAGACCCCTTGTAGACTGTCGGCAAATTGCTTTCGTTTCCGCTTTTGCGCAGGTAGGCGATGATTGCTCCTACAATTAAAATCGCCTCAAAGCCTTCACGAAGAAGGATAAGAAGGGATGCGACGACACTTGCCCACCACTGCGCGAGGTTCTGTTTTTTAGTTAAAGCGACCGCTGTTTTTGAAATTTCCTGTGAAAGGGAAGTGATTTGAGCGACGACTTCAGGCTTAGACTCCTTTGCGAGAATCATAGACTTTGTTTTAGTGTACAATTTGACGATATTTTCGTCTTTTTTGGTTCCTAAAGATTTCGCTACATTTTCCTGAAATTTTGATTTTCCGTAGTATCGGGCATAAGCCTTTCTGAATTTTGGCTCAGCCGTTACAACATGACCGTCAGCGTACATAGCCGCTGCTTCTGAAAATTCTTTTTCGATTATTTTTGCAAGCTCTGTCCATGCCATTTGGGGCGGATCAAGCTTTTCTGCGTCCTCAAAAAGCATTGCGATGAGGGTGTCAGCTTCCTTTCGGACTTCCTCGTTTGGTTTTGAGGAGCGCATTGCAGTCTTTAGCCTGCTGAACTGAACCTCAACATTACCGGCCCTGCTTCCGCCGATTCTGCTCTGGGTGTTGCGTTCAAAACCATCAACCTCGTAGTGACCGAAGTATGCGTCATTCACTCGCTCGTAGCCAGAGTCAGCGTTTCCGCCAGCATAAATATTGTATGCATCATCGATGATACCCTGCATTTCTGTCGCAACTGCTTTCCAGGATTTATCTGCGGCAGATATGCCTAACAAACAACAAGCACTGATAACAAATGATAATATAAGTTTACGCATAGTAATCTCTTGTAAATAAAGTTAGCAAAAAGTAACGATTTGTGCAAGTAGTTACAAAAAAAAGCCGGCGAATTCCTCGTTATAAAGAAATTCACCGGCTTTCTGCTTTATAGCATAAACTAATGGCTGCTATTTTGCGTCAATCAGATTGTTAGCGGCGTTTGCGGCTCTCTGAACTGCATTCGTGTTGTCAGGCTTTGACTCTGGCGAAATGCTTGTAAGGTTTGTCGGATCAAGAATAATTGGCTGTCCGTTGGAGTCTGTTACCATAATGCCCGCATTTGTGATTGTTATTGGAGTTGCTGCCTTGACTTTTACATTTGACTGCATGAGTTTTTCGACATTGCTGTTGAATTTTCCTACATAAAAGTCGCTTCCGTCCTGAATCGTACAGAAGTAATTTCCGCCCTGCTCAACGAGAACTGAAAATTCTGAAAGCTTTTCTGCGCTTTCTGCGGCAATCTCAAGGTTCTTTTTGTCAATCTGGACGAGACGAACTGCTCCGTTTCCGATGTTTGTGCCTGCTACGGCGATGAAGTTTTTGTCTTCCTCATAGACAGTTCTTGCCCTGATTACAGAGACAGGAGATTCTTTTGTGACGGTGCCGTCCTGAGGGTTCATCTTGATAATCTGACTTGTAACGCCGGCATCGTCAACATTTTTAAGACCGTACATTACATTTGCTTCAGTGTTTCGCTGGCTTTCCATAAGCTCTTTCTGGTCTTTAGCGATTAACTCCCGCTCATCCTGAGCTTCATCTCGTTTTTGGTCAGCCTTTGCCTGCTGCTCGTCGGCTGCCTTCTGAGCGTTATCTGCATTCTGAGACTGCTCGTCCGTTTTCTGAGACTGCTCGTCAGCAGCCTTCTGAGCGTCATCTGCGTTTTTCTGTGCGCTATCAGCTTCTTTTTGTGCGTTATCAGCCTCTTTTTGAGCGGCATCAGAATCTTTTTTAGCTTCTTCGGCTTTTTTCTGAGCGTCAGCGTCATTTTTGTTTGCGTCAGCCTTTGCTTTTGCCTCGTCAGCCTCAGCCTTCTTTTTGTCGGCGTCAGCCTTTGCTTTGTCAGCCTCGGCCTTCTTTTTGTCGGCGTCAGCCTTTGCTTTTGCGGCCGCTGCATCTGCTTCAGCCTTCTTTCTCTGTTCCTCTGCTAAACGCGCTTTTTCTTCATCGGCTTTTTTCTGAGCCTCGTCGGCCTTTTCCTGAGCGTTGTCAGCTTCGCGCTCCTTTAGGTCTACCATGTCCTTTCGGTCATCGATGCCCTTGTCATCTTCGCCCTGCATAGATTCAATGACCCCTTTGTCTGAAATGAGAGAGGTGTCAACAGTGCTCAAGCCGCCGTTTAAGTCAGAAAGAGGAATTACAATCTGAGTTTTTCCCGGCCATTCCTCGTAGTTTGTTGAAAGACCTGCGATTGATGCTGAAAGCTGGCTTGTGACGATGTCCTTGTATTTCGTTTTGAAGTAGTCGAGGTTTGAGCGGTAAACTGCGTTGTAAACCGTGACGAAGGTTGCGATTGTGTCTGCATCTTTCTGGGAATATCCGTATGCTTCTTCAAGATATGCGCCGATGATTCGCCTTAAGTTTCGGATATGATCGACTGTCGCTCCACGACCGATTATGAAAATGTCAGCGTCGAATTTTTCTTTTGTGGTAGGATCAATTGCGTGAATGACGGCGTAACGGTTTGTCTGCCCGATTGTGCCGATTTTGTTCGGATTGTCAGCAACTTGTTTTCCGAGACCAGAGCCAATGGCTCGGATTTCTGCGATTGTGTTGATTACATCGTGTGGTCCTGAGTAGTTTCGGAATACGACATCGCCATTGTTTGCGCTCTCGATTTCGTTTCGGTCGACTCCTATTGCGGAAACTGCTGAAAGTGAGAGCCCCGCTAATATTGAAATGAAGATGTTTTTAAGAACTTTTTTGTTCATTATTTGCTCCTTTTAAAAATAACGAGTAAATTATAACACACTTAATCAGAAATTGCAAAAAATTATCGCTTCTTTTCAAATTCTATCATCTTTTCGAGTGTTTTTCTTGCGTATTCCTGAACATTCTTGTCATACTGGGGGCGCATCATATATGTAAGAATTGATTTTCCTTTTCTGTTCAGGGCTGGTCGTCCCATATAATGGCAAATTTCCAGAGTCGCGTCTGAAATTGCCTTTAGGATTGTCGTTTCTGAAGTCTGGACTTTTGTCATCAGAACTTTTTCGAGAGCCGTGAGCATTGCTCCGTTTTCGTCGTAGCCTGTTTTTCCGGCAAAGGTTATGACAGATAAAAGCTCCCTTGAAGATATCTGAGTTGAAAGCAGCTTTGAAAAAAGAACTGAAAATTCCCTTGTTCCTGTTTTTGACATTAGGTATAGCAGATTCTGAGTGTAAACTGCGTTCTCTGCAAAGAAATCTCCTTTTTCGTTAGATTGAAAAGCCGTCTGCATGGCATAAGAATTTATATAATTCCAGGCTTCTGTCTTTAAAAGTGAAAGATATTCCTCTTCGTCCCGTCCGTAGTCTCCGGCCTCAAATTTTTGGGAAATTTCGGCCATTTTTTGATTTGAAAGGGGCCTGATTCCCAAATCCAGTGCTTCCTGGTCGTATGAAACTGTGCCGATATATGAAATCGAAGGGGATTCTTTTTCTAGTGAGGCTTTTGGACTCTGGCTTAAAAGATAAGCCTTCATTGTCCAGTCTTTAAAACAAATCACGAGATAATTTTTGCTCGTGTAAAAAAGTGAAGTCCAGTCCTTTTGAGGCGGAAGTGAAGCCGTATAAAGGATTGTTCCGTCCTCCAGGAATTCGCATGCGGAATAAGCGCCGGAGATAAAATATCCCGCTTGTGTTGCCCGTGCGATTTTAAAATCCTTTGATGCGATTGCGCCCACCTGAAAGCGATTTAAAATCTCACCTGAATCTGTTTTTACGATGACAGCCTCAGTTTTGTTTCCGTTCTGATAAAAAAATGCGGAATTCTTGCTCGTTTTGGAATAGCAGATTTTAAAAGAGCCGCCGCTGTTTCCCGAGCCTCCGACCCATTTTGAGTCCGTGCTTCCATCCTCTACAGAAACAAGACCCACCGAGCCGTTTTTCAGGGAAACCAAAACACCTTGCTCGCAGTTTTCTACGCTTGAAATGATTCCCGTAAAAGTGATGTCCTCCAGCTTTTCACCGAAGACCGTGTAGTGAAGGGCTTGGCTTCTGTTGTTTTTCGGATTTTTTAAGAAAAGAAGCAGGGAGCCGTCGTTTAGCTCTCCAATCTGAAAATCTCCCAAATCCAGGGTGTCTGCCTTCCATTTTCTCTTTCCGTCAAGTCCGTAGCAGGCGATTCCTCTTTTTCCTCGCACAAAGACCCTTCCGTCCCTTCCGACCAGGGGAAAATCTGAAATTGGAAAGGGGGCGGTTACAGTCCAGAGGGTAAGGCCGGACGGGTTCACGAAATTTAAACGGGAATTATCTGTAACTATGAAGAGAAAATCTCCGAACGATGTGATGTATGGCGATGGACGCCCCCGAATGCTTCTTTGCCAGATGACATTTCCTGCTGAGGTGCATGCTGAAAGAAGGCGGCCGTCGCTCAAAAGGGCAACTCCGTAAGATGTATCGAGGCAAGGAGAGACTGCGTTTCCGCCGATTACCGTGTACCAGTCAGGCTCCCGCTTCGACAAGTCGAGTGAGCGCTGGGCATGCAATTTGAATATGGAAAACTGAAAACTGAAAATTATGAGAAAGGCTAAAAGAAATGTTTTTTTTACTGAAAAAAGCTGGATAGGTAAAATTAATTTTGATTTCATTCTGTGTACTCGAAAAATGCCATAGATTCTATATGAGATGTGTGTGGATAAAAATCTAAAAGATAAAGTTTCGTGAGCTTGTAACCGGATTTCACCAAAAATGAGGCGTCACGGGCGTGCGTTGACGGATTACAGCTTACAGAGCGAAGCTGAGGAATTTTTTTTGAGCAAAGCCATTTTGAGATTTCCTTTTCCATTCCGCTTCTTGGAGGGTCTATAACTGCCGCGTCAAAGCTTCCGTTTGCTTTTATGTAATTTTCCGCGCTGAATTTTACCCATTTTTCGCCTGAAAGACCGAAACTCTCGTGCTTTTTCCCGGAAAGATTTTCTTCCGCAAAGACAATCGCATCCCTGTTATGCTCGACGAGACAAGTTTTTTCAAAAAAATCTGATAGAAAGACTGAAAATGTTCCGCATCCTGAGTACATGTCCAGAAGATTATTCCCGCCAAGATTTTTTGAGATTTCAGTGATACTTTTTTCAAGAACCTCTAGGTTTGACTGAAAAAATCCTTGAACATCAAAAGTAATGTTTTTTTCAAGAAGCTTTACCCTGCACCTGTTATTTTGATTTAGGCTTGAGCCCTGAAATTGCCGGTTCTGCTGTAATTTTAGCTTTTCCCGCCGTTTTTGGGAAATTTTTCCCTCCAGCCTGACTTCCTTAGAAAAAGCAGATTTATCCCGTTCTTCTGCGACAATCAGCTTTTTTGAAATGTCATTGGCATCTGAGGTAATCCTTTCGTCCCCGAAAATGTGAACCCTTCCTGTCGGGCGGGCATTTTGCGCCGTGTTTTTAAGATATTCGTTGATTTCCTTTGTCGCGATTGGGCAGGCTTCAAGATGAACGATTTCGTTGCTTTCTTTTTTGTTGAAGCCTCCGTTCGTGAGCTGGACTCGTGAGCGGTAATTTCTGTCGTTTCCGGATATGATTTCAATTTCCGGAAGGTTTTTAATGCCTTCCCGCTCAAAGCAGTCCTTTAAGATTTCCTTTCGTAAATTTTTCTGTTCTTCTATGTTTATATGCTGCATGTTACAGCCACCACAAAGCCCGTAAAGAGGGCAGAAGGGCGTAACTCTGTGCGGAGAGGCTTCCAAAACCCTCGTGATTTTTGCCATGTCGTAATCTCTGAATGACTTTGTGATTTCGATTTCGAGAGTCTCAGAAGGCAAGGCAAATGGAATAAAAACATTCTTTCCGTTTATTTGTGCAAGGCAGTCGCCGCCAGAGACAATTTTTTGGGTTCTTACAATCTGTGACATTAAAGGAGATTATATCAATTTTTTCGTTTTTCTTGCAAGAAAGACACTTTCAGAGTACAATAACAAAAAGTGAATTCTGAATATACGATTGTGCTTTCTGATTCCGAGATTCTTTCTCAGGTTTGTGGCACAAATGACAGTAACTTAAAACTCATCGAAAAGCATATAGGCGTGCCGGTCTTTACCCGTGGAAACGAAATTTCCATCGAAGAAGAAGACCCCCGTATTCGGGAAACCTTTAAATTCATCATTGACAGAATCGTTGACGAAATTTCAGATTCAGGCTCGTCTTCATCAGACTTAATTCATTCAATTTTAAACACAGGCATTTCTTTTGGCGAGGCGGATTCTGGTTTTAACGCCGGAAAATATGCAATCTCAATTCCTGGAAGCACCAGAAAAATCTATCCCAAAACAAAAAATCAGGCGGAGCTTGTAAAGGCCTTCAGAAAAAATGACCTTGTTTTTGCATCGGGTCCTGCCGGAAGCGGAAAAACTTTCCTTGCTGTGGCGGAGGCTCTTTCCCTTGTCCTTTCAAAAAAAGTGAATTCTATTGTGCTTACCCGGCCCATTGTGGAGGCGGGGGAAAGCCTGGGATTTTTGCCCGGCGACTTGGAGGACAAAATAAATCCGTATTTAAGGCCTCTTTACGACTCTATGAACGCTTGCCTTCCCCGCGAAATAGTGCATAAACTTACAGAAAATGGTATTATAGAAGTTGCTCCTCTTGCTTATATGAGGGGGCGGACTTTGAATAACTGTGCCGTCATTCTTGATGAGGCGCAGAACACGACGGCAGAACAGATGAAAATGTTCCTTACCCGAATGGGTGAGAACGCAAAGGTTTTCATCACCGGCGACATAACGCAGATTGACTTGCCGCGACGAAGTACTTCTGGACTTGTCCACGCCCTGAAAATTCTGGACGATATTCCCGAAATCAGCATAGTGCGTCTTTCGGGCGAAGATGTAGTTCGTTCGCCGCTGGTCAGAAAAATTGTTCAGGCATACGAAAAGGAATTAAAAAATGAGTAAAAACGAAAAATCTGAAGAAAACGCAATTTCACTTTTCTTCTCTTCAATAGCAAAATTCATCTCTCGGAACTGGGGCTTTATTCTCGCTTTCTTCATTACATTCGCCCTTGCTACGGCAATCGTCTGGTACGACGCGAACACGAGCGAGACAATGGCGAGCTTCGCAATCGAAGAGTATGAAGTCGGTCAGGTCGCTGACAAAACAATTTATGCAAAAAAATCCCTTCCTGAGGATGTTCAGTATCCTGTCGCAATCGAGAAAGGCGAAAAAGTAATCCGAAAAGGTTTCCCTATTACAGAGGAAGAATTTTTTAAGCTTCAGAAAATGGCGGACAGCCCAGTCTATGTGGATTACAGGGCTTTCTGCGACAAAATTCTTTATTTAATCCTTATCTCTGTCCTTTGGATTGTGCTTTTTAATCCCGTGCTGCTGCGCAAAAAAGTCGAGCTGAAGGAAGTGATTCTTGAGTGCGTTCTTTTTGTCATCGTGTTCTTTACGACATCCTTCGGAATGAAGAACGCGATTTTCCAGAATCCATACACGCTCCCCGTTATGATTCCTTCCGTTTTCTGTGCTTTCCTTGTTGCCATTCTTTTCGGACAGACTTCGGCTCTTTTCTTTGGATTTTTGCTTTCTTTGGGAGTCCTTGGCGCTTCTTCCTTTCAGATTGTGCCGACCCTCTTTACCCTTGCGGTCTGCGTTTCGTCTTCAAGAATCGTAATGAAGATTGAGCGGCGAATTGATATGGTTTTCGCATCCCTCATGCAGGCGGTTTTGAGTCTTGTTTTCATCACTTTCCTAAAAGTAATGTTCAATTCAGATTTTAACGATGCTGTTTTCGTTTTCCCGGGGCTTGCATTCAACGCATTTTTGTCAGGAATTTTAGTCTTGGGATTTTTGACCCCCCTTGAGTCAATTATGAACACGGCTTCAGTTTTCCGCCTTATGGATTTGAGTGACCAGAATGCCCCGATTTTGCGAAAGCTTCTCTTAACGGCCAGCGGAACTCACCAGCACTCTATGATGGTAGCCCAGCTTGCGGAAAATGCCTGTAAGGAAATCGGTGCCAACGCCCTTCTTGCACGAGTAGGGGCTTACTATCATGACATCGGAAAAATGGAGCATCCTGAATATTTTACAGAAAACAATATCGATACGGCCAACAAGCATACTGACTTGAATCCCTCTCTTTCAGTTTCGGTCATTAAAAGTCATATAAAACTGGGTGTGGAAAAGGCTCACCAGCTCCGTCTTCCAAAACAGATTATCGACATCATTGCTGAGCATCACGGAAACAGCGTAATTTCATACTTTTACATGAAGGCAAAAGAAAAGGACGAGAATGTAAATCCAGAGGACTACTCTTATATGGGAAATCCTCCAGCTTCAAAAGAAAGTGCCGTCGTAATGCTTGCCGATGTCTGTGAGGCTGCGTGCAAATCCCTGGAAAAGCCGACCGCCCAGCGCCTTGAAAAGTTCATTCAGGAGCTTATTAACAAAAAAATCGAAAGCGGTCAGCTTGACAATTCTGCCCTTACATTCGGTGAGCTTACAAAAATCCGCGATATATTCGTCCGAATCTTAGCCGCATATTATCACGGCAGAATCAAGTATCAGAACCAAAAAGACCCTGATGACACGAGCGACAGCGAAACGACTGAGAAAACTCTCTCTGAAAAAGACAAATCATTTTCAAGCGAGACTCGTCATTCTGAGCGAAGTGAAGAGTCTCAGTCAAAAAAAGACAAATCGATGTCGAGCGAAATGAAATAAAAAAAATACTTGACAAAATGAGTTGTAAAATGTATAGTAATTGTATGGCGGTATCCAAGTTTCTTTTGCCAGGGGAAAAAAAATGAACCGAATCTTAATCTCACTTCAAGAAGATTTTACTCCTCCAGCTTGGTTTGACGAAGCTAAAATCGAAGGGTATGTAAAGTCTGTTCTTGAAAAATTACAGTATGATGGCGAGGAAATTTCCATTCTTTTTTGTGACGATGAGTACATAAGAGAACTGAACAAAAATTACCGCGGCATTGACAGCGCAACGGATATTCTTTCATTCGAGAACGGTGAAAAATATACCGATGATGAAGGGGAGTGGCTTAGTGCCGGCGACATCGCTCTTTCCTTGGAAACTCTCCCAAAAAACGCAGAATATTTTGGAGTTGAGCAAAACGAGGAGCTAAAGCGGCTTTTGATTCACGGGCTTCTTCACTTGAACGGCTATGACCACGGCGAGGAGCACATCGAAAGCGGAAAAGAGCCGGCCGACGAAATGCTTATCCTGCAGGAAAAAATCCTGCGCGAATTTACCGAAGTAAAATTAATCACATTTTCAGAGTTACCTCTAAAATAAAAAGGAAAAATTATGAGATTGTTTAAGTTTGGAAAGAAAAAAGACGAGGATTATCACTCCAGTAGCGCCGCCAAGTCGGAAAAATTATCTGATTTGGATCGGGCACAAGAGGAAAGTCTCATCGAAGAGAAAAAAGACATGATAAAGGGCATCGAGGACCTGTCCGAAACTACTGTTAAGGAAGTTATGATTCCCCGGATTGACGTCGATTTTATTTCAATCGACACGAGCGAGGACGAACTGCTCGAAAAAATCACTCAGAGTGGTCACTCTCGTTTTCCCGTTTACTCTGAGTCAATCGACAATGTTACGGGTATTTTGTATGTCAAGGACATAATCAAGGCAATCGCCAGAAAAGAAAAAGTCGATTTGCAGAAAATCACAAAAAAAGCATATTTTATTCCTGAGTCAAAGAAAATTGACGGTCTTTTACGCGAATTCAAGAGACGCCATCAGCATATTGCGATTGCGATTGACGAGTACGGCGGAATTTCAGGCATTGTCTGCATGGAAGACATTATCGAGGAAATCGTAGGCGACATTCAGGATGAGTTTGACAACGAAAAAGAAGATATTGTTTCATTAGGCGAGAATGTCTGGCTCTGTGACGCCAGGGTTGACCTAGACGATTTAAATGAGGCTCTTGAATCTCATTTTCCGACAGAGGATTTCGACACTCTCGGCGGCTTTGTCCTTGACTTGTTTGGACGCGTTCCTGTTAAATACGAGAAAATCGAGTACGAAAATTTTGATTTTATCGTGCAGGATATGGAAGGACACAGGGTTAATTTGATTAAAGTCGTTAAAAAATCTATGGAAGAAGAAAAGGAATCATAATATTATTTTTTTCGCTTCCTGATTATTTCTTTCATATTTTGTTTATGAATTTCTGACCAAAAATCTATATTGTGCTGCTCGGCCGCCTCAGTGAAGGCTTCCTCAGCTTCATTTAGCGTATGCTCGGGCAGTTCTTTTTGAATCTTCTGAATCCTGTCTATCAAAAGCTCGACCTGAGATTTTTCTTTTCCGTCTTCAGTTTTTTCTGAGACATCTACTAAATCCTCAAGCTTTGTCGTGTAGGATTTTGAAAGATAAAGCGAAAGTTTTGCTGAGGCCGGACCTATTAGCTCGTATAAAACGCTGGAGGCGAGAATTATGGTTTGTAAGGCCTCTCCTGTTTCACCTTTTAATGTTCTTGCTCCGAGTGCGGCCAGCCCGATTGCGACTCCGGCCTGGGGAATCAAGGCCAGACCAAGATAATTCCGGGTTTCCTTTGGCTTTTTTGCGATTAGGCAGCCTAAAAATGCTCCAATATATTTTCCCAAGATTCTGATTACGAAATAAAGAATTCCGATTAAAAGAAGCGGCGAAGAGCCGATTGAGCCGGATGTGTTTACGAGAGATTTTAAGTCAAAGCTCATTCCTGAGCGCACAAAGAACATCAATAAAAAGGGCGGTGAAAAATAATTTAGCTGCTTGAAAAGCTTGTCATCGCCCGTAAGGTTTATGTACATCGTTCCCATGGACATACAGCCAAGAAGCGGGGAGACATCAAAAAAAGTGCAGATTCCGCAAAAGGCGAAAAGAAGTGCGACTGAAATTATAAGCCGGTTATCGCTGCTTCGTGTTTTCGGACGGACAAGAATTGAAAGCGCGACTCCGAAGACCGCTCCCAAAAAAAGAACAAGACCGTTTGTCAAAACCGGAACGAGAATTCTTGTCAGTGAAAATGCTTCGCCTGTAGAAGAGGAGACTGCAATTGAGATTGCAACGCTGTAAGCTATCAGGCCTACGATGTCATCCAAAGCGACGACCTGTAAGAGCGTCTCAACGAAGTCTCCCTTTGCGCCTGTCTGGCGGATTGTCATCATAGTAGAGGCTGGTGCCGTTGCGGAGGCAAGAGCCGAAAGAACGATGGAGAATGCCAGGTTAAGATGCAGGAGAAAAAAAGCAAGTATAAAAACAAAAATTGAAGCGAGAAGGGCCTCAAAAAGTGTGATGATTATGACCTTGCTTCCATTTTTTTTTAGGATGTCGAATTTAAAGAATTGGCCGGTTGAAAAAGCGATGAATGCGAGTGCTATGTCGGGTAAAAATTCCATTCCAGCGATAATAGGCTTTGGAACTAAGTTTAAGCAGAAAGGCCCGATTAAAATTCCGGCAACAATGTAGGCCGTGACATTAGGCAGCCTGAGCTTTTTGGTGATTCTTGTCATCAAAAAGCCTGAAAGGAGAATTATCGAAATCGAAATGATGGCCGCTGAAACAGAAGAATCAGCGGCTCCACCATCATAAAGCAAGGAAAGCATTATGAGATTTTTGCAAGCTCAATCTTTTTGACTTCGTAGTTGTATTTTCGCTCGTTGATTGTGAACACAAGCTTGTCACCGACCTTGTGGTCAAGGAGAGCGTCACCAAGAGGAGCCATATAAGAATAGATTCCGTTTGCAGGGTCTGATTCCCAAGGTCCAAGAATTGTCTTGACCTCATCCTCTCCGGAATCGTTGTTTTTGAGCGTAACCTTTGTTCCGAATGAGATTTTTGAAGTCGTAGCTGTTGTCTGGTCGAAAATGACGGCACGGGCAAGCTCTGTCTGCAATCGTTTGATGTCATTTCCGAGCTTGTGCTGCGCTTCTTTTGCGGCGATGTACTCAGCGTTTTCTTTCAAGTCGCCTTTTTCCTTTGCTTCGGCAACTTCTTTTGCAATCTGAGGCAAATCCTCGTTCTGCATTTTGTCGAGAAGCTTCTGCTTTTCTTCCAGCTTCTGGAAGGTGACATACATTCCCTTTGGAGCAGAAGCTTTTTCTTCTGTCGTATGGAACTTGTTGATGTCATAATCCGGATATTTTTCAAGAATTTTGTTGCGAAGCTGTGCTTTGATTACGCCGTCGAGGTCTGCAATGTCATTTACGAGCGTATACAAGTGAGCCATCTGCTCCTTGTCGCAGGAAAGCATATATTCAGCATATTTGTTGTTCTCTTTGTCAAAAATCATTTTGCATGCGTTCTTGATGATTTTTTTGTTTTCTGTAGATTCTACATGGTTGTCAATTTCGCGGTAGCACTGAGAGATGATGTTCACGATGGCGATGAGCTGCTTCTGCAATGGAACTGCGGCATCCTTGAACCATTTTTCCTCGCTACATTCATCGAACAGGAAGAGAATTACATCGCGATAAGCTCTGAAATCATTGAATGCATCGACAACAAGCTTCTGAACCTTATCTGTGTGACCAGCCTCGATAATTTGCGTAAGGGTAGATTTTTTGAGAACTGCAGGGAAAATCTTGATATATTCGTCTTCCCAGTTAGGAACGAGCTTTATTGACTCAAGGAACAAGGCTCTCAAATCGCCTTTTTTAGAACCCTTGAGGATAGTGTACATTTCCTTTGGATTTTCAATTTCTGAATAGAGCTGCTCGAAATTATACTTGCACTGGAAGGTAAGGCTTGGAATTCCTCGTTTGAGAATGTCTTGAACAACGAGATATGATGCAATGACCTGCTCATCAACATCATTAAATGACTTAAGGAAGCCTGTGATGTAGCTGAACATATCCGCAAGAAGCTCGCTTTCTTTGTCTGTTGTTTCGTCATCGATGAATTTGTAGAAAATATCGATTCGGGCGAAGAAAGCTTTCTGAGCCTTGAATTCGTTTGAATATTTTTCTTCCGGAGTGATTGCTCTGTCTCTGACAGTGTATTCGTTGATATTGTTTGGATTTACGCCGAATGTAGAGTCAGATTCGAGAACCTTTTTCGCTCCGCTGTTCCAGCTTGTCCATTCTGAGTCCGTAAGGATTGTAGAAAGCTCTGCCTTGATTTTTTTGAAATCGCAGCTGTTTCCAAAACTCTTGATGATTGTCTTGAGTGCCCATTCCTTGTTTGTCTTGATTTCTTTTGCAAGGTCTTCTTTTGTTTTGAATTTTGAAGATTTTGAGCCGACAGTAGCCTTGATTACCCAGATATGGTCTCTTGAAAGAGGCTGCAATGCGCTGATTGCCATTTTGAGGGAAATTTCTTTTTTGCCATTCTTTCCGAAGTTGATGGTGAGCGTGTCATTGTCAACCTTTGTGATGACACCAACTCCCCAGGTTCTGTGGTAAACGAAGTTTTTGGCGTCGAAGGCAATGTGCTTTTCAAAGTCATTGATGGCCTCGAAAACATTTCGGTATGACTGAGTTAAGTCAGAAGAGCGGATGTATTCTGAAACATGGCTGTGATTAGCGTATTTGTTTTCGTAACATTCCGTAAGCTCTCGTCTTGTATGGGTGTCTTTTGGATCGATTGAGAGGTTGAGCTTTAAGATGTCGATTGCCGTGTCCCATTTTTTGTTTTCTTTGTACCATTTGTACAATTCGTCCATCATAAGGGCAGATTTTTCTGCGCTGATAGCCTTTGCGACTTTTCTCTGGACAAGATAGAAGAAGTCGATTTCCTCTGGATTCGTTGAGACAAGCTTAGACCAGATTTCGCTTGCGGCGGTAATGTTTTTGTTGTTTACATATCGGAGCAATGCCTTTTTGTAGAATTCGTTTGCCTTTTCATTGTCGCCTTCAGCAGCATAGTGGTCAGCGAGTTTTTTTGCTATTTCTGCTTCGGTTAAGTCAACCTTTATGATTCGCTCATAGATTGCCCATACCTCGCTGTTTCCTGCCTGCTCGTAGCTGGCGGCCAGGGTACGAAGAGCAAACTTGTTCGATTTGTCGTCCTGAAGAATTGTCTCGCACATATAGATGACGATTGGTTCTTTGTGGTTGTTTTGGAAAATGTCAACAAGAGTTTCGAGAGATGAGTTGTCAAGAGAGCCCTGCTTTAATGCGAGCATACCGGAAATGTAAAGCGCGGTAATGCTGTCTTTTGTGTGTGAGAGTTGCTCATCACAAATGGCTTTGATTTCTGCGATGCAACCTTCTGATTTTGCTTTTTCGACGATTGTGGTGAGCTCTACCAGAACATCCTTTGTGTAATTGCTGATAGTCGCACGAGTCCAGGTGTCTTCCTTAAGCTTTGCCTGAACCAAATCCACTAACTCTTTAGACATATTTTGCTCCTAAATAAATAAATTTATTTCAATAAAATTATTTCGTATAAAGTCTGTATATATTTTCATCGTGCACCCTTATTTGCAGAATGCATTCGTTGATTTTTGCCTGACCTTCATTTGAATGTGAGTAATGATCTATCAGCCAAAAATACATATTTATTAAACGCGGAATAAGAATCTTAGAATCGTTTGAGGGATCTTTTATTTCATTTTCCGTTGCGAAAATATCCTGCCGTAACCTTCCTGCTTCTTGCGAGCGAAGCTCCCGTTTTACATTGAAAACTCCGTAAAGCACTCCGTAAACCGGAATCCATTCCTGAAGAACGGCACCGGTGTAGCCTTTTTGCCGGACCTGACGGATAAGACAGCAGATAAGCTCTGAGTCCAGGAAATCAAGCTCAATTTTGCCCGCATCCACAAAAAAAGCCTCCCGGAAAAGAACCTTTGCATTTTTTTCTTCGCCGCAAAGGGCAAGACAGTCCGCCATTTCTGCCAGGATGACCGCTGATTGCGGGGACTCGCGGTATGCTTCTGTCAGAAAATCAAGTGCAAGTTCGTAATTCCCGAGCTTTTTGTTGCACAGACCCTTTTTGTAGGATAAATCCGCCGAAAAATCAGTTTTTGTGTTTTCGTATGCCTTGAGGGCAAGTGAAAAAACTCCCTTTTGCATTGCAAGGAAAGACCTTTGTTGAAAATCTTTTTTGCCCTCGCAGTCGCTTTTGAAGGTTTTCCATCGCTTGATTAAGCCGTCGCCCTGTTCGTATGAGTCCATCCTCGACAAGCGAGAGATAAAATCGTTCCAGTATGAACAGCACCAGTGAGCAAAACTAAGCTCAGAGTTGTCAAAATTGTATTCCAATGCGGCTGAAAGGACATTTCTAGCTTCGCCAGTCTTTCCTTCTTCGAGGAATTTATACGCTTTTTCTAACTCTTGTTCGCACGAAACGCTCATAGACTACGAGATTATTATTATAAAAATAGAGATTTTAGTCAATATCAAAAATGTTAAAAAATGAAGCAAAGTTTATAAAGTGTTTTTAAGATTATGTCAATAGGATTTTTGGAGATTTTAAAAATAATTTTCGTATTTAAATCTATAGAGGAAGGGGGAGAGGCGATGGGGAATGTTTCCTTTTGCCTTCCTGAGGCAGGGAGAGCCGAAGAAAATCTCAGCTCTTGCCACCCGTCCATTTCCTCTCTCAATTTACTAGGGAATGACCAATAAGTTCAAAAAGTGTCATTTTCGGGCTTGACCCGAAAATCTATTTAATTACAGTACAAGAGATTGCCGCATCAAGTGCGGCAATGACTCATACTTATTGGACAGCCCCACTATTCTTTCCATTTTGTGTATTTTTCACACTCCAGGATTTTTCTGGCATTTTCGACTCGCTCTTGCGTCGGGCTTTCTGTCTTTTCGAGGGGATAGCTGATTCCCAGGGCCTTGTACTTTGTGATTGCCAGTCCGTGGTATGGTAAGATTTCGACTCGTTCGACATTGTGCAGGGTCCTGATAAAATCCCTTGTCTGTGTAAGGTATTCGTCGTTGTCTGTGATTCCCGGAACCAGGACATGGCGAATCCAGATTGGCTTTTTTATTTCGTCGAGATAGTAAAACATTTCACGGACATTTTTGCCTGTCGCTCCGGTCAGCTTTTTGTGCTCCTCTTCGTTTATATGCTTTATGTCAACGAGAAGAATATCCGTTACGCTCATTAGTTTTTTGAATTTTTCAAACCATTCACCTTCTTTGCGGAAGGGGCCTCCGGCTGTGTCAATGCAGGTGTTGATGTTTTTTTCTTTTGCCTTTGTGAAAAGCTCGATTAAAAAGTCTATTTGTGCCAGCGGTTCCCCTCCTGAGACAGTGATTCCGCCCTTTTTGCCCCAGAAGTCACGGCAACTTTCGGCTTCGGACAATAACTCGTCTGCACTGTAAAGCTTTCCCTTTGTCATTTCCCATGTGTCAGGATTGTGGCAGTAAAGACAGCGGAAGGGACAGCCCGCAAAGAAAATTATGAAGCGGCTTCCTGGACCGTCCGCGCATCCAAAAGACTCAAGCTGGTGAATATACCCTTGCAACGCCATTTTTGTACCTCTATTTTTGACGCAGATAAACACTGATAAACACAAGAGTCATTATATAGCTCTTTGACGAATGAGTAAATCGCACATTTCCGTCGCTTTTTCAAAGAATGTGTTTTCTGCGACATCGCAGAATTTTTCTCTTAGGTCAAGCAGGTTTTCTTTTAACTCTTTAAAGCTTTTTCCTGTAAGAATTACTTCACAGTAGCCCTGCTCGCGAATCTGCCGGGCTGCGTGGTTTTCGATTTGATTCACGAAGGCGACATAAGAAATGTTTTTTAGCTTTGAAAGCCGCTGGGAAGACAGAATCGGGAACTTTATGTTTATTGTGGGAAGAAATGTAGTGGTATTGATAGTGTCATTCTTTAACTTCGCCTCAGAATGACAGAGAGCGCCGAAAATCAGCTCGCTCAGCGGAAGCCTTGCGCTTGCGGCGTAGGTTGTGCTCATTCCGGACAAACGGGGGTTTATTTCTATTACAAACCATTTTTTTTTGTCAAAGACCAAGTCTACCTGTGCGACTCCGTTCAGTCTCAGCTTTTCGGCGAGTCTTGTAAGCGTTTTTCGTAAGGCGGAATATTCTGGAAGCGGACCGATTTTTATGCTTTGCTTTGGGCTTGTGATTCCGTATTGGTTTGTGCTGAATTTAAATGGCGGAAAAATCTCGTACTGTCCTTTTCCTGTTTTTTCGTCGAAGATTCCGTAGATTTCGCAGCCAAATTGTTCGCCCGAAATCATTTCTTCAATAATTCTGTCAGAGCTTGTTTTTTTTGATTTTAAGATTCCCAGCGCTTCTTCATAATTTTTGACGACATCGGCGCCGAACGAGCTTAAGCCTGTAGTGTCCTTTATGATTACTGGAAAACGAAGCTTTTTGACCTCTTGAAAGACGGCGGTTTTATATACATTGCTTTTTGTGTCACGGTAATTTCCGGCGTTTATGAAAAGCTCGTGATGAAGGTAGACCGCCTTTGCGCAGGGAACGCCGATTCTTTCAAGAAAATTGTGGGTCTGCCATTTATCAAAGCAGATTAAAGCCGCCTCTGTTGGGTGGGCGAGGGTTTTTATGCCCAGAGAGCGCAAATGCTCTGCAACTACAGAGTCCTTTATGGTAAGCCAGTCGTAAGGTGAGACATAAAATGAAAGTGCAATCGCTAAATCAGGCTTGAATTCTGCAATTTCAGAGGCAATTGCTTTTTCGTTATCATTTTTCAGGAGAATTTGCCTGATTTTTTTTGCTTTTATGATTTCGTTTCCATTTGTGTCGCACAAAAACATTCCTGGAAGCTGGGTTGCGACAAAAAACTCATGCTCGGAATGCTTTTCACAAAGCTTTTCCCATTGCTCCGTGAATGAGGGAAGAGATATTGTTTTTATGGCTTCGCCATGGTAAACGCTTGAAGATGTCGAGTAAAAAAGAATTTTCATTTCTGGTACGGGCGTTTGTTGTATTTAAAAGTGTATCTCGCTCCCATATAGCGGCCAATGAAGCGGCTCATAAATGCCGTGACCTTCCATTTTGCCGCCCAGAGGATTATTCTTTTGCCTTTTTTTGCTTTTTTAAGACAGTGGGCGACTACCGCTACCGGGTCTTTTCCGTTCAAAACTTCTTTTCTCGCTCCGTTTGAAGCTACATTCGCAAAATCTGTTGAAACAGAGCCTGGACAAAGGGCTGAGACCTTGATTTTTTTGTCTTTTAATTCGGCTGCAAGAGCGACCGAGAAGGACAGTACATAGGCCTTCGTCGCCGCATAGACGGCAAAATTTCCAAGTGGCAGGAAAGCCGCCAGTGAAGCGACATTTATTATCGAAGAATTTTCGTGAAGATATGGCAAAACCGCACCGCAAAGGCCTGTCAGGCTGGTGCAGTTTAAGTCTATCATCTCAAGCTCTTTTTCGAGGGGAGTCTCTGCGAATTCCCCGTAAGTGCCAAAGCCGGCGTTGTTTATAAGCGTATCGATTTCAAAGACACCTGAAATTTTTTCGGTGGAAAGGTAAGTTTTAAAAAGATTTACACCTTCTTTTCCCGCAAGATTCATCGGAACGACTTTGACGGTGAGATTTTTTTCGCCGCCTGATAAGGACTCGTCAAGCTCTGCTTTTACTTGCCCAAGCTTTTCTTTGTTTCGCGCAATAAGCCAAAACTCAGTGCTTTCTGTTTCTCGCGAAAGCTGCCTGGCAAATTCCGCGCCCATTCCGCTGGATGCACCGGTTATAATCGTGATTTTTCGCATGACTTTAGTATAACATATTTTTGCACGGTTTTTTGAGAATCTGACGGTTTTTCTTTAAATTTTTGTTAAAATTTTAATTATTTTTTACTATAATTTTCGGCATGAAAAATCAGAATCTGTCTTTATCACTTATAGTCTGTCTTGTATGTGCTTTATTATTCTCCTGCAAGAAAAATCCCTCGGCAGAGGAAATAGCCCGGCAGAAGGCTGAGGCAATAGAGCTTGCAAAAGAAGCTGCTGTTTCTGAATATGTCTCATCTCTTTCAACGGAAGCGAAAATCTCTCAAATCTTTCTTGTAAATATAGAGGGAAATTCAAAATATTCAGCCGTCGAGCAGTTTAACGGAAAGCCTCTTGTCCCTGGGGGAGTTCTTCTTTTTTCTTACAATATTTCTAATGACCCGCTTGAAACTTACGATTACATAAAATCAATCCGTGATTTTTATTTGCAGAACGATAATCCCCCGCCTTTTGTCGCAGTCGATCAGGAGGGAGGGTATGTAAACCGCTTAAGAAATCTTACGAGCCCTCTTGTCTCTCAAAAAATGGTCGCAGACACTCTCAGCCTTGAAAACGCAGAAAAACTTTATTCGTCTCAGGCCCGTCAGATGAAAAATCTTGGCTTTCACTTGAATTTAGCTCCTGTCGTTGAGGTTGAGACTGACGAAAATAAGGACTTTCTGGACACAAGGAGCTTTGGTTCTCTTGAAAAAGTCCTTTCTTATGGGAAAATTGCCGTCGAAGCCTATGAGAAAAACGGAATAGCCACAGTTTTAAAGCATTTTCCTGGAAATTCTAACGCTGACCCTCATGTGGGGCTTCCAAAAATCACTTTTTCAGATTCCGAAAAAGAAAAATATTTTACTCCCTTCAGAAAATTGCTTCCCCTGTCGTCAGCTATTCTGATGAGCCATGCGATTATGAAGCCAGAAATTACCGAAAATGACGGAAATGTCGAAAAATACGAGCTTCCTGCCTGTTTTTCTACTCACTGGATTCAAAATACCGTAAAATCAGAGTTCGGCTTTTCAGGCCTTGTTTTTTCAGATGATATTTTTATGGGAGCGCTTGCGAAAAACGGCTATCCGCCGGAAATTGCCTCTGTCAAGGCGATTGAATCTGGAATCGATGTGATTATGCTCTCTGAAAAAAAATTCGGCTCCGTGCTGGAAATCCTCTCGAAAAAAGCGGGAGAAGACGAAAAATTCTCAAATGAACTTGACCGGGCCGTAAAAAATGTTATTCGGTTCAAAATTAAGTTTGGAATCTTGGAAATGACTGAAAATCCGGTACCTGAAAATGAGATTCCCGCTTTCAAGGTTCAGGTAAAACCGGATTATGCGGAATTTGACCTTAAAAAATTTGACGAGGACTATAAAGCGGGAAGCTTGTAGAAGTTCCCTAAAGCCTCTCCTTGATTTTCATCTTAAAATATACGAAAATTAGCCTTATGAAATTCGGCATTGATACTTTTGGCTGTGAGCACGGCCGGAGCGGACTTGGTTCTTATCTTTTATCGCTTACTCAGAAATTTCAAAATACAGAAGATATAGAATTCGAGCTTTTTGGTGCCGAAATTGACCGCTACACCTATACTCGTGACTCAAACATTGGCTATGAGAGCGTTCTTTTGCCAGAGGATGACAGGGCTGAAAAATTCTGGCATTTTTTTATCTGTAATTACTTTGCGAAAAAACAAAAGTATTCAGCTCTTCTTTTTCCAGCCTCTTCCTATGCGCTTCCATCTTTTTTTCCTGTCCCCTCTGTGGCCGTCGTGAACGAAATCGTCTCAGAAATGTTTGAGACAAAAACCTTCGCCGAGCGAATGAGGATAAGGCACAGCCTCAAAAAAGTGAATAAAATCATCGCGCCAAGCAATTTTGTAAAAAAAGACTTGAAAAGGCTTGGAATCAGCCAGGACAAAATCATCGTTGTTCATAACGGAATAAACCACTCGCTTTTTTATCCCCGTGAGGTTTTTACAAGCGAAAATGAGATGATAAAGCCCTTTGCAATCCGGCGGCCTTATTTTCTTTATGCCTCAAAAATGTCTTCTCCTCAAAAACGGCATATCGAGCTTATAAAGGCCTTTGAAATTTTCAAAAAAAAGACGGCTCTTCCTCACAGGCTCGTTCTCGCAGGAAGCGAGGGGGGATGCACCGAGGCTATAAAGAAGATTGCTCTTATTTCTCCTTTTGCTTCTGATATTTTTATTACTGGATATTTTCCCCACGAAAGCTTTCCGTCGCTTTACGCTGGAAGCGAAGGCTGTATTTTCCCGTCAGAAATCGAGGGCGTAGGCCTTCCTGTCCTTGAGGCAATGGCAAGCGGAATTCCCGTAGCCTGCTCAAAATCCGGTGCTTTACAGGAAATTGCCGGCGAAAAAGCGATTTTGTTTGACAGCACGAACATCGATGAAATGGCCGAGGCTATGGAAAAAATAGCGACAGACACAAAGTTAAGGAAAAAAATGATAAAAGAAGGAATTGACTGGAGCGGAAAGTTCAGCTGGGAGGAAACTGCCCGCGAAACAGTAGAGGTTTTAAAATCTGTCGCTAAAAAATAGGCTCAGTTTTCCGATTGCACAAAAATCACAAGGAAAAATCACAAGTCTTCTACTTTTTTATTTTTTTTTATATAATTTTCTGTATGAACATCATCGCTTCAAAGGCTAATTTATCAGGAAAAATCACTGTTCCTGGCTCTAAATCTCATACAATCCGTGCGCTCCTGCTTGCGACTTTGGCAGAAGGCACTTCCCATATAAAAAACCCGCTTCCAAGCGCGGACTGTCTTTCTACTGCGGCGGCAGTTCCTTTGATTGGCTCTGAAATTGACCTCAACATTTCGACGGAGGGTGAGCCTGGTACTGAGTGGATTGTGAAGGGAGCCGGCAAAAGGCTTCACCTTCCGGATGATGTCGTGAATGTCGGGGATTCAGGCTCTCTTTTGTATTTTTTAACGCCTGTTGCCGCTTGCTTTGAGGGTACCAGCGTTTTTACGGGAGATGCCAGCATTAGAAAAAGGCCTGTCCTTCATGTCGTTGACGCGTTGAATCAGCTTGGAGCAAAATGCTTTGTTACCCGTCCTCACTCTAACGGCTGCCCGCTTGTGATTACAGGCTCAATAAAAAAAGGCGGGCTTGTGCGCACTGCGGGCGAAATTTCCAGCCAGTATATTTCGGGGCTTATGATGGCCGGAATTTTGACGGAAAATCCAATCAAAATTGAGCTTACGAATCCTAAGGAAACTCCTTATCTTACGATGACTCAAAAATGGTTTCAAAAGGTCGGAGTTGACTGCTTTATTTCTGAGGATTTTAAAAAGATAGAGGTCACTCCTGCTAAAAATCTTAAGGGCTTTGATGTTACGATTCCTAGCGATTGGGAAGGTGTCGCTTTTCCGCTTATCGCTTCTCTAGTTACTGACAGCAAAATCGTAATCGAAAATGTGGATTCAAGCGGGACTCAGGGAGATGATGCGGTTGTCTCTGTTTTGCAGTCCATTGGCGGTGACATTGTTTGGGACAAAAAAGCTGAGACTCTTACTGTCGCCGGCGGAAAATGCTCCAAAAATGGCCTTGGCCGTCTTTCGACAGAAAATCTTTTGAACAAAGAGCTTCGTGTAAATATTTCAGGTTTTCCTGATGCCGTTTGCGCTCTGGCTGTAATCGCATGCTTTACTGAAGGAAAAACGATTATTGAGGATGCGGCCGTTTGCCGCAGAAAAGAAACGGACAGGCTAAAGGTTTTAAATGTGGAGCTTACAAAACTTGGTGCAAAAATCGAAGAAAACGAAGATTCACTTGTAATTTATGGTCATTCCCCTCTTTTGGCGGACGGAAAGCCAAACCCGGAATTTAAATTGCATGGCGCGGTTTGTGAAAGCTATGATGACCACAGAATGGCGATGAGCCTTGCCTGTCTTGGCCTTGGACTGAAAAATGGCGAGAAAGTCATTATCAACGACGCTGAGTGCTGTGCCGTAAGCTTCCCGCATTTTTACGATGTGATGAACGGAATTGGGGCGAATTTTATCAATTCATAATTAGGCGGGCAATGTCCGCTTTAATTATGAATCGTCATTACCAGTCGCTTCCGAATTTCTTCTTGAAGCCGCCTTCTTTTGGCTCTTCCGCAGCGTTTTCTGCTTGATTTTTATCTTCAGAAAATTCCTTAAGAAGGTTTGAAAGCCGTGGATTCTTTTTCAGCTCTCCACCCTTAATTTTTATGTGAATTCCGTCGTCAAGCCAGTTTTCTTCAAGAATTATTCCTGTTTTTCTCGTTTCATTCAATAAATTTTGTTTTTCCAGTGGCACTATGTAGGATTTTTCTTCACCCAAAAGCTCATCACAAATTCTTTTTGAAAGTGCGTCAAAGCCCTCATGGGTTTTTGCGCTTACGCATACTGCTTCCGGAAAAAGGGATTTTACATGAGTGAGAAGAGAAACATCATCCTTTATTTTGTCGATTTTGTTTAAGACGATGATTTTCGGAGTTTTTTCAGCGCCGATTTCTTCAAGAACCTTTGTGACAGTGTTGTACTGAAATTCGATTTTTTCATCGCTTGAGTCCAGAACGAGAAGAATGAGATTCGCGCGTTCCGCCTCTTCAAGGGTAGATTTGAATGCGTTTACCAGCGAGTGGGGAAGATTTGAGATGAAGCCTACCGTATCGGTGAGAAGAATGTTCGTTCCGAAGCCTTTTTTTTCTTCGTTTTCAGATTTTATTTGTAATTTTCTTGTCGTAGGATCGAGAGTTGCGAAAAGCTTGTCCTCAACAAAAACATCCGCTCCTGTCAATGCGTTTAAAAGCGAGGATTTTCCTGCGTTCGTGTAGCCGGCCAGTGCGCAAGAGGGAAGGGGAATCTTTTCACGCCTCTTTCGCTGGGTTTCTCTGTCTTTGACAACCTGCCCAAGCTCTTTTTTTAGCTGTGTTATTTTCTCGCGGATTTTTCGTATGTCAAGCTCAAGCTGGGTTTCGCCGCTTCCCTTTGAGCCGAAGTTTCCGCCGCGTTGACGGGCCATGTCGCCGTAGGAGTGGGCGAGGCGGGGGCGGGAATACTCAAGGCTTGCCAGCTGAACCTGTAAGACTGCTTCCCTTGTCTGTGCGCGGCTTGCAAAAATACGCAGGATTACCTCCTGCCTGTCGATTACGGGAATTTTCGCAAGTTTTTCCCAATTTCGTTGCTTTCGGGGCGAAAGCTCAAAGTCAAAAATGATTATGTCACATTCCAGCTCTTTTGAAAGGCTCGCTATTTCTTCAGCCTTTCCTTTTCCGAAGCCGTAGACTGGATTCTGCTCCATCCTGACGAGGTTTATGGAGCGGGCGATTTCGTAGCCCAAGGTTTCTACAAGCCCTGAAAGCTCTGAAATGTCAATGTTTGGCTCTCCAACGAGCAACGCGCGAATTTTTCGGTTTTCTTCTTCTTCAAGATTTATCAAATCCATTGCCCCATTGTAACGGATATTTTGTTTTGTTACAAATTGCAAGAATAGTTGTTTTTAAGTAAAATAAAAAAATAAAAAATTAGGGTATCTCTAATTAGGAAAAGTTTCAAAATGATTGAAGTTTCACATGTTTCTAAGCGCTTCGGCGAGTTCAAGGCTGTCGATGATGTCAGCTTCTCTATTCCGACGGGGCAGATTGTAGGTCTTTTGGGACCAAATGGTGCCGGAAAATCAACCACTATGCGAATGATTACCGGTTTTTTTAAGCCTACTAGCGGTAAAATCGAAATCGATGGGATTAACATCGAGACGGATCCTGTTTCTGCCAAGCAGAAAATCGGCTATATGCCAGAATCAGCTCCTCTTTATGCCGACATGATTGTCGAGGAATATCTTCGCTATGTCGCGTTGATGCAGAATCAGAATGCGGACGAAAAAATCCCCAAACTCTGTGATGAGTGCGGTTTAAAAGAAGTCATGCACAAAAACATCGCTGAGCTTTCACGAGGCTACAAGCAGCGAGTAGGGCTTGCCCATGCCCTTATGAATGACCCTGAAATACTGATTCTTGACGAGCCTACCAGCGGTCTTGACCCGAACCAAATCGAGGATGTCCGCTCTTTGATACGGGAAATCGGAAAAACCCGTACAGTTATTATCTCCACCCACATTTTGAGCGAAGTCGAAATGCTCTGCGGCCGCGTAATCATCATCTCAAAAGGCAAAGTCGTAGCCGACAGTCCGACAAGCGAGCTTCGTGAGCGGTACGGACACAGTGAGACAGTCTTTATTCAGCTTGACGGAGCGGGCGAGGAAGAGGCGAAAAATGCCGTTTCTTCCATAGCTGATGTCGATTCCTGCACCGTGACGAACGGAGACAAAATCGAGACGGCTCCCAACGCTCTTTCACTTTTGGTAAGCGCAAAGGACGGTAAGGAAATCCGCCCAGAGCTGTTTAAGTTATGTGCCGAAAAAAACTGGACAATCTACGAGCTTGCCGTAAGAAAGAACAGTCTGGAAGATATTTTCCATGGCCTGACGATAGATAATGCATAAATTCGGAATGCGGAATTTGGAATTAAAAATAAGGGAGTAAAACAATGAATAATAAAAGGAATCCTGCGTTTACGATTTTTCACCGTGAACTCAGGGCTTATTTTACAAGTCCTATTGCTTACATCGTTACGGGACTTTTTCTTTTGGCTTCGGGATTTTTGTTCTTCAACACATTTTTCCTGAATAATCGGGCTGAGCTCAGGCAGTTTTTCGGTCTTTTACCTATTGTGCTTTCGTTCTTTATTCCGGCTCTCACAATGCGTCTTCTGGCGGAAGAAAAACGAAGCGGCTCCTACGAGACTCTTCTCACCCTTCCTGTGACGGAGACACAAATCGTCTGCGGAAAATTTTTGGCATCCTTTGCGGCAGGAGGGACCATGCTTCTTCCCACGCTTTTTTATGCCATTACCTGCTTTATTTTCGGAAAACCGGACGCAGGCCCGATGATTGGCGGCTACTTGGGCGCTCTTTTCCTTATTGCCTCATTCAGCGCAATCGGTCTTTTCGCCTCAAGCCTTACCAAAAATCAGATTATCGCCTTCTTCATTGCTTTCGCAATCTGCATCGTCTTCACATTGATTTCTAGCTTTCTGATTTTCATGCCGGCAAGCGTCGTCGCTTTCTTTGACTTCTTCTCGGCTTACTCACACTTCGAGTCAATTTCCCGGGGAATCATCGACTTGCGTGATTTGCTTTACTTTATTTCCCTTACGGCACTCTTTTTTGTTCTGACCGTTGAATCTTTAAAATCAACAGGGGAGGCTCGCTAATTCTTATGAAAAAATTTATCAACTATCTAAAAAGCCCGAAGAGTGATTTCTTTTTGTTCATTCTTCTTTTGATTTTTGCGAATCTTGTGGTTTCAAAAGCATATTTTAGAATTGACCTCACTGAGCCGAAATCTTACTCTCTTTCTCATGGCAGTGAGCAGGTCGTAAAAACTCTGGAAGAGCCTCTTAATGTGAAGGTTTTCTTCTCTGACAATTTGAACGCACCATATTCAAGCGTTTACCAGTACATCAAGGATATTCTCGTTGAATACAAGTCAGCTGCAAACAATAATTTTTCTTATGAATTCGTTGATATGAAAAAGGCCGAGAATGAAAAAATTGCCCGAAATTACGGTTTAAGTCAGATTCAGATTCAAGAGCTTAAAAACAATGAGGTCGGAGTGAAGCAAGTCTGGATGGGCTTGGTTTTAATTTATGCCGACAGAATCGAAGCCCTGGACTCTCTGACTGACACGAGTGGCCTTGAATACAGAATTACGACGACAATCTCAAATATGGTCTCAACGACGAGTGCTTTGGCAGGTCTTTCAGGCGATGTAAAGCTTACGCTCTATTCAACTAAAAAGCTTTCTGATTTTAAAATCATCGGTTTTAATCAGATGGAGGACGAAATCAGAAAGGCTTACAGCGAGGTAAACAAAAAGAACAAGAACCGAATTTCTTTTGCTTCAATAGAGCCGAATGAGAGCGAAATTCCTTCTCTCGTTGAAAAATACGGAATCCAAAGCTTGAACTGGAATGACCCAAAATTAGGCCAGGGAACTGGCGTAATCGGTCTTGTCCTTGAATACGGCGAAAAGGTGAGCGTTTTTCCTCTTAAAATGACCAGGGACTTTTTCGGCAGAAATATGATTACGGGGCTTGATAACCTTGAGTCTCAGCTTGAAGAAAGCCTGAAATCTATCGTCTCAAAATCGCAGGAAATCGGTTATATCACAGGTCACGGGGAGCTTGAGCTTACGGAAATGTCGCAGTACGGACAGTCGGGCGAGTCTGTTCTTTCAAAGCTCCTTTCTGACCGCTACACGCTTAAAGAAATCAAACTTTCTGAAGAAGATATTCCTCAGAAATATACAAGCGTCATTATTGACGGCCCGAAATCTTCTTTTACGGACGAGGAACTTTACAAAATCGACCAGTATGTCTTGAAGGGCGGAAACCTCCTCGTTTTTCTCGACCCCTTTGAAGAAAAAATTCCTCAGGGGCAGATGGCTTACTATCAGCAGCCGACTTACGAGCCCGTAAACACAGGCCTTGAAAAAAATCTTGAAAAATTCGGAATCAAAGTCGAGAAAAAATATGTCTATGATACGGCTTGCTTTACTCAGACTGACCGGCAGTACGGAAAAATGAACTTCTATGTCGCCCCGATGATGCAGAAAAACACTCTCGACCAGAAAAATCCAATCACGAAGAACTTGGGCTATGTCATTTTCTTCCAGAACGGTCCAATCGATGTGAGCGGGGCTAAGGACTTAAGCGATGCCAAAGTGACAGTCCTTGCAAAATCTTCAAAGGAATCTTGGACGGTTGACTCGAATATCAGTGCAGACCCGCGATTTATTTCAGTTCCAAGCGACAAGTCAACGATGAAAAGCGAGAATCTTGCGGTTTTAGTCGAAGGAAAATTCTCTTCAGCCTTTAGCGAAAAACCGAAATCTGAAAAGAATGAAAGCGGAACTTCAAAATCTGAAGGCGGCGAAGCAGAAATTTCTTCCAGCGAGCATATTTCAAAATCAATCCAGAACTCAAAAATCATCGTGGTTGGAAGCTCGGTTTTGGGCGGCGGAAAAATCCCGCTCTTTAACAATGCGCAGCTTTTGGATTCAGAAGGAAATCAGCCGGTCTCAATGTTTGTGAGAAACGCAGTCGATTACTTAAACGGTGAGGAAGACCTTTGCACGATGCGCACGAAAGGTCTCTCTCTTAACACTCTCACCGTAAAAAGCACGGCAGCTTCAAATGTGGCAAAATATTTCAACGAAATAGGGCTTGTCGTAATCGTAGCCTTGTGTGGACTTGCAGTTCTCCTGAAAATCAAGGCAAAAAAACGAGCAATTAGAGAGCGATATAACCCGAATGACGAGAGAATTTCCAAATAAAATTAAAATGGAGATAAAAAATGAGCAATAAAAATTTAAACCTTCGAAAGCTGATACTCTCTGCCTGTGTGGTACTTTTGGCTTTGATTTACATTGTGCAGCTTGTTTCCGGAAGCCGCTCTTCTGTCAAGGATTTTGTGATTGACAAGACCTTTGACACAATCGAGATTTCGTCTAGCGAAAACGGAGCCCTTACCTTAAAGCGATACGGAGATTTCTGGAAGGTAAACGACGAGGAAGCTGACAGCGCAAAGGCAAAAACAATTTCTGACGCTGCCCGCTCGCTTCACACATTGAGCGCCGTTTCAAAATCTGCTAGCGATGACACCTTGGAACGATACGGACTTACTGACGGACAGAAAATCACCGTAAAGGTGAGCGATAACGGAAAGGAATATCTTTCGTTTGAAGTCGGAAAGGATGCTGCGGGCGGTCAGCAGAACTACATCCGCGTGAACGGAAAAAGCGAAATCTATCTTGCAAGCGGAGCTTTAAGACAGCGCTTTTCCGTAAAGGCAGACGAGCTTAAAAAGCCGAAGGAAGAGACGAAGGCAGAGGAAGCCGCGCCGGAAAACGCTGGCGATGACAGCTCTTCTCTGACATCTTCACTTTAAATTTAAATTGCGTTATTATAACTAAACTATTTTTCTAAAAGAGGCTAACAAAAAATGGCAAAAGACATTTATGACACATTCCGTGACATCGGTATCATTCCTGTTGTCGCAATTGAAGACGCTTCAAAGGCAGCTGATTTGGCACACGCTCTCGTTAAGGGCGGTCTTCCAGCTAGCGAGGTAACTTTCCGTACTGCATGTGCGGCTGAGGCTATCGAGGCTATGATCAAGGCTGAGCCTGACATGCTCGTTGGCGCTGGTACTGTTCTCAATGTTGAGCAGGCAGAAAAGGCTGTTAAGGCCGGAGCAAAATTCATCGTCAGTCCAGGATACAATCCAGATGTCGTTGACTGGTGTATCAAAAACAATGTTCCAACTATGCCTGGTATCTCTAATCCTTCAGAAATCACTGCTTGTATCAACAAGGGTGTCACACACTTGAAGCTTTTCCCTGCTGAGCGCAAGGGCGGATACAAAATCATCGATGACTTCGGCGGTCCTTTCCCACAGTGTACATTCATGCCAACTGGTGGCGTTACAACTGAGAATGTTGGCGAATATGCAAAACGCAAGAACATCCTCTGCATGGGCGGTACTTGGATGGTTAAAAAGCCACTCATCGAAGGTTGCAAATGGGACGAAATCACCCAGATTTGTAAAGACGCTGTAAAAGCAATGCACAACTTCCACATCGATCACTGGGGAATCAACGCTAAGAACCCTGACGACGCTGCAAAAATCGCTGAAGGCTTCGATCCATTCGGATTCGCTGCAAAAGTCGGCAATTCTTCAATCTTCGCTTCTGACCAAATTGAAATCATGAAGCAGGACGGTCGCGGAACTCACGGTCACATCTCTGTAGTCTGCAACAATGTTGAGCGCGCTTTGGCTTACCTTGAGAAATTCGGATTCAAACCTGTTGCCGGAACTGAAAAATGGACTGGCAAAGAGAACGCTTCTCCACTCAAGGTCGTTTACCTTGACAAAGAAGTCGGCGGATTTGCAATCCACTTGAAGAGAGCGTAATTTAGACGCGGATACACGCAGATGAACGCAGATAGATGTTCGTCTGCGAAAAAAAATAACCTCAGTCATGCTGTTTGTGACTGAGGTTATTTTTTTGTTGTTTGCTTACTACCATAAAAGGTTAATAAAATTATTTACGACAGGATATTTTAAGTGTATTATATATTAAAAATAACCTATAAGGTTTAAAAAAGGAGTTTATATGAAAAATATTAAAAAAGTTATTTTTCTGTTTATGGCTTTCCTTTCGTTGGGAATGTTTTTTGCCTGCTCGGACAGCGGGGATGACGGCGACGGAGAGACTTTGGTGACGAAATATTCGACTTTGATGACTGCTGATACCGATGGAAATTATCGTGTATATGTTTATAATTGCGTGGAAGCAGGGGAGAACACTTATACTGTTCGTTCTGAGGAAATTCATTATTTTTCTTCCAGTACTTACGAAGGGAAAACTGCGGCTGAGCTTGTAGCCATTGTAAAAAATAAAACAGTAAATCCATCAGATTCGAAAACAGGAACACAATCAACAGATAAAACAGAAAGTTCTACGAATAATACGACAGGAGTGAAGACAACTTATAACATTCCTGCTGGTATAACTGTTAAAAAATTTTTGTATTCATAAAAAGCGTTAGGGGGTGTAGCCGCGGCTGTGCCGTTCCGAAATGAAGGAGCGAAGCGACTGAATGAAGAAATGAAGCGATAGCGGAACGGCGGAAGACCCGACCCGCCGAAGGCGGGGAACGCCCATTTTCTATTTCTTTACCGAAGGCAAATGTTTAGATATCCCCTGAATATTTCCCCTACTTGATTTTTATTGCGATTTTTAAGAAAATTACAATAATTAAAAATTTGGGAAAAAAATGGACACAAATGCTTTGACGCTCCCATATCTTGAAACTTTGTCTTCGGCAGATTTAATCTCGCTTGCGGACGACTATGGGATTGACATACCGGACAATTTAAGCAGACGATTCATTATCGCCGAGCTTCTTGATGTTGCAGAAGAATTAAATCAGGAAAAACAAAAATCTGAGCTAAAAATTCTTGATGATGACGAGAACGAATTGGATATGGAGGACTCTGCTCTTCCACTTTCCTTCAACGAAACGAAGATTTCCGTTATTTTCAGAAATCCTGTCTGGGCTTTCGTGTATTGGGACATAAGCGCCGAGGCTCTGAAAAAGCTTTCTTCATCTTCAAGACTAAAAAATCTTTGCCTTCGCATTTCATATTTCAGCGATTTTGAATCCGTTCAGCCCGTAAAATTTTTTGACATGAATGTCTCTATTGAAGACCGAGAGCAATATATTCTTCTCGAAACCGACCAAAAATATTTCCGTGTCGATTTAGTCGCGAATTTTGGAGAAGGGCAGACGGACGCTCTCACTTATTCTGAGCGGCTTGAAGTTCCCTCATCACCGAAAATTTTAGAGAATGCTCTTCCCGGAAGCGAAATTGAAATTCCCAGAATCTTAGAGCTTTCTGGCTTAAAAAAGCTTTTAAAATCTCACTACGAAAAATACAGGCAGTCGTTCGAAAAATAGTTTTAAAAATAGAGGATAAGAAATAAAATGTCAAAAAATCTGATTTTAACTATCGTAGCTCATCAGGGGTACATCAGACACAAGGATGAACGGGATTATGCGCTTCAAAATGACATTCTCTTCGGGGCAATTTCACAGACTTATCTTCCACTTCTGAATCTTTTTCATAAACTCGAAAAAGAGGGCGTTGATTTTCATCTCGCGATGGTTTTCTCTCCGGCTCTTTGTTCGCTTCTTGACGATGAAATCATAAAAGAACAGTATGTTCACTGGCTTGAAAAAAGAATTTCTCTTGGCGAAAAGGAAATCGGTCGTCTTCTCGGGGACGAAAAGCTTTTAAAAAATGCCGAGGAATGTCTTGGCAAAGCAAAAAAAGATTTAAATGATTTTGTGAATGTTTATTCTTCAAATCTTTTAAAAGAATTCGCTTATTTTGCTTCAAAAGGAAATCTTGAGCTTTTAGCAACCAGCGGAACTTATGCTTTCCTTCCTCATTACGGCGACATGACTGAGATTTTAAATGCTCAGGTAGAAATCGGACTTTACTCACACCGTCATTATTTCGGCTCGAATCCTGACGGTTTTTTCCTGCCTTTTATGGGCTACACTCCGGGAATCGAAAAAATCTTGCGTTCTTATGGCTTCAGGTACACAATCGTTGATATTCGCTCAATGCTCTTTAGCGAAACTGTTCCGAAAGACGGAATCTTTTATCCCGTCCGCTGCGATTTGGATTGTGAGAACGCTCTGAGCCACATGTCGATGGCCCTTTTCGCTCAGGACTCGGACACGCCTGAGGATATTTTGGGACACGAGGGAAACGGCGGTTTTATATCAAACTCAGTATACAAAAATCAGGAGAAGGACATTGCCTTTGAGCTTCCGACGGAAAGACTCGTGGACTCTTCTTTCATCGAATCGGATGAGGCGCGAATTCCGTCTTATTTCAGATATTGGTCAAAGGCGGATGACGGAAACGCGCTTTATGACTCAGGCTTGGCAAAAGAACAGGCTAAGGCCGATGCATTGGAGTTCTTCTCTTCAAAAAAAGCGAAGCTTGATGAGGCTCAAAATCTTATGGACGGAAAATCTCCTTCGCTTTTATGCGTAATGGATGCGAGAACTTTCGGTCAGACTTGGGCCGAGGGCGTTGACTTTTTGGAAAATGTTATCCGTGAAAGCGCGAAGTCAGATGTTTCTCTTTCTCTTCCTGCCTCTCTTTTGGGAAATCTTTTTTCTCTTCAAAAAATCAAGCCTTATTCAGGGGTGGCTCAGGGAAACAGCTATGGCGAGGATTTGCTTGACAGCACTAACGGCTGGATGATTCGCTATACAAGAAAAATGTGCGAGAGAATGGTCGATTTGTCAGACAGATTTCCGAATGAGACAGGCTTAAAGGTTCGTCTTTTAAATCTTGGAGCCCGCGAGCTTATGCTCAGCCAGAGCGGTGAATGGGCAATGATGATTCACGACGGAATTTTCCCTGAGTATGCCGAGAAACGCTTTAAGGAAGCGATAAAGGCCTTTATGATTGTTTTTGATGCCTTGGGCTCAAACACAGTCAGCACTGAATGGCTTACCAGGCTTGAAAGTGAGCACACGATTTTCCCCTGGATGAATTTCAGGATGTTCTGCCCGAAAAAGTAAAAAAAAATCTGAAAAAGCACGCTAATCTTTCAAATTTAATCTCTTGACAATTTGCGCAATCGGTTGCACAATATATTTATGAGTGGTCGCTTGCATAATACTAATTTTACGATGGACGATATAGCCTCAGAACTCGGACTTTCAAAAAGTACTGTCTCGCGGGCCTTGTCGGACTCTGGAAGAATTAGTGAGGAAACGAAAAAAAAAGTTCAGGATTTCGCAAAAAAGCATGGCTTCAAGCCGAATCTTGTGGCAAAGGCTTTGGCTGGTCAAAAAACTCTGAATATTGCGGCTGTCATGCCCTTTGAGGCGAATGTCACTCAGATGATGTTCTTCCACGAGTGTCTTTCAGGCATTGTGGGGCGGGCTGCAAAGGACGGATACTCTGTCCTTATCTGCATGACCGAAAGCAAAGATAACGAAATCCTGGAAAGTGTCCTTATAAACAAAAAGGTCGATTCTGTCGTTCTGACTCAGCTTAAGCACAACGACAAGAATGTTGAGCTTTTAAAAAAATATTCAGTTCCCTTTGTGGTAATCGGCTCTGGAGCCGGTGAAGATGTCGTTCATGTCGATTCCCGGATGAAAGAAAATTGCGCTGAGTTTACGCGCCTGTGTCTTAATAATTTAAAAGTTGGCAGTCATGTTCTTTTTGTCTGCGGTTCTCTCGATGTTGAGGCGAATAATAACCGCCTTTCAGGCTTTTTAAGCGGAATGGAGGACTCATCCTCTGATTTTCAGTATGCAATATGTACCGAGGCGAGCGATTTTGAAGATGAAATTTCCCTCAAAAGCTGGAATATGATTTTGTGCTCGGATGATGTCGTCTGTATGCAGATTCTTGAAATCTTAAACAATAAAAAAATTGCGGTCGGAAAGGACTTAAAGATAGCTTCTTTTCACGACAGTGTTTTGCTTGAAGGTCATTCGCCGAGTATCAGTGCTCTTAAGGTTGATGCCTCATCTCTCGGCGAAAAAGCTGCGGAATTGTCTCTTGCTTTGGCAAGTGGCAAAGAATGTGAAAAATTGAACTATGTGGACTGTGCGTTTATGCTACGGGAATCCACGGAGTAAAATTAGGAGAATAATATGAAAAAATGTCTTAAGCTTGGGCTTTTTGCTTTGTCGTCACTGCTTCTTTTTTCTTGTAACGAAAAAAAATCTTCTGGCAGCGGAAAAATCACCCTTACGGTTTGGGAGTCCACGAACGGACCGGATGAGTTCATAAAAAGGGCGGGGGAGATTTTCAGCGAAACTCATCCTGATATCACGATAAAATTCCAGAATGTAGAGCTTGGGGATGCGACAGGGCAGATTGCTCTTGACGGTCCTGCTGGAAAAGGCGCTGATATTTTCGCGGCTCCTCATGACCGTCTCGGTTCCCTTGTTTCTGGCGGACATGTTCTTCCGACTAATAATGCGGAGTCTGTAAAGGCCCGTTCCCTTGCTTCCTGCTCGAAGGCTCTTACTTATGACGGAACGATGTACGGCTATCCTGTATCTGCTGAAACTTACGCTCTTTTTTATAACAAAGCCCTTATCAGCGAAAACGAAGTTCCTGCAAGCTGGGAAGATTTGGCAAAATGGACCAGCGGTTTTAACGCAAAAAATCCTGGAAAATACGGCTTTGTAATGAATGTGGGCGAGGGCTACTACACTGTAATATTCACGACCGCAAACGGAAACCGGCTTTTTGGCGCTGACGGAAAAGACGGCAGGAATTCAAATCTTAACAGTCCTGATGCAATCAAGGGAATGAAATTCTTTCAGAATATGAAAACAATTCTCCCTGTTCCTTCAAGCGATCTTGATACTGCGACTGTTGACGGAGCCTTCCAGAGCGGAAGGGCGGCTCTTCACATCACGGGGCTTTGGAATGTCGTTCCTTTTGAAAAGGCTGGAATCGATTTCGGTGTCGCTCCTCTTCCAAGCCTGCCCGGAGACTCGACTCCTTCTGCTTCCTTCAGCGGTACCCGTGCTATGTTTGTCTCTGCCTATACAGACCAGCCTGCCGAAGCGAATGAATTCGCTGAATTCCTTATGAGCGATGAAATGCAGCGTCTTCGTTTTGAAATTACAGGCGCTCTTCCTTCAATAGACATTCCCCTTGAAAGTAAATATGCAAAGGGCTTCTTAAAGCAGCTTGAGTTTGCTTTCCCGATGCCTACCGTTCCTGAAATGACAATGTTCTGGGAAGCGATGAACAATGCGAGCAAGAACATCTGGGACGGTTCTGATGTAAAAGCGGAGCTTGATGCCTGCAATAATGCGATGGTTAGTAAGTAAGGTGTTGTCAATGGAACTTAAACGAGACAAATCAGACTACAAAAAAGTGACTCTTATAGCCTCCTGTTTTATGGGAGCCAGTCACCTCTTTTTTCTGAAAGATTATGTTAAGGGCGTGTTTTTCGCTCTCTGCGAGCTGGTCTTTCTTGCTTTTATTCCTTTTATCACAAAAAAAATCGCAGGTCTTATTACTCTTGGAAGTCCGCACCCTGAACTTCCGATAAAAATGCGTGACAACTCAATTTTCATGCTCATTGACGGAATATTGATTTTATCCCTCGTTGCGATTTTTGTGATTGTCTATGTTTTAAGCGTAAAAAGTGCGCAGTCTGGCTACAAGGAATACTGCAGGACCGGACGATTTAAGAGTCAGAAGGAGCTTTTTGACTCAACGATGGGAAAATCCTTCCCGATTTTCGGCTTGGCTCCAGCCTTCGTTATGATTCTTATTTTTGTCGTTGTCCCTCTCGTTTTCAGCGTTCTTGTGGCTTTTACGAACTACTCAGACCCGAGCCACATTCCTCCGAACAACACGGTTGACTGGGTAGGCTTTCAGAATTTCGTCGAATTGCTGGGAGGTCAAAATACCTGGTCAGTCGGCTTTTTGCGTGTGGCTGTCTGGACTTTAGTCTGGGCCGTTCTTGCCACATTCACCTGCTACTTCGGCGGACTTATCGTCGCGGTCTGGCTTAAGGAAATCAATTTTCATATTTCTCCGCTTTTCAGGTTTATCTTTATTTTGCCTTACGCAGTTCCTTCTGTCGTTTCAATGCTGGTCTGGAAAAATCTCTTGAACGGCTCGTTCGGAATTGTAAACAGAACCTTAATGTCAATCGGTCTTATAAGCCAGCCGGTTCCCTGGCTCGGAACTCCGATTATGGCCCAGTTTACCTGTGTTCTCATAAATCTTTGGGCCGGTTTCGGCTACTTTATGCTTCTTTCGATGGGTACAATGACGGCAATCAGCGAGGATATGAACGAGGCGGCGAAAATTGACGGTGCCAACAGAAGGCAGATTTTCTCAAAAATTACGCTTCCTCTCGTCTTGTATCAGACTCTGCCCCTGATTATCATGAGCTTTGCCCACAATGTGAACAATTTCGGAGCTATTTACTTCCTTACAAACGGCGCTCCGACAGTCGCCGACTCAACGACTACAATGGCCGGCGGAACTGATATTCTAGTCACTTGGATTTACAAACTTACAATCACTCTCATGAAGTACAACTATGCTTCTGTTATTGCCGTGATGATTTTCATAGTCTTGGCACCCTTTGCAATCTGGCAGTTCAGGCAGACAAAAGCTTACAAGGAAGGTTCAGTATGATAAAAAATATTAGCGGTCAAAGAATCACGGACAGCATCACCAGAGGAGCGATTTACTGTATTTTTATTTTGATTTCATTTTTCGTAATTTATCCTCTCGTTTATGTCATAAGCGGCTCCTTTGCTCCAGGAAACTCAATCGCAAGCCTTAACATCGTGCCTTTTAGGGACGGCTTTACGCTTGTGCATTTTGCAGATTTATTCACAAAAACAGATTATGGCCGCTGGTTTTTGAACACTCTCATAATTTCAGTCGAAACCTGTGCGGCTACAGTCGTGATTTCTTCTCTTTCGGCTTATGTTTTTTCCCGCTTTAACTTCAGATTTAAAAAATCATTTTTGATTAGCCTTTTGATTTTGCAGATTTTTCCGTCCTTTGTCGGAATGATTGCGATTTATGTAATTCTTCTCCGTGTCGGAGGCTTAGACACTCTTTGGGGACTGGTTTTAGTCTACACGGCGGGAAACATTCCTTACAACGCCTGGATGGTCAAAAATTATATGGATACTGTCTCAAAAAGCCTTGACGAGGCGGCCCGCATTGACGGAGCCAGCCATTTTCGGGTCTTCTGGCAAATCATTATGCCAATTGCCCGCCCGATTATCATATTTCTGGCAATAACGAGTTTTACGGCTCCGTGGATGGACTTCATTTTTCCTAAAATGGTTCTTCGCAGCACGGAAAATCAGACCTTGGCGCTGGGGCTTTTCGGTTTCGTTTCGGACAAAAAAAATGAGTTCACGATTTTTGCAGCGGGCAGCCTTCTTGTTTCGATTCCCTTCGTGATTTTCTTTTTGATTACGCAAAAAACACTCATTTCAAGCTTTGGAGGAGCGGCAGTTAAGGAGTAAAGGGAATATAAGGGCCGTTCCGCCCTTTGTGGCGGGGATGCGAAGCCTTGCTGGAAAGGCTAAAAAGCAGGTCGTGAATGTGGTTTTATAAATCCTAAGAATAGTTTTCAATGAAGTCGTCAATTTGTTTGACGACTTTTTGTTTTAAGTCACTTGCCATTTGAATAATTTCATTTTTTTCACTGCTTTTTTGATTATCAGGGCTTTCTAAAAAAAGTTGATATGGAAGCAGATTCAACACATCGATTATTTTCTGAATTACATCAGTAGATGGAAAATTTTTTCCGTTTTCAACGGCATTCAGATAATTTGGACTCAGACCGATTTTCTCTGAAAATGCAAGCTGGGAAAAGCCTGCCTTATTTCTGTAAAACCTTAAATTCTGAATAAAAATCTGCTGGAAATGAGTCATACAAATATTATGACGAAACAGACTGTATTGATATTCAACCTTTTACAGTTAAAATAACTGTAACTCAGTTGATTTAAAACTGAAATTCAGTTACTCTCAATGTAATACAGTTGATTTATTGGAGATAGCATTGTCTCAATACGCCATTCTCTGCGGTTCGGCACCGGAAGGTTTCCGCCAGAGAAAAATTGAATACATGTACGATTTTCTCATCAGAGAGACTGGAAAAAGTCAGGAGACAGAGGAGGCTCTTGTCCTTCCCAACGGAGTGAATGAGCTTTTTCTGGAAGGCCTTTTGAATGAGGTCTTTGA
>CALGGS010000196.1 GCA_937915735.1 uncultured Treponema sp.
AAGCCACTGACGACAAGGGAGAAATCATCAACCCCGCCGTGATTGAAAAAGTGCGTAACGGCCTGGAAACGGCGGTAAAAGCCCAGCTTATGAGCGATGTTCCCTACGGCGTGCTTCTTTCGGGAGGCCTGGACTCCTCAATAATCGCCGCAATCACACAGAAATTCTCTAAAAAGCGGGTTGAGAGCGACAGCAAGGAAAGCGCATGGTGGCCTCAGCTCCACTCTTTCGCAATCGGCCTGGAAGGCTCGCCGGACTTAATCGCCGCCCAGAAGGCAGCCGACTACATCGGCACCGTTCATCACGAAGTCCACTTCACCATTCAGGAAGCTTTAGACGCTCTTCCTGATGTAATCTATCACATCGAGACCTACGACATCACCACGGTGAGGGCAAGTACGCCCATGTATCTTCTTGCCCGCGTTATAAAATCAATGGGAATCAAGATGGTTCTTTCGGGTGAGGGTAGCGACGAGCTTTTCGGTGGCTATCTTTACTTCCACAAGGCGCCTGACGCCAAAGAATTCCACGAAGAGCTGGTGCGAAAAATGAGCAAGCTCCACCTTTATGACTGTCTCCGCGCGAACAAAAGCCTTATGGCCTGGGGCGTGGAAGGCCGGGTTCCCTTCCTTGACAAAGATTTTATCGACATCGCCATGAGCCTTAATCCAAATGACAAAATGAGCATCCGCCTCCCCGACGGCAAACAGAGGATTGAAAAATGGATTTTGCGCAAGGCCTTTGAAGACCTGCTCCCAAAAAACATCGCATGGCGGCAAAAAGAGCAGTTCTCTGACGGCGTGGGCTACAACTGGATTGACACCCTGAAAAAAATCACCGAGGAGAAAGTCAGCGATCAGGAATTTGCCCGCCGCGAAAACCGCTTCCCCGTAAATCCGCCAAAAACAAAAGAAGAATATTACTACCGCGAAATCTACAGCCGACTCTTCCCCAGCGACTCTGCCGCAAAATGCGTTCCCCACGAAGCGGGAGTTGCCTGCTCTACGGCAAAAGCCCTGGAATGGGACGCCGCCTGGAAAAACATGGACGAGCCCAGCGGAAGGGCAATCGGAGGAGTCCACAATGACGCATACTGAGGAAAATGCCAGTTTCGTGAAATAAACTATTTTTAGGACGGAGATTTTTACCTCTGATTATTTTGTAATTTAAAATTATTTTCAAAAATTGAATATTCTTGTATCATAGAAGGGGCAGTTGGTTTGAAATTGCCCAACACCGGCAGCATTTACAAGGAGCTTTTAAATGAGCGAAAAAAGCAAAAAACTGCGCCGAAAGCTGCACCGAAGCCTTAAAAGATGGCTGAAAAATCCCTTCAGTTATCTGCTCCTTCTTATTCTGGCTCTCATCGTCCTTTCGACCTATGTGGTTTACAAGACGGAGACCAAGACAGATTCGGGCATCACGGGGCTTTTTGATGCGGTCTGGCACACGATTGTCGCGGTGGTTGCGGCTTACTATGACTTTTACGTAAAGTCCGTTCCCGGCCGCTTTGCTTCATTAGTGCTGCTGCTCTTCGGAATGGCTTTATGGGCGGTCATCATCGGTAAGATTACTTCTGTAATCATGGATATTCAGTCGAAAAATAACAGGGGATTAAAAAAAATACGGCCTATGAAAGGACAGTTTTTACTTTGCGGATGGAAAAACGGCTTTGAGGAACTTTTAGCGACGGTACTGAGGTCTAATCCAGACATCACGCCTGACATGATTGTTCTGGTGAACAATGCCCCTTCCCAGCTGGTGGAGCAACTCAAAGAGAATATCGAATTCAAGAGCGTAAAATATGTGGCCGGGGATTTTTCTGACGCTGATACGCTTAAACGCGCCCACATCGAGACTGCTTCTCGCATTCTAGTCCTCGCGGATTCTGGAAATGGCAAGTCAAGCAACATGGAAGTTGATTCCCGCACAGTTCTTGCCGTCCTTACCATGAAGAATCTTAATCCTTCCGTTTACATTTCTGCCGAGCTTTTGGACGAAAAACTTGCCGAACATTTGCGGCTCGCCCATTGCGATGAAATTATCCTCACTCAGGAATATGAGCACAGCCTTCTGGCCACTGCATCTAGCGGTCAGGGCTACAGCAATGTCATCAAGTCGCTTATCAGTGATGACTCTGACACAGGAATCATTGTCTCTGATTTCCCGGCAAGCTATGTGGGAAAAAGCTATCAGGAGCTGGAGGATTTTTACAGCAAAAAAGGCGAATCCGAAATCCTCGTGGGGCTTCTTTTGAATTCTGGAAATTACCAGCAGATGAAAAAAGATTCTCTTGAAGGAAGCTGCAATGAGCCTCTTCTCACTCCAAAGGGCTCTTATATAATTCCAAAATACGCAAAATCCATTCTGGTTTGCTCTAACTGCATAAGCTAAGGGGGCAAAAAGCATGGGTAAAAAAAAGGACGGAAAGCGGAATCGATTTTTTCACTTACTCAGGATTCTTCTAAAAACTCCGTCAACTTATGCCTATCTGGCGATTATCCTTCTCATAGTGAGCATGACCATAATCGTCTACAATGTGGAGACCAAAACAGGAAGCGGAATCGAAACAAAGTTCGACAGTTTCTACTTCATGTGCGTCGCCGTATTTGCGGGCTACTTTGAGTATGTGTGTGAGTCACTTTCTGGGCGGGCTGCCGCAATCACTCTGTTGATTACCGGCACATTCTTTTTCAGTTATATCAGGGGTAATATCACGGCGCTTTTCGTTGATATTCAGGAAAAAAAGGACAAGGGATTGGAAACATTAAAAGACATGAGCGGACATTTTATAATTTGCGGATGGAGACCGGGCTTTGACAAAATCTTAAAGACGGTTCTAAAATCAAATCCGGAAATCAGCATAGACATGATTGTGCTGATAAACGAGGCTCCAGATCAGGTTCAGCTTTTAAAAAGCCGGGACAGCTACAAAGATTTACATTTTGTGGCCGGGGATTTTACCGACGAATCCACCCTAAAAAGGGCAAAAATTCAGGACGCGGAGCGGGTTCTTGTAATTTCCGACAAATCAAAAGATTATTCTGACCTTGAAATCGACTCCCGCACAGTCCTTGCCGTGCTGACCATAGAAAATCTGAACCACGGACTTTATGTGG
>CALGGS010000197.1 GCA_937915735.1 uncultured Treponema sp.
CGATAGTATTGTTGAACGTAGCCTGGATATAAACATTTCCCTCGTATACGCTCTTTTTTTCCTTTCGTTTTTTTGCGGTTGCCATTAACTACACCTCAATTAACAGAAAATTAGCCGTCAGCTAATTAGACTGCCTTCTTCTTGTTAGCGACTGTCTTCTTCTTACCTTTGCGAGTTCGAGAATTCGTTCGAGTTCTCTGACCACGACATGGCAAACCTTTTCGATGTCGAAGACCACGATAACAACCAATGTCCATCAAGCGTTTGATGTTAAGACCGATTTCTGAGCGAAGATGACCTTCAACCTTGTACTCTGAATCAATCAAAGTTCGGATTTTAGCCAACTCGTCCTGATCCAAATCATTCATCATTTTGTTTGGATCAATCTTTGTCTTTTCACAAATTGTCATTGCTGATGAACGACCAATACCGTAAATGTAGGTCAATGCAACAAAGACATGTTTATTTGGGAGGTCAACTCCCGCAATTCGAGCCATCTGTTACTCCTTAACCCTGCTTCTGCTTATGTTTTGGGTTTGAACAAATGATACGGATGATTCCGTTTCGTTTGATAACCTTACACTTATCGCAGATGGGCTTTACGCTGGTTCGTACTTTCATAAAAGTCCCCCTGGGGATAGATATACTTTGCTTGAATCATGGCAGTTCGCAATGAACTACAATTCAAGTCCAATGAGTATAACAAAATACCCCAACTTATTCTATAGTAAAACCAAGAAATTTGATAAAAATTCCTCGAATTTGCACAATTTTTCTTGACAAATTCGAGGAATAGTATTTGAAACTACAGATTTCTTGATCTTAATTTGCCCTTCTTAACGAAGCCATCTGAATGATGCATTTTAAGAAGCGCTTCAACCTGACTCATCGTATCCAAGTCAACGCCAACCAAAATCAAAAGCGAGGTGCCGCCCATCAGCATAGAAATAGACTGCGGGAAGCCAAAAAGATTCTGGATGATTGTCGGCAAAACTGCAATTGCAGCAAGATAAAGAGAGCCTGGCAATACAAGTCTGTTCAGAATTTTCTGCATGTACTCTTCTGTTTTATCTGTGCGGATTCCTGGAATAGAACCGCCGTTTTCACGGATATTCTTCGCTAGCTCAGTGGGGTTCAGTGTTACCTGAGTGTAGAAATAAGCAAAGAAGATAATCAACAGTACAAGAAGAATATTGTAGAGCCAGCCTGTCGGGTTAAGCTTTGCAGAAAGCGAAGCAATCCAGCGAGCTGAATTCTGATTATTACCAAGACTAGAAACAATCTGCAACGGGAAAGTCAAGAACGATGAAGCAAAAATTACTGGAATAACTCCCGATGGATTGATTTTGAACGGAATGTATGTGCTCTGACCGCCATACATTTTTCGACCAACTACACGCTTTGCATAGTGAACTGGAATTCTTCGTTCGCCTGACTGCTCATAAACAACAAAGGCGATAATAGCAATAAACATAAGCAAAACGATGATTACAAATACAGGGTTTAAAGAACCGTCTGCAACTCGATTGCGAAGTTCAAGAACAGCATGAGGCAAACGAGCGACGATACCGGCGAAAATCAGCATTGAAATGCCGTTTCCGATACCGTGTGCGGTAATCTGGTCTCCCAACCAAACTGTAATCATTGCACCTGTTGTTACAGTGAGCATTGCGAGCAACTTAAATGCGATTGGATTTTCCAGAGCAATAGCCCCAGGAATACTTGCCGCATAGACAGTTACGGCCAAAGACTGAATAAGACATACAAAAACAGTTCCGATTCGAGTCCAGGCAGCAACCTTTCGCTGACCACCATCTTCCTGAGCCGCTCTTTTGAGTGACGGGAAAATAATCAGCGCAAGCTGCAAAATAATCTGTGTAGAAACATACGGCATAACGCCAAGCATGAACACAGAAAAGTTAGAGAATGCACCACCGGCAAAGAAGTCCATGTAACTGGCAAACGCGTTTTTATTGTGACGCGCAAGTTCCTCAAAATAATTTACAAGAACCTGAGCATTGATTCCCGGAATTGTAAGAACACATCCAAGACGGAAAACTACGAGAATTACAAAAGTAAAGAAAAGACGATCGCGCAATTCTTTAATTCTGAACATGTTAGCGATAGCATTGTTTGCCATTTGTTTCTCCAAAGACTTTTTCTATTTTAAAATAGGAAAAATCAGTTCAGCAGTTTTTCCCTGCCGAACTGACTGTCTGTTTTATTTTGATTCGCTTGACTCAGCAGCTTTTACTGAACCGCCAGCCTTTTCGATTTTAGCTTTTGCAGAAGCAGAAACCTTATCTACATCGACTGTAAGGCTCTTTGTCAATTCCCCGTTTCCGAGAATCTTGACCAAGTTCTTTTCTGATCTAATCAAGCCCTTAGCAAGAAGTGCAGCCTTGTCAACTGTCTCACCAGCATTAAATTTCTGTTCAAGAACATCAACATTAACTACATCAAATTCCTTCTTGAAAGGATAGTTAGAGAAACCGCGGTGTGCGATTCGTCGGTAAAGTGGCATCTGACCACCTTCGAATCCGACATAAGGAACAGCAGAACCAGAGCGAGACTGCTGACCTTTGTTTCCCTTACCAGCTGTTGTACCGAGTCCAGAAGAAGAACCTCGTCCTACTCTCTTCGGCTTTTTGTTAGCACCTTCTGGCGCGTGCAAAAGAAAATCTGACATTATTCGGCCTCCTCTACTTTAACAAGGTGTGCTACAGCGTTTGCCATTCCGAGAATGGCTGGGGTTGCTTCCTGTACGACTGAAGAATTGAGTTTTTTAAGACCCAAGCTTCGGACAGTTGCCTTTTTTTCCGGTTTCTGACCGATAACGCTCTTTACGAGTGTAATTTTTACTTTCTTAGCCATAATTAACCCCACATATCCTGCAGAGATTTACCTCTGTTAGATGCAATTTCTTTTGCGTCCATAAGATTTTCAAGAGCATTGAATGTAGCACGAACTACATTGACCGGGCTTGAAGATCCCAATGACTTAGAAATAACATCTGTTGCACCAATCGCATCCATAATAGCACGAACTGTACCACCAGCGATAATTCCAGTTCCTGGACAAGCTGGTTTAAGAAGGATTGATGAACTCTTATAGTTACCGAGCATTTCGTGTGGCAAAGTTCCGTTCTTTACAGGAACGAACATCAAATTTCTCTTTGCTTTGTCGATGCTCTTACGAATTGCCTCAGAAACATCATTGGCTTTACCAAATCCGTATCCAACGCGACCTTTTCCATCACCAACTACAGTAAGTGCTGAGAAAGACATTGCTCGACCACCCTTTGTGGTTTTTGCAGTGCGGTTCAATCTTACGAGTTTTTCGATGAATTCTTTCTGTTCTTTCTTTGAATCTTTGTCAAATTTATTCTGGCGTTCCATAGACTCTCCTAGAAAATGATACCTGCTTTGCGGGTTCCATCGGCAAGGGCCTTTACAACACCATGATACAGATAACCGTTGCGGTCAAAAACTACAGTTGTAATTTTTTTGTCCTGCAAGCGTTTTCCGAATGCTTCACCGAGTTTTGCAGCACCTTCAGTATTTGGCTTAAGGTCAGCAAATTCTTTTTCCAATGTTGAAATTGAAGCAAGGGTGTGTCCCTTATCATCATCAATAACCTGAACATAAAGATTCGTGTTGCTGCGGTACACAGTCATTCGTGGGCGCTCAGCAGTTCCGTAAATTGACTTACGGATGTGAATCTTACGATGCAAGCGTTTTCTTGCTTTTTCATTCATCTTTTTAATGAACATGTGTTACCCCGCCTTATTTAACGCCGGTCTTACCGACTTTGCGTCTGATGACTTCAGTTTCATAGCGGATACCTTTGCCTTTGTATGGCTCTGGTTTTCGCAATTTACGAAGCTGAGCACTGAATTCACCTACCAACTGTTTTGAAGTACCAGTGATAGTGACTTTACCATTTGCGTCTGCCGTAACAGTGAGACCTTCAGGAATAACTGCGATGAAGTCAGATGAGAATCCGAGGTTCATTACAAGCTCTTTGCCCTTAACTTCTGCACGATAGCCGACACCAGTGATGATAAGAGTTTTTGTGAATCCCTCTGTAACACCTACGACCATATTATGAATGAGATTGCGGTACAAGCCGTGAGCAGCACCTGCATTCTTTGATTCATTTGCTGGCTTTACAACCAATTCGGCACCATTTACTTCAACAGTAACCAAATCGTTGATTTTTTCTTTAAGTTCGCCTTTAGGTCCTTTTACTGTGACAAGACCTGGATTTACAGTTACTGTAACTCCTGCTGGGATAGAAACAGGAAGTTTACCAATTTTTGACATTTCTTCCTCCTATTACCAGACTTTGCAAACTAATTCACCACCGACCATCTTTTCGCTTGCTTTCTTACCAGTTGTAACACCGGCAGAAGTTGAAACAATCAATGTTCCCAAGCCATTATAGATTCGTGGCAAATCTTTATAACCAGAATAAACTCGGCGACCTGGAGTAGAGATTTTTTCTACACCGTGAATAACCGAATTGTTTGAATCGTCATATTTCAAGAAGATTCGGATGATGTTTTTGCCATCTTCTGTAACTTTCTTGAAATTCTTAATGTAACCTTCTGTTTTCAGGATTTTAACAATTTCCAGCTTAAGTTTTGATGTTGGAACATCAACCTTTTCGTGGCGAACCTGAACAGCGTTACGAATCTTAGTCAGCATATCTGCGATTGGATCTGATACACTCATTTCTATTCCTCCACTACCAGCTAGATTTTGTTACGCCTGGCAAGAGACCTTCTCCAGCCATTTTGCGGAAACAAATACGGCACATCTTAAACTTGCGCAAATAACCGCGAGGGCGACCACAAATTTGACAGCGATTGTATTCCCGTGTCTTGTATTTCTGTTTGCGGTCAGCCTTGATAACCAATGATTTCTTAGCCATACTTCCTCACTACTTCCTGAACGGCATGTTGAACTTGGTAAGAAGTGCTTTAGCTTCTGCATCAGTTTTTGCACTTGTTACGATAGCGATATTCATACCAGCAATCTTAGTGATTTTGTCAAAGTCGATTTCTGGGAAGATAATCTGTTCAGTAATACCAAGAGAGAAATTTCCGTGTCCGTCAAAACCAGTTGCTTTGATTCCGCGGAAATCCTTAACACGAGGCAATGCAACATTAATAAGGCGGTCCAAAAATTCATACATATGGTTACCGCGCAATGTTACCATTACACCTACTTCATTACCCTCACGAAGTTTGAAGTTAGCAATACTCTTTTTCGCTCTAGTTTTTACAGCATGCTGTCCAGTAATCTGAGAAATGTCAGCTACTGCGGCGTCAAGGAGTTTCTTGTTGGTGAGAGCTTCGCCAACACCCATGCTGACCACAACTTTTACAAGTTTGGGAATCTGCATGACGGATGTGTAACCGAGTTCTTTGAAGAGCTCTGGGGCGATTTTGTCCTTGTAGACTTTCTTAAGCCGTGGTACGTAATTATCCATTACAGTGCTTCTCCACATTTGCGGCAGACACGAATCTTTTTGTCGCCGTCGATTTTATAACCAGCTCTTGTCGGACCACATTTTTTGCAAACGAGCGCGACATTAGAGATGTGCAACGGAGCCTCAATCTCGACGATTCCGCCTTGATCCTGCTGGCTTCGTTTTCGCATTGCCTTTTTGACAATGTTAATTCCAGAAACGATAACTGCATCTTTTTTGGTAACCATGCGAACTACTGTTCCACGCTTACCCTTGTCTTTTCCTGCAATTACCT
>CALGGS010000198.1 GCA_937915735.1 uncultured Treponema sp.
CGGCAATGCAGGATTTTATCAGCGCGGTGCAAAAGCTGGTCATAAAGGACGTGGTGAGTTATGCGGACAAGAAGATTGGCGCGACAAAGGCAGTGGTGAACGGATAAGGCGATGGAAAATGAAATAAAACCTGCAATTATATTGTTTTCATAATCTTTTTGTAGTATATTTGTAGTCGAAAAATCAGAAAAAAGGAGGTTTCTATGGCTACAGCAGTATTACAAACAAGAATAGATACAAAGACAAAGCAGGAGGCGGAAGGTCTTTTTGAGTCTTTGGGCTTGGATATGACTACGGCGATACGATTGTTTTTGCGGCAGGCCATAAATCAACAGAGAATACCTTTTGATATAGTTCCTCCGCAATATAATTTTACGGAAGCAACGCTTTCTGCCATTGAAGAAGCCCGCCGAATCAGCAGGGACTCTTCTGTAAAATCATATTCAAGTGCAAAAGAACTTTTTGAGGATTGCGAATAAATGGAATGTATTTTAAAGAAAACTTCGCAATTCAAATCAAGTTTTAAACTTGCCAAAAAACGAGGTTTAGATATATCACTTCTTGAGGAAGTTGTTGATAAGCTGATGAAAGACGAAAAACTTGATGAAAAATATCGTAATCATCAGCTTATCGGAAATTTCAAGGATGTTTGGGAATGTCATATCCAGCCTGATTGGCTTTTGCTCTATTTGAAAGAGTATGACGACAAAATAAAGAAAAATGTTCTTGTATTGACCTTGGTTGATACGGGAACTCACAGCGATATTTTCAAGAAGTAAAAGAAAAATAGTCTTGTTGCGCAAGGGGTAGTAGTGGCAGTCCTGCAGGGCTGTTCCGAAGCGAGCTGCTGCGAGCGCAGGAATGGAGCGCGTAAGACGCGTAACCACGAATAGCCCGGTTTTGCCCCAGGCAAAATGCGCCCGACAAATCATCTAAGGAATAAGATTATGGAACTTCGCGTATTAAAATATTTTCTGGAAGCCGCCAGATTGGGAAACATCACCAAGGCGGCGGAAAATCTCAATGTGACCCAGCCCACCATGAGCCGGCAAATCAAGGATTTGGAATGGGAGCTGGGGGAAAAACTCTTTGAGCGCACCAATTACGCCATCCGCCTCACCCCAGCCGGGGAGCTTTTGAGGGAGCGGGCGGAAGACATTCTTTTCATGGCAGACAAAACCATGCAGGATTTTAAATCCCTCAAGGATGACGAAATTTCCGGTGACATTGCCATCGCCTGTGCCGAAAGCCGAAACATTTCTTTCCTCGCAAAGTGTATCATCCGCCTAAAAAAATCCCATCCCCGAATCCGCTACCATCTTTATGCAGGTGACAGCGAGCGGGTTCTTGAAAAACTTGATAAAGGTCTTTTTGATTTTGCCGTAATCGTTGAGAATGTTGATGTGGAAAAATACAATTCCCTCACGGTTCATGCCGTTGACCGCTGGGGCGTTGTCATGCGCCGGGATTGCCAGCTTGCAAAACGGGATTTTATTGAGCCGGGCGATTTAATCGACAAGCCCCTTATGGTTTCCCGACAGGCGCTTTCTGCGGATCTGCCAAAATGGTTCGGCGACGACACGGCAAATCTCAATGTGGTCGCGACTCTGGATTTAACTTATAACGGAAGCGTCCTTGCAAGGGAAGGAGTGGGCTATCTTCTCACCTTTGACGGGCTTGTAGACACCAGCGCAGATTCTCCCCTTTGCTTTAAGCCCCTCATGCCTGAGCTCACGACGAATATGTATGTAGTCTGGCGACGGAAGCAGCAGTTCACTCGCGCCGGGGAAGTTTTTTTGGAGACCATAAAGGATTTGCTCTAAGGAAACTTGGAATCTGAAAAGATTAAAATTCCCGGTAGATTTCGGAATAACCTTCCTCAAGCCAGAGGGAGATTTTTTCGGCCACCGAGCGGATTTTTTCTTTCCTGAGCCGGCCGGTAATCGAACATTCCCAGACCACGCCCACGCGCCAGCCCTCAGACAGCAATTTTTCGATGTCCCGTAAGTCCCGCTCCCGGTTTCGGGTGAATTTGGCCAGCCAGAATTCGGGATTTGTGGTCGGCATACGGAATTTATCGCATTTGAGGGAATAAAGCACATCTTCTTCGAGAATTGGCGAGCGAACCAAGGATTCATCACTCTTCCAGCCGTGCGCATGCCAGAAGCAGCCGTTCACGAAA
>CALGGS010000199.1 GCA_937915735.1 uncultured Treponema sp.
GCGGAGGTCGCCGGTTCGAATCCGGTCGGAGCTACCAGAAACCCCAGGTCAGAGCGTTGTTGCTCTGGCCTTAATTCTTGCCTTTTTGAAGCGGGCAAGAATAAGGCAAGAATTGTCCTGGCGGGCGTAACGTTAGAATCGGGGTTAAAGTGCAAAACGTGTTGGGAAATTCTTGCCTTTTCTATTGCCCCTTTCCTTGTGTATTATTCAGGTTTGCGTTTTCGCGGCTCGTGGTGGACCTGCCGGGGGTGTTTCACAAGCGCCCCGGCAATCACCGTCACGGACGCTACGCGAGCATTTCTTGAAGCGCATCCATGGCGATGCACTTGTCGTTCATGTCCGCATGCGTGTGCGCTTCCATCGTGATGGCGTGGTGGAGTGGCGTGGCACCGCAGATCGAGGCGATTCGGATGGCGTTCCTGTGGTATAAGTGTTCCTGGAGATTCCGCGCAGGTGTTTCTACCGAACCGCCGGGGGCAGCCCCTCGGCACTTCTTTGGCATGCGAGGCAGCGCCGTGAGCGCTTGTTGGACGGTGCTGCATCGATGCACGGCCCGACCATCGCACGCCCTCTGTTGCCGATTCGTGACTTGCGCGGAGTTTGCGCGTCAGGTAGAATCCTATTCAGCTGGACTGGTCGTTCAAGACCCAGGTCCACCTTAGGCTGGGGAAGTCCCCAGCCACTTTTTTACCCACGTGTAGGACGAACGGACGGCAGGAGCGAACGTTGAGCGAAGAATCCATATTTCTGGATGAGAGCGGAGATTTCGGCTCGAACTCGAAGTACTACCTCGTCACGCTTGTCTTCCATAACCAAGACAACCCGATTGACGGCGCCTTGGCAAAACTGAACCAGGAGCTGGCCTATCTCGACTTCCCGACCGATTGCGCTATTCACACCGGGCCCATCATCAGACGCGAGGACATGTACGTGAACATGGGCGTGCCGGAGCGCAAGCGCATCTTCACCAAGCTCTACGCCTTCACGCGCAACGCCGGCGTCACGTACAAGACATTCTCGTACAAGAAGAGCGAGTACCCGGACAGGATGAAGCTCAAGGCAAGGTTCGCCCGCGACCTGTCGCTGTTCATCGGCGAACATGTCGAGTACTTCACCTCATTCGATAAGGTCATAGCATATTATGACAACGGGCAGTCGATTATTACCGAGACCATCAACGCGGTGTTCGCGGCCAAGTTCTTCGAGGTCGATTTCAGGCGCGTGCTTCCGCATGAGTACCGGCTTTTCCAATCCGCCGACCTGATCTGTACGCTCGAGCTTCTCCGGATGAAGGACGTGGCAAGCGAGCTGTCGAAGTCGGAGATTGGTTTCTTCGGTTCGGCGGGCAAGATCCGCAGGGATTACCTAAAGCAGCTCGACAAGATGCGCTTCGAGAGATAGCTGCAGTTTCACCTGGCTGCGAATCGCCGATTTCGAGGTCGATCCGGAATCGCTCGGGCCTGGGGGCTGGCACAAGAACAATATGAAGGACGGCAAGCTGATCGGGCTGACCGTCAACTACTCGACGCCGAATCCGGGATCGACCGGCTACTACGCCGACTCTTACCGCGTCCACTGGCTGGGGGGCTTCGCCGGGATAGGGCAAATGGGAGTCAGATGATGACGACGGCGGTGCCGGCAACGACCGCGATCAGGTCGACATGATCGAGCTGACCATCTGCCCTTGCTGAGCTGCAGACGAGAAGAGAGCCGCCAGGGATGACTGGCGGCTCCGATGTTAGGGGCGTTGCTGCGGCTCTACGCGGTTACGGGCGGGCTGTCGGGCAGCTCCGAGATTCCGAGAAGGGTTTCCTCCCAGAACCGGATGTTGTCCGGGTCGGCCTTCTCGAGCAGCTCCATCATGCGCTGCTGGGCGAAGACCGGCATCGCCTGGAAGTCGGCGCGCAGGGCCGCGTCGATTTCTGCTGTGCTGGCTTCCATGCCCTCGCTGATGGCTTTCATTTCCTCGAGGGTGTATGATTCCGGAAACTCGACGGCGAGGCTTCCTCTGAAGTATGCGAGCTCGTGGCTGGCTTCGAGTTCTTTCCAGTTTGTGAGCATTTCCGCGCGCGGGAGTTTTTTGTAATCGTCGATGAGCGATTTTGTGTCTTTTGCAAAAACGATGAGTTGTTTTGTGGTTTTTACAACGTATTCTTTTGCCGTGGCGTTGCTGTCGTTTATGAGTGTGCGAAGGATGTTTTTTGACTCGCGGTCGCGTTCACATCGAGGAAGCAACGTTTTGAATTTTATGCCGAATTCGCCACCTTCTTCGTTGTGTTTGTTGTCAAACGCGGTGATTTTTTCGCTCGCTTCCATTATGGAATTGTACGCTTCGCTCATTTGTTGCGAAAGTTCAGGATTTGTCCATTTTCCGCGCACCAGCACCAAATCAGCCAGTTCTCGAACGTCTTTTTTCACAAATTCAATCAAAAACGATTTGAGATAATTGAGCGGCTTTGCAAATTCGTAAGGAGGAAGCCCTCTTTTTACAAAAACCTCGCTGCCTTCTTCGGTGTAATGCTTTGTGGCAAAAATCGCCGTTGTATTGAAAATCTGGCTCAAAAGGCTGTCAATTTTTGAATTTTTTTGTTCGTTTTCAAGTTTTCGCACCGTGGAAATCGCTTCCGAGCGTACTTTTTCGATATACGGCGAAACGATAAATTCGCGCTTTTCGTCGATGCTCGCTTCGTAAAACGGGTCTTTTGTGGCGAGTTGAATTATCATTTCAAAAATTTTTGCCTGCTTCATTTGCGAAAGGCGCGTTACGATTTTGTTCCAATGCGCGACTTTTATTGGCTCCGTGCCGCGCGTTGTCTTAAAAAATTGAATCAAGTCAGACCAATCGCTCACGGTTGGAATCGTCCACGCCACAGTAAGAAAATCCTTGAGGTCATCGGCGATGTAAGAAGCGTCAATCGCCTTAAAATCGGGAGTTGTCTGAAAATAATGCTCTTGCATCGAAGAATCGAATTTTTTGAGCAAAAAGTAAAAATCAAAAAGACAAAATTGTCGCAGGAAACCAGAAGACTGTAGCTTAAAAGAAGAATTGTTGAAAAAATGGCCAGATGCTTGTATTCCCCGTTATTTTTTTTGACTCCGTTAATAAAAAAGGAAACGACTGTCGTAAGCATAAGCAAAAATCGAGCGATGTTGATTAAGTGCATGAAGCCTTCGGTTACGAGTCCTGTGGAAGTGATTTTTGCGGTATTCATTGGAATTATGACGGCAAAAACTACGGAAACTGTTACCATAATGAGATAATTTCGCTCGATGTCCTGCCTTTGGTCTGTTTCGCTGAAAAGCGCAGCGCATAAAAAGCTTAAGGGGGCCAGCGTTCGTCCAAAAAGCGTGACATTTCCCATAAAAATCAAAAGATTTGAAAAAGAAAGCCAGAGGCCCAGGCAAATCGTGATGAACCGTGCGATTTCCGCCGTGATGGCGATTAAAAATCCTGTAAAAAAAATTATTTCGCTTGTCTGTGTGTTTTCAAAAAATCTGATTAAAAGATAAAAACAAACAGGCACATACAAAATTAAGAGAAGAAAAGATAAAAAAACAGAAAGCAAGCTGATTGGGGTGAAGGGAATTTTACTCAAAAACGCAGGAATCCTGAAATCCGGAGGAGTGATTATTGACGAATTGTGCAGAGAAATCAAAAAAATAATCAGCGCAGAAAGAATTGACGCGAGACTTGCAATCAAAAAAGCCTTGATAAAGAGATTCCGTGTTTTTAAAGTCATAATAAAATCTTAGGACAAAAGACGACTTTCTTCAATGGGAAAGAAGCTGTTTTTAAAGGCTGAAACTTCTAAAGACTTTGTTTTTAAAGCCGAAAATAATAAAGAGAACCTGTAAGGGTTTTGGGAGGATTTATGAAAAAGCTAATTTTATCCGGATTTGTTCTTCTTGCTTCTTCTATTGGAATTTTTGCGGGCGATGCCGCTGCTTTCGTAGATTTGGGTATTTCTCAGGACGGAAAGACTTATGCTTTTGGCGAATATGGAAAAACTGACAAAAATTATCAGGGCTATGCAGAAATTTATACAGTAGATATTGCGAAAAATGATTTTATAGATGGTGAGGTTTTCAGAACCAATCCGTCAGCTCAGACAGTTTCAAAAGGCGGAAAGGCTGTATTTGACGATTTATATGCGAAGGCTGCCTGGAAACTTAAAAAATATGATTTTAAGAAAGCTGATGTTGACAATCTTCTTTATGTGCGTGATGACCGAAAAGAAGGGGAGAGTGAGATTGTTTTTAAGGATTTTGAAGGCTCAACTTCAGAACAGAGCGTTTTCTATCACATTCAGCTCGTAAAAAATGTTGAGGGAAAAGACAGCACGCTGCGCTCGTCATTCTTTATTACAATGGAGAAAAAAGATGAGACCGGGAATGTGTTGAGTCGCCACACAGTCGGTTCTCCTGACATAAAGCGAAAAAATGTTCTGGGCTACAGAATTGACAGAATTTTTAGCGATAAGACTGGCAGAAACTTAGTTTTCGTAGTCGAAAAAACGCTGCAGGATGTAAACGGAACTTCAATCAGATATATGGTTGAGACGATAAGCTTGTAATTCAAGAAAGAGGGGAGAAAAATAGAAAGCCGGGGCTGCTTAATTCTTAAGTCAGCCCCGTTTTTTTTGCCTACAGATTCGCTTCCAAATCCTTTAGCATATAGTCCAGAGCCGTGATTCCGCCTTCAGCCGTGTACCAGATTGCAGGGTAAGAAAGAATAATCATCTTGCCGTTTTTGCTGGCATCTGTCATTGAGACGATTTCGTTATTCATAACATCTTTTGCAAGCTTAGCCCCGTTTGTGCCGATTGCGCTGTCGCGGTCAAGCACGAAAATATGCGAGGGGTTCAGTTTTGCAATAAGCTCAAACGAAGATTCTTCTCCGTGAGCCTGTCTTTGAGCCTGAGTAACTGCATCTTGCCTGAATTTTCCGCCGCGGCTGTTTGCTCCCTTTCCTGAAAGATTTGCGCCAATGTTTTTAAAGCCTATTTCGTTTGTGATAAGGCTAAGCCGTCCTGTGTTTCCCAAAAGATTACAGCTTCCGCTTGTTACCATACCCAGAACTGCCGTTTGTCCCTCTGCTTTTGATTTGAGAGCTTTAATACGGCTTTCAAAGCTCGTGAATTTTTTTGCCACTTCTTTTTCTTTTCCGAAGATACTCGCAATGGTGTTTGCGTTTTTCTTTACGCTTTCGACTAAGCCGATATTCATGTCAGTTGCGAGATAGACGACCGGGGCGATTTTTGAAAGCTCGTCATATTTTGAAGCCAGGCGACCGCCAATGAAAATGATGTCCGGCTCACACTCAAAAACGGCTTCCATGTCTGGAGTCTTAATATTTCCGATGTTCTTGATTTTCTTGTTTTTGTCCGGAGAATATTTTGAAAGGTAGTCGATGCTCGTTGAGGCAGAGCCAACTACGCGGCTTCCAAGACCTAAGTTATCCAGGATATCAAGACTTGCGAGGTCTAATATCGCAACTTTTTTTGGCTCATAAGGCACTTCAACGGTTGTTTTTTCGTTTTTTCCGTTCAAGGTCTCAATTTTTACGGTTTTTGCCTTCGCAAAAACGCCAATTTCTGCAGATAATACAAGTGCAACTGCAAGTGAAACAATTTTTTTCATTATATCTCCTTTGGGCGACCTGCCCCTGTTTCCTAATAATAAATCGTCATCGGCTTTCCCTTTATCTGCATGATTTCAAAATCAACATTGTATATAGAAGAAAGCACCTCTTTTGTGATGACCTCGTTCACCCGTCCGAATTTTGCGATTTTTCCGTCTTTCATTGCACAAACATAATCGCTGTAAAATGAAGCGTAGTTTATCTCGTGCAAAACCAGAATCACCGTTTTTTCAAGCTCATCGCACAGACGGCGAACCATCCGCATCATCTGCGTGGCGTGGTAGATGTCAAGATTGTTCGTCGGCTCGTCTAAAAGAACGATTTTTGTGTCCTGCGCGATAACCATGGCAATGTAAGCCCTCTGTCTCTGCCCGCCGGAAAGCTCGTCAATGAACTGATTCTCGATTTCTCCTAATTCCATGTAAGAAATTGCCCTGTCGATAATCTCGCTGTCTTCTTTCGTGAGCCTGCCTTGGCTGTAAGGAAAGCGGCCGAATGAAACAAGCTCGCGCACGGTAAGCTTCATCTGCACATTGTGACTCTGCGTGAGAATAGAAAGCCGTTTTGCCAGCTCACTGCTCTTCCAGTCCTTTAAGTCTTTTCCGTCGAAGATTGCGCTGCCGCCGCTCCTCTCTAAAAGGCGGGAGATAATCCCCATAAGAGTAGATTTTCCGGCTCCGTTCGGCCCGATTAAGGAAATCACGGATTTTTCGGGGAATTCAAGAGTAACTTCGTCTAAGACAATTTTTTCATCATATTTTTTTGTAAGATTTTCGACTTTCATTTATTTTCCCCCGTTAACACGCCTTTTTCTTTGATAAAAGCAGATACAAAAAGTAGATTCCGCCGCCCGTAGTGATGAAGACACTCACCGGTATGTTGTAGGAAAAAATCCTCTCGACTAAAAACTGTCCCGCAAAAAGCACTATTGCACCAAAAAGGCTTGATGAGGCAATCAAAAACGAATGGCGGTAAGTCTGCATAAGCTGGCGAGAGAGATTTGCGATAATCAGCCCCAAGAAGGCCAGCGGCCCTACAAGAGCCGTTGCGACAGTCATGTAAAGCGTTACGCAAAGCAAGAGATGGCGGATGCTTTTGTCGTAATCAACGCCAAGATTGACTGCCTTGTCTTTTCCCAGCGTAAGAACATCGAGAAGACGCAAATCCCTTCTGAAAATGACTGCAATCAGAAAAAGGACAATAAGGCTGAAAATCATAATGCTTGTGTTCGCATTGTCAAAGCTTGCTACAAGTGTCGTTAAAAGCGTTTCATAAGAAGCTGGATCCATAATACGAGTGATTGTTGACTGGACGCTTCCAAAAAACGAAGTCAAAACCGTTCCAATCAAAATGACATACAAGACATTGCTTCCTGTTTTTTTGAAAATGTAGCTGTAAATTACCATGCTCACGACTGCCATAATCACAAGGTCAACGGCAAAGGCAAGCTGTTTGTTCGTAACAAGAAGACTTGCCGCTCCCGCGAAAAAATAGACTAGCGTGTGGACAAGGGTGTAAAGAGAGTCCATTCCCAAAAGGCAGGGCGTCACAATCGTGTTGTTTATGACCGACTGAAAGACAATCGACGCGCTTCCAATCGAAAAAGCCGTAATCAAAATGGCAAAAACCTTTGGGAGCCGCTTTTCTATCTGATAGTGTAAAAGCCGGCTGTTAGAAAAACGAAGGGCGAATAAAAGATAAGCGGCACAGACAATCAGGGTGAGAAAAATCATAATGAGGATTTTTGCTTTTGGAGATAAATTTTTGCCTTTCATTTTTTTTCTCTTTCTGCCTGTATTTGTGCCTGTGATTGTGAAAAAGAATCGCTTTGCTTTTTTTCAAGGCGAATTGCCCTGCGCCCGTACTTTAGGCGGTAGAACAAAAGTGCGATGAACAAAATCGAGCCGAAAACTCCGATGATAAGCTCTATGGGAAGCTCGTACGGAAAGATAATCAGCCGCCCCAAAATGTCGCAAATCAAAACGAAAAGCGAGCCGAAAAGAGAAGTGTCTAGGATAGTTCCCCTTATTCTGTCCCCTTTGTAAAGAGCCACCACATTCGGAACGATTAAACCAATGTATGAGATTGAGCCGACAACGACAACAACGCTTGCGGTGATTGCCGCCGAGATTGAAAGTCCGAAAAACAAGACAAGATTATAGGGAAGGCCTAAGTTTTTTGAAAAATCCTTTCCCATTCCGACGATGTTAAAATGATTTGCAAAGATGTACGCGAGAATCACCAGGGGAAGGACGAGATAGACTATTTCGTATTTTCCACGGATTACAAGGGAAAAATGCCCGACAAGCCAGCTTGAAAGGGACTGTGTCATGTCAAACTTGTAGGCCAAAAAACTTGTAAGCCCGCGGATAATGTCGCTGAACATAATGCCGACTAAAGGCACCATAATCACATCTTTAAACTGAATGTGCTGGATGAAAAGCACGAAAATCCAGGTGCCAGCCAAAGCGGCGGCGAACGCGACGAAAGCACGGGAGAACAATGTTGAATGTGGCATAAAAAGAAGGGCGATTAAAATGCCAAGCTGGGCTGAAGAAATGGTCGCTCCTGTTGTGGGCGAGATAAATTTGTTCATGCAAAGCTGCTGCATAATAAGGCCTGCAATGCTCATTCCCACACCCGTGCAGAGAATCGCAAGCAAGCGTGGAATGCGTGAAGCCAAAAAAATCTGCCATTGAAGGGCATCCGCGCTAAGAAGTCCCTTTAAGTCGATGTCGATAACGCCAATAAAAAGCGAGGCAAAACTAAGGAAAATAAGGGAAAGAGCAAGAATGATTGTGACGATATTTTTTTTCATACTGATTTTTGAAAAAATTAGCAAGCTGAGCAAATCCTGATATTTCTGTCAGAAAGAAAACCGAATTTTTCCAGTTCGCTTACGGTTCTGTAGACAGTGGAAATATTTATGTCCGGAGCCGTTATTTTTGAAAGATAATAGATTTCTTTTGCAGTCGAATTTTGGTTACTCAAGATGTTTTTGATGATAACTCTCTTCTGATTTGTTATTCTGCGTCCTGCTTCACGAAGCTTTGAAACAATAAACTGTTCTGTTAATGGCATGGGAACCCCCAAAATATCGGTGGAAAATGAAGTGAATTGGAGCGAATAGCCTACCAGCTAGCCCTTTAAGTTAGGTTACGCTAACAAATAAAGGCGAGGGTGATTGTACACAAAAATAAAATTTTTGCTAATAAATTTTTTGTTATAAAATGGCTAATTGCAAAAAAAATGCAAAAAGGCTGTCATTCCCGCCCTTACGACAAGAATAACAGCCTATGCCTTTACTCAGTGTAAAGTGTGTATTCAGTTACATCGTCTTCGCTGCCGGACATTGCCCATGTTACAGTTTCGTTCCCCTCATCATCTGTTGTTGTAGTTGATGTTGCGGCCGTAACATTGATTGTCGCAACGCCGTCGTCAACCAAAGTGATGAAAATGTAAGGAGATTCCGGCTCTTCATCTTCCGTCACTTCTTTTGTGCTTGTAACAGTTGCGTTTCCGTAGCCCTGGGAATAGTCGTTTGCCTCAAGAGTGTAGGTTTCTGTTGCGGCATAAACAAAGTGAACGGCGTAAGTGTTCAGGGCGTGGGCAAGGGAAGTCTTGTCGAAGGCAAGAACCTTTGTTCCTGAATCTGCTGTAGAATAAACTTCATCATCTGTGAGTACATTCCATGCAGAAATCTGGTACTTGTAGTGGCCGTAATCTGTGGTCTTGCTGTACTTAAGGCAACCTCTAAAAACTCACCCAAAATTCACAAAATTTTAAGAATATGATAAA
>CALGGS010000200.1 GCA_937915735.1 uncultured Treponema sp.
CAGATTATCGGCAGAAATAGATTTCTCGGCTACGCTCGATTTGAGAATTGAATTAGGTCTTAAAATCAGATAAAATCATTGCGTCTATGAGCGAAAATATCTTTCTTTCAAAGCCCGGCTTTATTTGTGCGGCAGGAGATTCTAAAAACCCGGAACAATTTATCGAAAATCTTGAAAACGGAAATCGTGACGGAATAAAAGTCGTTGAACCGTCGATTGCCAGTGAAAATGGGGCAAAAAAATTTTATGTGGGAAAAATCGAAGATTCAAAGCTAAAGCCGACTGGCGACAAATTCGATATGCGTGTTCTGCAGATTTTAGATTTTGCTCTTGACGGAATTTCAGGCGTTGTTCAAAAAGCAATTTCAAAATATGGGAAAAATCGAGTCGGAGCTTGTATCGGCTCTTGCGACAACGGCACAGAGCTTTCTATGAAAGGTCACAGGGCTTTTTTCGGCTCAGCCGTGGAGTCAAAAGAGGGACATTTTCCAGAAAATTACGACTTAAAAATGCAGGGTGCGGACTATGTTGCAGGCTTTACTTCAAAAAAATTCGGGGTAACCGGCCCCTCTCTCGCTTTTTCAACCGCCTGCTCTTCAAGTGCCAGCGCAATCATCAAAGCGAAGGAGCTGATTTTATCAGGAATTTGTGACGCCGTGATTGCAGGAGGCGTTGACATCGTAAGTGACACGGTTTTGCTCGGTTTTGACAGCCTTGAAGCCATAGACCACAGGATGACGAATCCTTTTTCAAAAAATCGCTCTGGTATAAATCTTGGTGAAGGCGCAAGCGTATTTCTTCTTTCAAAAGATGATTTAGAGCAAACCGGAATTATTCTGGCAGGAAGTGGTGAGTCAAGCGATGCAAGCCACATGACAGCTCCACTCGCAGACGGAACTGGCGCAGAACAGGCAATGAATGCCGCCCTTCGGGAGGCTAAGCTTGAACCCAGCGAAATCGACTACATAAACCTTCACGGAACAGGAACCCATTTAAATGACAGTATGGAAAGCCGTGGCGTTGAACTTGTTTTTAAAACACCGGCTGAAAAGACATTTGCTGACAGGGGCGAAAAATCTGACATTCCGAATAAAATAAAGAATCTTCCGCTTTGCTCCTCTACGAAGCCAATGATGGGTCATACTCTCGGTGCCGCCGGAAGCCTTGAACTTGCCGTGTGTTTTTACGCCATAAAAGAACAAAAGCTCCCCATTCATTTATGGGACGGCCTTCAGGACGAAGAAATGCCAGAAATGAACTTTGTAGAAAAGATTGCCGATTCAACAACAGTGCGCTGCTGCATGAGCAATTCCTTTGCCTTCGGCGGCTGCAATGCAAGCTTGATTATCAAAAGTCTTGAATAGTCTCCTGCAATTTTCTGATTTTTGACTCGTCCAGCTTTATAAAAAGATTTTTTTCATTTGTCGGGAGGACAGTGCCTTTCGGGGCATTTTTTGCCCGCCGCAAGTGCTTAACCTGCGTATAATAAAGGTCTGCGCTGCCATTTTTGCGCGCCTTTGAGTAATAAACAGCAAGATTTCCGGCATAGAGCAAAATCTCCAGCGGAACGGTTTTTCCCGGCCGGTTTTTGATGAACACATAGCCTCCGTGGTAATCGCGCACATGGAGCCACATATCAGCACCTTTTACCGTATGACGAAGAAGTTCGTCGTTTTCACTTGCATCCCTACCAACGATGATTTGCCAGCCGTCAATAAAAAAGTCGAGTCCTGGATGCGATTTTTTTTCCTGCTGCTTTGGTTTCTGAGTTTTTCGCAGAATCTGCTCAAGCTTTATAGGATTCTTTTCTGCAATAATTTCTTTATATTGCTTTTCGAGATTTTCAAGCTCTTTTTGAGTTGACTCTATGTCATATTCAAGATTTTCAAGTCCGCCTGTCTGTTTTTTGTAGGTCTCATAATATTCAGAAGCATTTTCCTGAGCGGATTTTTTCGGGTCAATCTTTATGCTGATTTTTTTTCCGGTCTCGTAATCTTCACATTCAAGAAAGTTGGATTTTCCGTCAATCAAATGTCCGAACGAAAGAATCAAATCTCCCTGATGCTTGTACTGAGAAGCGTTTTTAAAAGTCTCCCGTTTTTCATTCAGTCGCTCCAAAGCCGCGGCAATCTTACTTCTGTGAGACTCATACCATTTTTCAGCTTGCTCCAAAAGGCTTTCAAGGGACGACTGCGCGGCATTCTGAGAATAATAAAAGTCAACCTTTTGATTAAAAGTCAGCGTGTCACCGTCATTCCCGTGCCCCGACACGGGAATCTCTAGCTCCTCAAAGCTGCGGATTGGGAACTTCTCTTGCAAATTATCGAAGTGGCAATCATTTGGCAACACAAGGCTCTCGCCTGTTTTTTCGCCCTTTGCAGGTCTTCTGTAAAAGCTGTCCAATATCAGATTGTCTTTATCACACAGAAAAATATTTCCTGCGTTTGACCAAAGACGAACATAAAGATAAAAGATTTCATCCCCATCTTCTGTCTGAACAGATTTTGATTTTTTTGCGGCGTAAGCCTGAGCCTGTGGCATAACATAAATCGTACCCGCTTTTTCAAGCTCAAATTTTATGATTCGCTCTTTTCCAAGCTGCCTGCACGAAAGGATTCTCGACCCCTTGATTTTTGATTTAAGCATTTCCTGAAAACGAAGAGGCTTTTCGTTTTTTGTGATTTTTCGCCTTGTCTCATGGATTCTACATTCCCCCGAAGCGAGAGAAATAAAAAGAGTTTTCGGATTTCCCGGCTTGTAAGTGTAGAGTGCGAGAGAATTAAAATTCGGCTGGACTATTTCCTGAATAAACGAGCCGTTTAAATCAAGTTCTGAGAGAATCAAATCAATTTCGTTACAATTTAAAGACATATCTTTACTTAGTTTACAACATTCTTTAAGAAAAATCCTACTAGCATAAAGCATTAAAAACTGTTATTTTATAGTAACTCTAATCCGGAGCTAACGATGATACTAGAAACAATCAATTTCGCGGGCAGCCTTTGTTTCTTGCTTTACGGCATGAAGCTTATGAGCGACGGAATTCAAAAGAGTGCGGGACAAAAATTACAGGCCGCACTTGCCTTCATGACTGGAAACCGATTCGTAGGTCTTCTTACGGGTTGTATACTCACGATGATAATTCAGTCATCTGGAGCAACTACGGTTATGCTCGTAAGCTTCGTAAACGCAGGGCTTGTCTCTGTCACACAGGCAATCGGGGTTATCTTCGGTGCCAATATCGGAACCACAGTCACGGGCTGGATTGTCGCACTCGGTTCCAGCTTCGAAATAAAAGACTACGCGATTCCTATTTTTGGACTTGGCTATCTTCTTTATATCATCAAAAAATTTAAAAAGCGGGAAGGCTTCTGGCTTGCAATTATGGGCTTCGGCATGCTCTTCTTTGGCCTCGGCGGGCTTTCAGACTTCTTTGCTGTTCCAGAAGTAAAATCCTTCGTAATTCACTTTATCGACATCGTAAACGACTTCGGCTTTATCAGCTACGCAATCGGCCTTTTCATCGGAATCATTTTAACTGCTTTAATTCATTCTTCTTCGGCAATGTCGGCAATCGTAATCGGTATGGCGGTGGCAATGTCAAAGGAAGGCAACGCAAGCCTTCAGGAGCTGGAAGAATTCTGGCGCTTCGGTGCCGTAATGATTATCGGAAGTTCCGTCGGCTCTACTGTGGACGCAATTCTGGCTGCAATCGGGGCAAATGCAAACGCACGCAGAACGGCCGCAGTTCATGTTCTTTTCAATGTTGCGACTGTCATAATCGCGCTTATTTTCTTCAGACCCTTCATTTCTTTCGTAGAATTAGTTTCTCCGGGACACAACATCGTTTTCAGAATCGCAATGCTCAACACGGCCTTCAAGGTCATGGGAACTGTAATTTTCATTCCTTTCGTAAATCAAATTTCAAAATTCGTTTCAATTCTTATCAAAGACGACAAAATTCCGGAAAACACAGTCTACAAGCTTGAATTTAACGAGCGAATGGCGATTGAGTCCCCGGAAGGCTGCGTATTCCGCGCTCAAAACGAAGTCAAGATCTTTTCCGACAAGGTTGCGCAGATGTTCGACGAGCTTCAGGCAGGATTTTCTGACTTTAAGCCGGATTTTGCTGAAAACGGCTACAAAATTATCGTAAATCTTGAAGATTATTGTGACCAGATGAACGAGCAGATTACGCAATATCTTGTTCGCTGCACTCACCTTCACCTTTCAAACGAAGCAAAAGATAACACAGCCCTTATGATGCAGCTTATCGCTGAAATGGAAGCTATGGCTGACGGTTGCCTTAACATCGCATACCAGCTTAAAAAAGCAATCGAAAAAGAGATGGTTTTTGACCAGGAAGATTTTGACAGACTTTTGCCATACTTTGAGCTTGCACGGCAGCTTATGTACTTTATCTACAAAAATGTCGCTCAAATTCAGCGGCTTACCCCTGAGCAGTTCCAGTTTGCCAGCGAGCTTGAGCAGCAAATCGACGACGAGCGAATCGCCCTCAAAAAGCTTGCCCGCCACCGCCTGGAAAGCGGAAGCAATGTCCGCTCAGAGCTTTTGTATATGGACATTATCCGCCAAATTGAAAAAATCGGTGACAGGTGCTTTGACGCCGCCGGCGAGTTAAGATAGAGAGGCTTTCTCAAAGCCTCAAAATCCCTACACTTGCAGATTATTAATCGTGCTCTTGATTTCGGCAGTTCCGACTTTAAGCTGCTCGGCCGCCTCAGAAACGGCTTCCTGGGCTTCCTTCATTTTGCCCATTGTCTTCAAAAGAAGCTCTCCGCCATTGTTCTGCTCCGCAACAGCATCGTGAACCTGACTTTCCTGATTTTTTACCTGGGTCGAAAGAGTTACGATGTGCTCAAATTCCTTTGAAACCTCGCCGGTTTTTTCTGTAGCAGTGTCAATCAAGCCCTTCATATTTTTAAGAACATTGTCGATTGATTTTGCTTCTTTACTAGAGCTTTCTGCCAGCTTTCTGATTTCCGAAGCGACAACAGCAAAGCCCTTTCCAGCTTCACCAGCGTGGCTAGCCTCAATTGCGGCGTTCATTGAAAGAAGGTTAGTCTGGGCTGCGATTGAGTCGATTGTTTTTCCCATTTCCACCAGTCCCTTAGAGCTTTCTTCAATTTTTTGGACTAGAGAATTGATTTCGCGAACGCTTGACTGACCAATATTCGTAGCCCCTTCAAGCTCGTTTACGGCAGCAAAGTTTTTCTGCAAAATTCCGTTGATAGAACCGATATTTCCAATCATCTCTTCAACGGCAGAAACTGAAGAAGAGACATTCTGTGACATTTCGTCAGTAACTTTTGAAAGAGAGTGAACATTCTGCTCGCTTTCTTCAACACAAGCTATACTCTGGTCAGTTACCTTTTTGATTGAAGTCTTGATTTCATTTCTGAAATCTTCCTGCATTTTGTGAAGAAGATAATATGTACAGTGAGAAAGCTGATTTACGCCGTTATAGATTGCGATTGCCATTTCGCGGCAAGAACGGTAACCGCAAGCCTGACAGTTTAAGATGTCTTTCTTTTCGTATTTTCCCATATCGTGGAAAATTTTCTGAATTTCCGCTTCGCTTGGAACTTTTAAATGCTTAACTGACGCGCTTCGGTCTACATAAGTTCTGTGATAAATTGCCTCTTCCCAGAATTTGTCGATTGTAGCGTTTAGTTTTTTGAGTCCCCTTTTCTTTTTGCTGTCGGAATTCATATTCCAAAGCTCTTTTCGTTTTTCCATTCGGTCTTCAATGAAATTTTCAACCTCATCGATTGGCATTTTCTGGTTGTCCGTACCAGCACCGACATTACATCCGTGCTTACAGTTCAAGCAGTCAACAAGAAGATAGGTTGGCTTTTTGCCGTTTTTCATATCTGCACAGAGCTGCTCAAAATATTCGTAAGCTTCCGGAAAACCTTCGATTTTTCGGGTGAATTTTCTGACCTTGACGAATCTGTCTGCCGTTCTCATAAGTCCGCCCGGAGTTGAATAGAGAACACCCCGTTCTGCAGGTGGATTTTCGTAGTCTGTTCTTGGAAAAGAAGCAAGATTTACATTGTGAGATTTAAAATATTCGCTGACAGAGTGCATAGTAACATTGTAGTCACCAAGCCCGTTCTCGTCGAACTCGCGCCTCTTTGCATAACACGGAGAAATGGCGGCAACCTTGCAATTTGCGTACTGCGGATAGAATTTTTTAATCATCGTGATTGTGTGGGCCATTGGAGAATCTGCCGGAGAAAGATACTGCAGCATTTCAGGATGATAAAGCTCAAACCAAGTGACAACCGCAGGGCATGGCTGAGAAATTACAAGTTTCGGATTGTTTCGTTTGATATGCTCGATATAAGATTTTGTAGTAAGCTCGGCGCCAAAACTGACATCAAAAACAGCCTTCACACCGATAGATTTTAGCCAGCCGTTAAGCTCCAAATCCCGGCCCTTAAAGTGAGCGGCGGCGGCAGGAGCGACGATAGCGACAATATTTTCGCCTTTTTTGAGGGAGGCAAAAAACTCATTCCACGGCGGGCGTTATGAACACAAGCTTCGATACAAGCGCCACAGCCAAGACAAAGCTCGTGATTTACTTTTACATATTCACCAGAACCGTCATTACACATTTTAGACGGACAAACTGCAATACACCGATGACAGTTTACACACTTGTCTTTATCGACAAAAATAACTGGCTTTAACTCTGACATAAGAACCTCTTCTTAAGAATAATTTTAATGCAAAGTTTAAAATAAATCAAAAAAAAACACTGAAATCTCCAGTTATTTAGAGATTTTACTCTGCCATCAAATCAATAATCATACCGTTAATCTCCTCGACTTTTGCCAGGAGCCTTAAATTCTGTCCGTGCAGAATCAGCATTTCACTTGCAAGCTGATTCAATTTCTGGTCGATGATTTGAATCTGATGGAGCGGCTTTATGACTCGTCCGCTGCGCAGTTTTTTTTCTTCACGCGTTGTAATGGAATTGTAGTTTATTTTTACGATATATTTCATAAACTGACTGACTTTTTTCCGGTATTTTTCCATTGAGTCCAGACTTTGCCGTGTTTTCAGTTCTTCTCCTGCCAAATCCATAGCGTCTTTTAAGAAAACAATCGCCTCGTCGTCATTCATTCCCGCAATTTCTACAGGAAAACCTTCAGATAAGAGACTTGCTTCCTCCCTTTTTTTTTCAAAGACATTCGCAAAGGCAGATTTTTCTTTTTTTTCTGTTTTTTTTGCCTGATTTGCCAACTGCTCTCTGGCTGCTTGGGTCGCCGCAAAATAAAGTGAAGATGAGTTAATTTGATTTGAAGCGGCATTCAGGGAAGGAATTTCTGCCATTAAAGAGCCTTATTCGTCGCATGAGAGAGGATTGCACTTTCATTTGACAGTTTTTCCAGTGCAAGATTAAATTCTTCTTCGTTTTTAAGGGCTATGCAATGTCCGTGAAAAATTACGTTTTCTTCGATTTCGAGATTTTTTGTAGAGATATTTCCGATTACCGCAGATGAAGAAAGGAGCTTGATTCCGTCAGGAGCGTAAACATCGCCCAAAACGATTCCTCCAATGACGATAGAAAGAGCGGTAATGTTTCCGTTGATTCTTGCCTTGTCCCCGATGATGATGTTTCCAGTTGATTCCAGATTTCCGTCAATGTCACCGTCCACGCGAATAAAGCCGTTCGCATGAATGTCGCCCGAAACAGCAGAGCCAAGACCGATTATCGTGTTAATTGAAATGTCATCAGTTAAAAAAGCCATAGTAATGTTGTAATCTACTTTGCCACTTTAATGTTCACATACTTCGCAGGGTCAACAACATCTGAACCGATATGAACCTCGTAATGAAGGTGCGGACCTGTTGAAATACCCGTGCTGCCAATGTAGCCGATTACATCTCGCTGAGAGACAAACTGACCTTTTTTGACTCGCGTTGAAGCCATGTGACAATATCTAGTGTAAATTCCGTGCTTGTGCTTGATAATGACATAGTTTCCGAAGCCTGAGTCATAAGCGACTGTTACAACCTGACCGTTTGCCGTAGCTACGATTGGGTCGCCGCTTCTCCAGGTTGAAATATCCAAGCCCTTGTGAATGTACCAGTTTCCTGTGATTGGGTGTGTCGTCTGACCAAAGGGCTGGGAAACATGACCTATGCCCCCCCGTACAGGCCAGATATTCGGAATGTCGGCAAAAAGAGTTTCCTGACTTTCAAGCATTTTTCCGATTTGCTCGATTGGCTGAATTGCGCTTTCGAGGTATGAAGAAAGGGCGCGCATATCGCTGGCTTCGCGAGTTGAGCCAGAAACAGTGTCCTGCGTGTCAAAAAGCGAATTTAAGTCGCTGTCAGAAACAGAAGCCTTTGCAACGGCAGAAGACTGATTGATTCCAAGCAAAGAAAGTGTCTGCGAAAGTGAAGAACGGAATCTTTTTGCAGTCTGAAGGACATTGTTGTTTTCGTCACGAAGCTCGTCAAAACTTGCTAAAAGCTCGCGGTTTTCTTTCATTGAGCGGGCCAGTTCCTCGCGAATGCCCGAATCCTGCTTTTTGAAGTAGATGAAAGAAGAAACAATTCCAACAACGAGAATGATTCCAAAAGCAAGGGCGAAAACATTCGTGCGGAAGTTAATAACCTTGCTCTGGGAATGAGGAACTATCATTATTGTTAATTTACTGTCACAAACGCGGAAAGCCTTAACAAAAAATCTTCCAATACCAGAAAAAAGACTTTGTAAACCGTGCAGAAAAAGAGAAACTGCGTTTTTCTCAATTTTTTTGTAATGTTTGGTTCGTGCCATTATTACTTACCTATATAATCTAAGAAATATACCATTTAAAGAGAAGGTGTGTCAAACACACAGTAATTCTCTAGTTTATTATCGGCAACTTCTCGCTATTAAATAAGCGCCCGCCTTTGCCGAAAATCATAATATGAAATTCCATTCAGTTTTTTTTCTGACACTTTTTACTGTTATATTTTTCTCTTGCTCAAAAAATCAGCCTGTTCAAATCGAGGAGGAAGAAGCGACTCCGATTGAAGCCTTTATTGGCGGTAAAATCTTAAGCAAGAACGCTTATCTCTGCCTTTTGGGAAGAGACGCAAAAATGCACGGTGTAATAAAACTTTCAGAAGGAAAAGATATTTCTGTCCTTGAAATTGACGGCAAAATCGATACGAAATTTATTCCGGATGAAAATCAAAATTTTGAGGAAGGCGATGGCGAAAATAATGAAGTTAAAGGCAGGGAATATGCTCATGTCGTCTATGATAATCTGGATTTCTGGCTTGAAAGGGCAGTTTTTGCCTTAAATTGTAAGAATGCGGTCGCAATCGAAAAAACTTTTTTGTATTCAGATTCAGATTTAAGTCAAAAAATCAGTTCTCCTCAAAATCCATTGAAATTTGCGGCAATTATCGCACTTTCCCTGGAAGCTTCAAATTCAGAATCAGAAAATCAAAAATCCGTAAAAATTTTTTATTATGACACAAAGGAGAAAGCGGTTCGACAGGCCTTTGTTTCTTCTGACTCAATCAGCGCCCGCGAAGATGATATTGTCGTAAGCCAAATTGTTGAATCGCTCAAAGTCACGGCAAGAGCCGCCCCAAGAAACGAGCTTTTTTCAAAAGCCGCAAAATACAAACCATGCAAAAAAGTTCTCGCCGCCCTGAACGAACAGAAGGTCGAAAAGAAAACTTATAACTACCAGGAAGTTCTAAAATCAGTCCAAAGAATGTCCTTCGGCGTAAATGTTGATGAGCTGATGACCGTTGACCAGTCAAAAGACCCCTTTAAGTGATAAGGTCTCTTGTCACTGTCTGGCCTAAGACTAGTCCACCAAATACCCTGCGACACCTCCTTTTTCAGTAGAAAACACTAAGCCCATTTTGTAGATTTTCTTTTGGGAAGCGTCAAATCGAGTGGCATAGCCTTTTTTTTCTATTTGTGCGATGGCTGTGCGGGCAACTTCTTTCCACGGCTTTCCGTCGTCCATTTTAAGCTCAAAAATGTAGGCAGTGTCGCTTGTTTCAAGCGTTACATCCACTCGGCCGCCGATTACCTGCTGCTCGCTCACCACATCAAAGCCCGTCATCCTTAGCATTGCGTGGAAGGCTACCTGGTAGGAGTATTCCATATCGCCGCTTCTGCGGGTCGGCAAATCTGAAACAAGGGCAGAAAAAAGCGTCATAAAACCTTCGATGTCGCGCCCTTTTATTGCACGGCGGAAATTTTCTGTTACAAGACCAAGCCTGTCTTCCGGCACATTTGAATACAGCGGAAGCAAATATTCTACAAAGCCTTCACGCACTTCTTCATTGGGAAAGCCCAGCATAAAAAGGTCAGTTTCCTTGTCATATCCTTTTATTGTAAGATAGCCTGAATGATAAATTATCGGGGTTAAAGAGCCTCCTCCCACACGGTAATCAGAGAATGAGCTTGATTTTACTTGTACTCCGTCCAAAATATCAGTTAAATCATAATGAGCGTCTTCAATAAG
>CALGGS010000201.1 GCA_937915735.1 uncultured Treponema sp.
CGCTCTTCCGATCTACAGCACATGGAGATGGACCACAGCGCCAACATCAAGCGCTTTACCGAAAGCTTTCCCCAGGCAAAAATCGTCTCTTCCCGCATGGCCTTTAACCTGATGAAAAATTACTTCGGCACGGATTTTGCTGACCGCCAGGTGATTGTAGCTGAGGGCGGCAGCCTGGAGCTGGGAGCGGACGAGAAAGGCAAAGTCCACACCTTGAGCTTTATCGGGGCTCCCCAGGTGCACTGGCCGGAAGTGCTTTTTACCTACGACAGCGGAGACAAAGTGCTTTTTAGCGCGGACGCTTTCGGTAAATTCGGCGCCAATGATTACGACGACCCGGAAGGCTGGGCCTGCGAAGCCCGGCGCTACTACTTTGGCATTGTGGGCAAGTTCGGCCCGCAGGCCCAGGCCGCCCTTAAAAAGACGGCTGCTTTTGACATACAGGCCATTGCCCCCCTTCACGGCCCCGTGCTCACCGGGAGCGATATGGCGGAAGCCCTGCGCCTCTACGGCATCTGGACGACCTACGGCGTGGAAAGCGAGGGCATTGCAATTATGTACACGTCGGTCTACGGCAACACCAAGCAGGCGGCAGAAAAGCTTGCAGAGCTGCTAAAAGAGCGGGGCTGCCCCAAGGTGGCTATTGCCGACCTGGCCCGGGAAGACATATACGAGTGCGTGGAAGACGCCTTCCGCTACAGGAAGCTGGTTCTTGCCACCACCACCTACAACGGCGGCGTTTTCCCGGCTATGCGGGAGTTCATCCAGCACCTGACTGAGCGCAACTACCAGAACCGCACCGTGGCTTTAATCGAAAACGGCAGCTGGGCCCCCGCCGCCGCAAAAGCTATTGTCTCCATGTTCGACGGCAGCAAGGACATCAGGCTCCTGGAGCCCCGGGTCACCATAAAAATTGTCGTGAATGCCGACACAGAAAGCCAGCTTTCGGCATTGGCCGACGCCCTGCTGAAATAAGCCTTCCCTGCCCTGCTGGCACTGGCGGAGTATGCCCCTGTCTGCACAGGCAGGGGCCGGTGTGGGCAGGAGTGCGCCCTTGTTAAATTCTTTGCTTTTTTGTAATAAGCATTTTATAATGTAATACAGCAACAAGAGGATGCAGCATGGAAACTCTAAAAATTTCAAACAAAGTATCAGAAATTCAAAAAGGGGTTGATTATGTTCAAAATGAGCTGAGAAAGCGTAAAGTTCCCCAAAAAGAAATTGTACCAACTCTTTTGACAACGGAAGATGTCTTGGCAAAGCTGATTGAAACTGCAACAGAAGATATTTCTATCTCTGTCACTGGATTTTTGGGCAGTGCAGAAATACGATTATCTGCAAAAGGTAAGAGCATTGCAGTTTCTGATATTAAAAGCAGTTTTCTATCTGATATTGATGGCGTGGATGCTGACAATGTCGAGTTAAACGCATTTATCCGTCGTTTAGTCGAAAAATTGTTTGGGGAGAACCTGAGCATCAAAAATGAATACGGCGTGAACAAAGCTGTAATCCGTGCAAAAAAATCTCCCTTCCGTTCTTTGCTCATAACAGTTTCTGCTTTGATTGTAGGAGCGGCGGTCGGTTTGGGAATGCAGCATTTCCTTCCTGCCGCGGTGTCAAAGGCTGTTTCAGCAAATATCTTTACACCTATTTATTCTATGTTCATGAATGCGCTCAAAATGGTTGTAGCGCCGCTCGTATTCTGTTCAGTCGCTTCGGCTCTCGCTGATTTTAGTGACTTAAAAGCATTAGGGCGAATGGCAGTAAAAATTGTCTGCTTCTATTTGCTTACTTCAATGCTTGCAATCGGTGTTGGTTATGTGACTTATCAGATTTTCCCGATTGGAGACTCATCTTTAGTCGCTTCTGTAACAGATGCGGCTGTTTCTACCATAGCAAAAGGTCAAGGTGTAAAGATTTCTATTAGAGATACGCTGGTGAACATCATCCCGAACAATATCATTACGCCTTTCCAAAAATCCGATATGCTTCAGCTGATTTTTATGGCGGTCGTCCTCGGAGTCGCTTCTGCGAGTCTCTCAAATAAATTCCCTTCACTCAGAAATGCACTCGCTCTTGCGAATAAGTTGTTCTCAAAAATTACGACGGCGATTGTCACTTTCATTCCTCTCATCGTTTTCTGCTCAATGGCAAAGATGATGCTTTCGATGAAACTTGAAAATTTCATGAGTGTCATTGTGTGGCTTCCGACCATTTACGCCGGTTGTTTCCTGATGATTGTTGTCTATTTTCTCCTTATGCTGATTTTTGCACGGGTCAATCCCCTCAAATTCCTGGGAAAATTCTATCCGGCGATGTTCTCAGCATATACTCTGGCTGCAAGCAATCCTGCGCTTCCCTCTTCAATCAAACAGTGTGATGAGATGGGTGTCTCAAAGAATGTGTATTCATTCTCGCTTCCGCTGGGAGCTACCATCAACATGGACGGCTCCTGCATTTCGCTTATGATTACATCCCTTTTCATGGCGAAGATTTTCGGGATTCCCGTTACAGGAAGCGTTTTGACTACAATTATTATCGCAATCATGGTGCTTTCTGTTGGTTCCCCGGGAGTTCCGGGCGGAAACTTGGTTTGTATGACGCTTTTGCTTCCGCAAATCGGCGTTCCGGCAGAAGCAGTCAGCCTTGTCATGGGCTTGTACCCGGTCATGGCAATGATGCAGACTTGTGCGAATGTGACTGGAGACGCAGTTGTTACAACGATTGTCGCAAAGCAAGAAAATCTGCTGGATATGGAAAAATACAACTCCTAGCGGGTTATTTGTTTTTGTTGATAATCTTGTCTTCGTCCTTGCCTGTGGCAATGTCAGAGATACTGCGGGGATTGAAGTTGGGAGCGATGTGCTCGTGTTTTCGTACTGGGAATGACCCACCTTCTGATAGAAAAAAGTAGCTCTTTATTGTCCACATCTTTTTGGGAAAACAAATATTGCCGGTAAATTTTTCTTGAAAATTTTGAGCAGATTAAGGACAATGACTTTATCGAGGCTGAGCCGTCTTTTAGGTTCGGCTTTTCGCTCCAATTTTTCACCAGGAAAGCATAATTTTTTGTCTGATTTCAAGGGTGGCACAAATTCATTAGCTGTGTTATATATTTGATTATATATATGCGTAATTCCTTTTGATTTTTTTGTGGTGATTAAAATTCTAAAGGATTACGCGTTTTATGTAAATTTTTCTAAAACTCGATATAAGCATTTGTTCTATATGTTGAATTAATGAAATGTTCATATACATATATACACAAGACTTATATAAAAAAAGAAAAAGCAAATACTATAAATCGTGACAGTCATTTTATTGCTTATTTGCTTGAATTACTTTCTGGATTAAATGTATTGCTTGCTTCTGATAATTATAACAGTGTAATATAAAGTATTAGAAACGAATATGATGCAATAATGAGAGATCGAGAAGATAATTACGGTTAGACAGGAAAAATATTGAAAAAGGATGACAGAAAACTAAAAATAATGTGTGAAGCAAGTAAATTAGAAGAACTGATTGTTTTTTTCTATAAATTATCCTGTACATATTCTCATTCAACAGTTTTTTCTTTATTGGTAAGACCTAATTTAGGGAGCTAATAAATTTCTTGTATGAATTTTACATATTACGATAAGTGAGTTTTCGATTCTTATTAATGAAGTAAGAATGATACAAAAAGATAAAATCTTACTAGAAGGTCAAAATTCAAGTTTTGTAACGGAATTAAAACCAAGTAAGAACCATGGCATT
>CALGGS010000202.1 GCA_937915735.1 uncultured Treponema sp.
TAAAACATCGCATTTTCAAAGTTACCTCTAAAAATTGCAATTTTTAGAGGTTCCCCTACTTTATTGTTTTATGGGAGGTGTTATGAAAAAATCTTTTTTGGTTATTTCGCTTTTTTCCATATTTTTGTTTTTTTCCTGCGAAAAGGAAGTCGCGCACAGGCTTGAAATCGATACAGAGTCTGTGAAGGCTTTATTTAATAAGAAGATTTCTATTGAGCCGATGGACGAAAGCGTTAAAATTTCGGGCAACAAAATCACTCTTTCCCCTCATTCTGAAGACACGACTTACACGATTTCAGGATATTTTGACGGTCAGATTATCGTAAACACAAAAAATACGATTTTAAAGCTTAAGGATGCATATCTCGAGAATTCTTCAGGTAAGGAAGCTGTCATTGCGAAGGCAAAAACTGAAATTTCTACTGGCAAGGACAGCACGAATTATATTGTTTCCCGTGGTCGCGGATTTTCTAAAAAAGCGGCTCTCGAAGCAAAAAAGACTCTCGTGTTTGGTGGCAGCGGAACCCTTTTTGTGAAAGGAAGCGTTTGCCACGCCGTGGAAGCAGAGGATGTCAAAATAAAGGGGAGCGGGGTTTTCTATTTTGAAGGAACTAAGCGAGGCTCGGCGCTCACCTGTCAAAGCCTTGAGGTTGAAAAGGACAAGAACTTCTCGGCATTTTTCCTGAATTCAAAAAACGGAATCAAGGCGGATCAGTCGATTCTTATAAACTCAGGAAATTTCCATGTTTATTCAAACAAATTCGCTTTCAAAACAGACACAAAGGATAATGCTCCGAAGAAAACTCATTCTATCAAGCTTTTGGGCGGATTTTTCGATTTGGCGGAAAATGAATCGGACTTTCTGACCGACGAACTTATTAGAAACTAGAAATAAGGGTTATGGAGGAAAATTTTATGAAAAAACTTTTTGTTTTGCTTGCGGCATTCTCGCTTGCTGCGACTCTTTTTGCGGAAAAGCTTAATATTAACGCTTCCGACGCAAAAAAATCTTATGGAGAGAAAATCACAATCACTCCAAACGACAATACAGTTTCTGTTTCAAAAAATAAAATCGTTTTAATGCCAAAAAAAGAAGGTGTCGAGTACACGATTTCAGGATATTTTAACGGCCAAATCGTTAACAAAACGAAGAATACAGTTATCAAATTAAACAATGCCTTTATTGAAAACACTTCCGGCGAAGCTGCAATTTATGGCGAGGCAAAGACAGAGCTTTCCAGCGGAGGCGGAAGCAAGAATTATGTCGTTTCTTCCGGAAAATCAAGTTCGAAAACTGCGGCGATTCAGTGCAAGAAAAATCTTGAAATCGGTGGAAGCGGAACACTCTACGCTGTCGGAGATGTGTATCACGCCGTAAAAGCTGATGATGTCAAAATAAAGGGCAGCGGAAACTTTTACCTGCAGGGAACAAAGGAGGGAAGCGGAATCAACTGTGAGAATTTAATCGTCGAAAAAGACAAGACCTTCAAAGTTTATATCGTGAATTCTAAAAATGGCGTAAAAGCGGACTTTACGATTAACATCGCTTCGGGAAATTTCTATTTATTCGACAACAAAACGGCCTTAAAAACAGACACGAAAAAAGACGATCCGAAATCACCCCATTCAATCACTTTGTCGGGCGGTAATTTCTTCCTGGAGCGAAACGAGGCTTTGTACAAAACTGAAGAAAATGCCTATAAAGCAAGCGGGGCGAAAATCACAGAAAAAAACTAATAGCCTAAATATCGACTTTCGTCACTCACAAGAAAATTGTGTTTAAAATCGAAAAAGACACGTTCGCTTCACACGCGCAGCCTAAAGCATTTATTTTTTATGCGATTGGTGGGGCTAATAGGGTTTTGCTCCATGAGGGATTTTCTCACCTGCGAGTGTTCCGCGCCCGCACTGTTTTTTCGTTTAAAAACGCTATTTTTTCAATAACTGTAAAGGAAAGTCCAGTTCTCCTGAGATCTCTAATAATGTGGCGGCTTTCTGTTCGGGATTTCAATATTTTCTGATAAATCTTGAATTCTAGAAGACAGGACACGGTTTTCTTCCCGTAAAATTTCAATCGTGCGCTGGTTTTCTACAGCCTCTGACTGCAATTTGAGGAGGAAATCCTCCATATAGGCCAGCTTCATTTCTAGTGCAACAAATCTTTTTTCGGTTTCTTCGTTCATAATTATGGAAACGGACTGTATGAATAGCTTTTCGGGCCGAGCCCGAAAAACACTATTCGCAAGTTTTATTTACTCTGCAGGAATCAAAATGTCTGTTCCAGAGATAATCAAATCTGGATTTTTGATGTGGTTATAGTCGGCGATTTTCGGATATTTCCATGGAGTTTTATAGTAAGACTCCGACAAATCCCAAAGAGTATCTCCCCATCGGATGTGATATTCTACATCCTTTGATTTTTTAACCTCTGGTTTTGCTTCTTCGACAGGAGCTGGCGTTGGCTCAGGAACAACCTTTTCTGGCTCAGGAGCAATTACGATTTTGTCTTCTTCTGCCACAGGAGCAGGCAAATCCTTTGGCTCTTCAACGACAACATCAACATATTTTGTTTCTTCTTTTGGCTCTTCGATTGTCTTTTCGACAGTTGTTTCCTTGTGGAAGAATTTGTCGAGAATTGAAACGCCGTTCGTGTTTCGAGAAGCAAGAAGATTGTATTTTGAAGGAACGATAAAGAGAAGCAAAATTACCGCAATAATACAGATAATCGCACAGATGATGCAGATAATCATTGGTGTATGGGTTTTCTTTTCTTCTTCTTCCTCATCGTAAAGGGAAGCGTGCTCACCGGCGAGGGTTTCTTTATCGTAAAGGTCAGAGAAATCCATAGCTCCGCCGGCAGAGGCTGCTGAACCTGTGCTTGAGTCAAAGTCATCGAAAATTTTGTCCTCTGGCTCAGAATTCAAAGAGTCCAAGGTTGAGTCAAATTCAGTTGAATCAAAGTTGACATCGTTCAAGTCATCAAAATCAAGGCCGGTAGTTTCGGCTGATGAATCTGAAGAACTGGAAGTAAGCTCGTCAAAATCCGGAACTTTAAATTCTTCAAGGCTTGCGTCCGATGTATCTGAATCCGAAGTATCTGAATCTTTTGCGAACGGGTCGTCCATTGTGTCAAGGCCGTCGAGAGAATTCGGGTCAGATGAAGTGTCTATTTCGGGGAGAGAAAAATCTTCGGTTGAAAAATTATCACTAGAAAAATCGTCAGAGGCAACAGTCTCGTCAGAAGGAGTCTCTTCTGATAAGGCAGGGCTTTCCGTTCCGACATCGTCTGAAACTTCGTCGTTCAAATCTTTATCTGAAAAATCAACGCCTTCGAGGGTCGTGTCCTCAACAGGAATGTCGTCCAATCCCGAAAAATCAGGAACTGAGCCGTCAATTCCGTCGTCTGCAACAGAAGGCTCCTCTGCTTCAGTTACGGCTTCTGATGGAGAAGATGAATCGAAGCTGAAAGGCATATCTTCAAGGGCTGTAGTTCCCAAATCCGGAAGCTCGTCAGAAGAATAAGTCGTTTCGTCGCTTGCTTCGTCAACAATTTGGTCAGCGGCCGCATCAGTGATTGCAAAATCTGCAGGATTGGCCCGCTCAGCCTCAGTTCTAGAGACAAGATTTACTTCTGTCTCGCTTTTTTTGCCAGTTTCAGGGTCAACGACTTCGGCAGTGAGATTATTTTCTTCGTCCAAACCGACAGAAAGGTGAAGTTCAGGCTCTCCATTCGGGTGCGGATTGAGCTTTGTGACTTCCAGCGTGTCGACATATTCAGCATCTTCCATCGTGCCGTTTTCTGAGCGGTACAAGTCAATCTGAACTTTTGTCTGATTATCCTTCGCGGTCGTCAAATCCAACATTCTCTTTTTTGGAGTTCCCTCCTCGAGAATTGGGTAAAAAGTTCCGTCTGCAAGCTTAATTCCGATTGTTTTCATATTTTTCCCCTATGACACACTTCGTAACACTATTTTGCGTCAATCACAGATGTATTCGTTGTCGTTGTTGTCGGCGTGCTTCTTGGTGTGCTTGGTGTAGAAGGAGTAGTTGGTTTTAAAGAAGGAGCGTTGCTGGTTCCGTAAGAATATTCTGCGATTCCAGAAAGTTCGTTTACCGTCGTACCGAATTTTTCTGCGACATTGTAACTTGTCGTTTTGATGATGTTTCCGCTGTCATCGTATTTGTAGATTACGCGAATCGCAAGCTTGTTGTCTGAATTGTATGTCTGCTTTTCTGTAATCTGATAAGAAGCGTCAAATCTGAAAACGATTTTTTTTATCTGGGCGCCCAGACCGTTTGTGTAAGAGATTTCCGAAAGTTTTCCGGCATCATTGTATGAGTAGACCTGCTTTTCTTCGAGATAGCCAAGGGCGGCATACTGAGCGATTTCTACGACTCGGTTCTGCTCGTCATATTTTGAGATGATTTTTGAAAGAAGAGAACCATCGGCATTGTAATACGACTCGTCAATCTGCTTGCCGTTGATGCGCCAGATTGTTTTGTTTACGAGATTGTTGCTTGCATTGAATTCTGATTCCTCGGTTTTGTTTCCGTTTGAATCGTAAAGAGTCGTGATTTTCCATGAAAGCTTGCCGTCTGAATCAGTGCAAGTAACTGAAGTTACATTTTCACCCTCGTAAGTGTAGACAATTTTGTCAACTACCACATCCTTGCTCGTAAGCTCGTAAGCTTCGGTCTCAAGCCCGTTTGAACCAAAAACATGGACATATTTTGAGCGTGGAGAGCGATAGTAATCACCGAACTTTTCTGTGATTTGATAGTCAATTTTTGTGTATTCGCCTGTCGGAACAGCAGGTTTTAGCGATGGAAATGGGTCAAAAGCAAAAACAGATGCTCCTAAAAGGGCTGTAGTTAAAACAAAAATTGTTTTTTTCATATATTTCCTCCCGAAAATTCTTTTCGCATTATTTTATTTTGTTTAAATATCGGAAAATTAAAATAGAACTAAAGAGTTTTATTTTCCGAGATATTTTTCAAATCCTTTAGCAAAATCAGATTTTATCTTCTGAGTTATTTTTTGCTTTGCCCTAACCTCTGCATTCTCTGAAGTCTGAGAGCCTTCACGCCCCGTAACACTCAGCGGAACTAAAGTTTCGCCTGTAAAAGTGTCAATAAGCGCACATTCAGCTACATATTCGCAGAATTTCGTCTTTTTGTCGCCACTCTCGCTATGTACAAAATGATTTTTGCAGGAAATCTGATACCGCTCGTTCGTTCCAAGGGTCGTGTTAAAGCCATAAGAACTCATGACCTCCTGAAAAGCTTTTGCGATTCTTCCGTCATTGTCAGAGTCAACGGAAACACAGACGGGAATTTTTGAAGCCATTTCAGATTTTTCTTTATGAAGAGAAGCAGAGCTTGTAATTGAAGCGAATTTCTGAGCCTCCACAGGATTTAAAACCATTAGTCGCTTGTAATAGCCTTCGTTTACTAAGGCTATTTCCTCGGCAAAGTCAAGACGAGAGAAATTTAAAAGCGTGTTCGGGTCTTTATCTGACTTTATCTGCTTTTTTATTGAAAGGATTTCATTTTCATTTTTTTGAAGCATATTAGAGTAAATCTGGCTGCCTTTTTCACGGCTCATCACCGCAAGGGCGTACCATCTCGCTTCTTTTTGAGACTCATAAACCTGAGGAATTTCTACGGCGATAATATCGTTCTGATTTACTTCGCGTAAAATGTTCTGGTCAAGTTCATTTTCCTGTGAATAAGAGACAAGACCTTCTTTTTCGGCGCGTTTCATTCTCTGGGAAGTGTCTGAGCTGGAAGTAACAGTTTGACCGAAAACAGAAACCAGCTCGTTTATCGCCTCCAGCTCGCTGGATTTTTTGTCGGCCCTGCGTCCGATTCCTGTAAGATATGCAGATTTTGGATAGGCCGCGCTTATGCCAGAAACAACCCAATCAGGCGGACTTTTTGAAGCTGAGGCTTTTGCGACATTTTCAGAAGAAGCGCATGAGGTGAGCAAAAAAGGAATGAGGAAGAAAAAAGCTAAATAACATGACTGACTTGCTATGACAGTTTTTTTTATTTTTGACATGACGACTCCACTAAGGTTGGTTTTCCTTGTTTTATTTCTATATCTTTAAAATACTCTTCTTTGATTATATCACCTTTTTGAGATAAATACTGAACTTTAAAAGAATAAAATCCTGCTTCAAGCTCGATTCCGCCAGCGTAGCTTTGGGCTGGAAGCGCGTAAACCTGGCGAATGTCTGCCGTTTCACTTCTGTCGATTTGGTCTGCCGCCTTCGCCGCGCTCAAATATGTCGTGGCATAAGCGGCGATTGTAAGAAGATTTTCCTGTTTTTTGACTGCTTCTTCTGCCAGAAGAAGGGTTGCCGTAGCACCTGCAACTGCCGTGAATTTTTTGACCATACTTCGCTTTACGCTGCGAGAATAAGCCTTTCTTGCCTTTGAATGGACATCTTTTTTAACGGCGTAGTTAAAATCTTCAAGAAGGGAAAGGGTGAAGGCTTGATGAGGAAGGGTATTTCCTTTTTCAAATACAACTCTTATTGAAGAAACGGTGTTTTTTGGCATTGGGATGAGTTCATTTTTACCAGGATAAAGAGTGAAGGAAGGGCCTCGTCCAAAGGTCGGCACAATGACAGGCTTTATTATTGTTTGCGGAGCAGGAAATTCTGGCCAAACGAATTCCAGGTCAAAGGCGGGAATATAAACAAAATGCCTTCCAGTCGGAAACTGAATACCAGGGAAGGGGCCGATTCTAAGACGCCTTTCCCCCCTGCGCCCGATAAGTCCTGCAAAAGAAAGTATGTCGAGCCTGCCTTTTCCGTCAGATATTTTTGTTTCAGAAGAAACGTCAAAGGTTGGGTTTAAGGCGAGCAAGGTCCGGCTGTCTGACTCGATATTCCAGCTGTTGTTTACGCTGTCGTCCATCATTCCAAAGACAATGCTAAGGTATCGCGCCGTTGACGAATCCCTGAAAATGTCGTCCTCGGTCGCTTTTTCGGGAACGGAAGCATAAAGAGCGGCGGTGTCCAGATTTAACTTTTTGTAGGTTTCGTTTATTTCAAGCTTTTCATTGTCATTCTTAAGCCATTCGCCGTACTCATTCAGATATTTCCGCTGCTTTTCGTTTAATCTTCTGACTTCAACCGCCGCTTCCTCGACATTTCCTGCGTTATAATAATTGAGCGCATTAAAAACATTGACATAGACATATTCGTAAGGATTTCCGGCGTACTCTTCGGCATTATCATTTCCAACTGCGGCGGCAAAGCCCTTCGTAATGCTTTTTGTTACGGCATCGTCCATAAGCCTGTCTGTTTCTCCCAGAATTTTCAGGGAAGTTTCGTAATCTTTTTGATAATGCTTTATGAGAGCTAAATCAAAATTATCACGAATTCTGTCATCGTTCGTCGTTTTTGCGTTCCGTCTTTCAAGCTCAGAAGTACAGGCCTTATAATTTTCTGAGTCTAGATTTTGAAGATACTCAGGCAAGGACATAGTAGTTGCGCATGAAAGCATGAGAAGAGAAAATAAAACAATAAATGAAAGTTGAAAGCTGAAATATTTCAATTACAGTTTTTTAGCAGCTTTTTTAATGTACTTGCTGATTGTTTTTTCACCCTGCCAGAGGATTTTGTTTGACTCGATGTCGATTAGCTGTGCGTCAACCTGATAAGTTCTGACGGCCTCTCTTCCATTTTCGTCTACATGAGAATAAACGGTTCCCTGAAGCATAAAGTCGGCGGCCTGCTCATTTCCGATTGATTTTGCAGTCTCGTAAGCATTTTCTGCCTGATCAACCTTTTCTTCGCGAAGAGCCAGGCGTTGCTCGCTGTCTGCCACAAATTCCATAGTGCCGCTGTTGATAATCGCAGTCTGAAATCTTTTTGCAACCATCGCCGTGTCAATGTGCTCGCTTGACTTGTTGGAGATTTTTCCGACAATAGCGATTGGGTCCCGCCCGTTTGAAGCCTTAAATCCTGAAACGCGGGGGGAAGCAATGCAGCCGGAAATCAATTCGTTGCATACCAGCTGAATGTCATTCTCGTTCCAGTAACCAGTGAGGTCTTTTACAGAAGAGCCGTCTTCATAGCGGGAAACTTCGTTTGTAGAAGCGCACGAAACAAGTGAAAAGGCAAAAAATGCTGCCAAAACGAATGAAACAAATGTCTTTTTCAATTTTTCCTCCTGATGCAAAAGCTGCAATGTATGTATATTACTCTAAACCGTCAGGATTTTAAAGAGTTTCCGTTACAGAGTCCTTTTTTATGGCCGTCTGCACGACAGTTTTTAAGAAATCTCCGGCGATTTTTACGGCTTCGTCACGGATTTCTGTGTCAAGCGAGGCAAAGGCCTTTATGATTTTTCCTGAATTTTTAAACCAGTCACGGCTTAAATCTGAATTAGTGACGGCATTCGTCGAGCCTAAAAGACCGAAAATCGTTTCGACAAACTGCTCGCGCTGAGCCGGAGTAATTTTTTCGAACCAGAGATTGAAGGACTTAAAGAAAAGCTCGCTTCCGGAATCAAGCCCGTCCTTTTCTTCAAGGGAAATGCCTTTTACGAACCAGGAGAAGGGATTATGCTGCATTACAAGTTTTTCGTCGCTCAGAACGATTTTTCGCGTCTCATAATGATGAAACAACATTCCGACAATCGAGAACTGAGGAAAAAACGAGCGGATTTTTGATTTTACTGAGAAAAATTCATTTGAATCCAGCGATTCCTGAGAAAAACCGGGTCCGTCAAAATTATAAACGGAAGCAAGATTCTTTTTTAACTTTTCGTCTAAATGACTGGCAGAGTAAATAGCCAGATTTCCGCCCTTTGAATGTCCTCCGACAAAAAGCTCAGCTTTTTTGTAAGTATCTGCGACTTTCTGAAGATAGGCCTTAGCGTCCTCTTGCGCGGGAACTTTTTCCAAGAATGCCAGATTAAAATCTTCTTTCCAGCCTATAAGAGTGTCATCGGTTCCCCTGAAGGCAACGAAAACCTGCTGTTTTTCCAAAAGCCCGCCTTCATTAAAAATAAAAGTAGTTGCTGAAAATTGCTCCTCGATTTTTTCGTCATACTCGCTAAGAAAGCCCGTGACTTCAATATCACCAAAACGAGCAGAGCTGCCTGATTTTTTCAGAAGTTCGTTTGATTTTGGGTCGATTAACATTCCCAAATCACTTCGCTTTTCAAAATCTGAAGAAGCAAAAAACAGCTTTGAAAGCTCCGAAAGTTTTATTGAAGAGTCAAATGAAGAGGGAGCAAGTTTCGTAAAATTCAGATAGGAAAGCTGACACAAAATAAGGGCGTCAACCTCATTGAAGGGAGAGACGGCAAAAGGAAGGTCACCACGCCAGTCAAGATAATCACAAATATCTGACTTTGATTTTTTTGTAGACATAGTAACATTTTATCACAATATTTGTAGAAAAAAAATAAAAAAATCAGTAAGATTGTGCTTTCATTTTCTATAAAAAGTGAAATAAGAGGAGCTAAAATGAAAAAGATTATTTCTTGTGTCCTGTCACTTTTAGGACTCGCAGTAATGGCAAACGCTCAGGTTCTCCCATCAGAACAGATGAAAAACACCGCCTGGACAGGTCTTGGTTGTCCGATTGACGGCGACATTATGTTTTACGGATTCACCGACACTTTTCAATCTCGCTTTGACAGAGGCAAGTTTACCGTAGAAGCAATGCTCAACTGGAGCTTCCTTTCTTACTACGATGACAACGGAGACATGGATCATTTTGTTTTCGGAACATCAAATCTAAACCCTCTTTCAATAAAATATGGGACAAGAAATGGTGGATATATAGCCGGAGACAACAAGGTTTCAAGCGCAGAAGCTGCTGACGCCTATGCTGCGACAGGAATAAATCCAAGTGATCAGGCAAATGTCTCAAACACAATTCAAGACTCTTACTATGTCAATTTTATTTATCATCTGAACAAGAATTTTGATTTCGGAGTCGGAACAAAGCTTAACTGGCAGGTAGGACCAGCCCCCCGCTATGGAAGCTGGCTCTGGGAAAGTGACGCTCATGTCAGACAAGGAGGCTTTTCTACAAGCTACGATGACAGAAGCGGAGTTTTATGGACAACATCTTCAGAAGAAACTCATTCATATAGATTCTCGGTTGACGCTCCGGGAAGCGCAGATGTAGTCGGATTCGTTCCCTATGCAAATAAATACGCAAAAAGAGCGGCCGGCTTTCGTTTCGTTGCAGACGATAATGTTCTTGAAATCGGTGCGGCACTTCCGAACGGCTTTAACACAGATGATTTTGTCGTAAACTCAGGAATTAAATTCGCTCCTGCAGAATGGATTTTGCTTGCCGCAAGCATTGAGGGCGCTTTTGACGATGCGGCAAATTTCTACACTGGCGCAACCCTCGGAATGAAGAATTTTATTCTTGACCTTTACTTTGCGGCGGACACTCTCTTTACCGATGCAGATGACGACCAGGCCTACGGAACAGGCGCGGCAATTACATTCACAATTCCTAACACAAAAATCTCGCTTCGTCCTGAGCTAGGCATAAACTTCTTCCAGAACGACAATTATACTCCTGCCTGGTACACTGGCGCAGAATTCGACCTTCCTTTAACAAAACAGCTTGCCTTAAATATCTGGGGCTCATTTGCAGTCGGTTCAAAAGACAAACGCTGGGATGATTCGGACTCAACAAAGGACTGGGGAACGGGTCACATAATCGACATTCGTCCAGCCTTAACATTTGACTATTCAAAAAATACAACTTTTGCAGTCTATATAGATTTTGAGCAGAGAACGGCATTTGATGATATCAGCCGTCACTGCTGGTCAACAGGTCTTTTCTGGACTTATATTTTCTAACTTAAAGCGTCATTCGGGCAAAGAGTGTAAGATAAAAACGGCGTAAAAAGTCAAATCGGAAATTGATATTTCCTCATTGACTTTTTATGGGAGGTATAAAATGGGCGGAATTTTTGGTGTAGTTTCAAAGGATGATTGTTCCTTGGACTTATTTTTTGGCGTTGACTATCACTCACATTTGGGAACTCGTCGCGGAGGCCTGGCCGTCTGGCGGCAGGATGAAAAATTCCAGCGGGCGATTCACAATATTCAGAACTCTCCGTTCCGCACAAAATTCGAAAGGGATATCGAAGAGATGAAAGGTCATGTCGGAATCGGCTGTATTTCTGACTACGAGCCTCAGCCGCTTTTGGCACGCTCTCACCTTGGGCGATTCGCCGTCACGACTGTCGGAATTGTCACGAACAAGGATGAGCTTGTAAAAGAGCTTATGGATAACGGCGGCGCTTTCCTTGAAATGAGCGGTGGCGAAATCAACCAGACAGAGCTTATTCTTGCGATGATAAACACCCAAAAAACGATTGTAGACGGAATCCGCTATGTTCAGTCAAAAGTCAAAGGCTCAATCACGATGCTCGTCGCAACTCCGGAAGGAATTTACGGTGCCCGTGACAAAATGGGGCGAACTCCTCTTCAAATTGGAATCAAAAAAGATTCAAAAGGCTCAATTCTTGCCCACTGTCTTTCTTTTGAAAGCTTCGCGTACATAAATCTTGGTTACACGGACTTACATGAATTAGGCCCTGCAGAAATCGTTTATGTGACAAGTGACCGCTACGAGGTCTTACAGAAACCTCAAAAAGAAATGAAAATCTGTACATTCTTGTGGATTTACTACGGATACCCGACGGCTTGCTATGAGGGTGTTAATGTCGAGGCAATGCGCTACAACTGCGGAAAATATCTTGCTAAGCGTGACAAAGACGACAATATTCACCCTGATTGTGCGGCTGGTGTCCCTGACTCAGGAACGGCTCACGCTGTAGGCTACGCAAACGAAGCCGGCATTCCCTTCACCCGCCCCTTCATCAAATACACTCCTACCTGGCCCCGGTCATTCATGCCAACGAATCAGGAGCAGAGAAATTTAATCGCCCACATGAAGCTTATTCCTGTTCAGCAGCTCATAAAAGACAAGAGCATTTTGCTCATTGACGACTCAATCGTCCGGGGAACTCAGCTCCGTGAAACGACAGATTTTCTGTATCAGTCCGGGGCAAAGGAAGTTCATGTCCGCCCTGCCTGTCCGCCAATCATGTTCGGCTGTAAATACTTGAACTTCTCCCGCTCAAAAAGTGAAATGGACTTAATCGCCCGTCGTGTCGTAAAGCAATTTGAAGGCGACAATGTCAGCGAAGAAGTTCTGGCAAAATATTGTGACCCTGACACTCCTGAATACGCAAAAATGCAGGAAGAAATCCGAAAGCAGCTTCACTTTACGACGCTCCGCTTCCACCGCTTAGACGATATGCTTGACAGCACAGGTCTCGACCACTCAAAGCTCTGCACTTACTGCTGGAATGGTAGGGAGCGTTAAAAAATCGCACGAGGTGCGATTTTAGCGACTCTCGGTGAGAGCTGTGCTCGAACCGCGGAAGGGAGTGAAAAAAATAGGCTGCCCTGTTTTGAAGGACAGCCTATTTTATTTCCAACTAGCTCCGTTATTTCTGCGGGAATTTTGCCTTAAATTCAGCCAAAACCTTTTCTGGAGCCGGCTTTGCGTCAACATCTACGAGATTTCCTTTGTTTTTGTAGAAATCAATGAGAGGCGCGGTTGACTCGCGGTAAACTTCAAGACGATGCTGAATTGCCTCAGTCTTGTCGTCATCTCTTGTGTAAAGCTCGCCGCCACATTTGTCGCATTTTCCGCTGACTTTTGGCGGATTGAATTTTATATGGAACATCTGGCCACAGTCTTTACAGCAAACTCGTCCGCCAAGTCGCTCAACTACGGCATTGTCTTCAATGTCAAAATTTACGGCAGCATCTATTTTTGCAAATGTGTCGAGGGCTTGGGCCTGTGGAATAGTGCGCGGAAAGCCGTCCAAAATGTAGCCGTTTTTTGTGTCATCTTTTGAAAGACGGTCTTTTACAAGTCCGATTGTAATTTCATCGCTAACCAAGCCACCTGCATCGATGATTGCCTTCGCTTTTTTTCCAAGTTCAGTTCCGTTTTTAATGTTCTCGCGGAAAATATCTCCCGTTGAGATATGTGGAATTGAGTAAGCGGCAGCAACTTCCTTAGCAAGAGTGCCTTTTCCGGCCCCTGGTGGTCCTAAAAAAATAAAATTCATAATGTAACTCCATTTTTCTCAAGGAACATCTAAGTTCCCTGAGATTTTCGTAAATACTAGCATAAAGGCTCTTTTTTGTCAGTAAAAAATACAAGGATGTGTTTTTTCACAAGGATGTGTTTTTAGTCCATATAGTCCTCTGTGCTTTCTTCTGATGTGTCTTCGTGGGTTTGATTTTCGCTTTGCTCACTCTGAGCGTTCTGCTTGTCGGCGGCAATTTCCTGCTCAGTTTTCTTTGAGTGCCCCGTAATCTGACCTTTAAAAACATCGCACAAAATTTTTACGGAAGCCGGAGCGGTCTGCTCGATTGGAGGAGACTGAACAACCTGCCTTAGGTTGACTTCAAATTGAATTTGCTCACCGAGCAATGCAGAAAGAGATTTTGCAATATCAGCCTTATGAGAATCAATCTGCATTTTTAGATAAGATGATGAAACTACGGTAGAAACCCTTCCGCTTGACCTTATCCATTCGCCTGTCTGCAGCAAGGAAGTTCCAATCATAGGATTGCTTACAGAAAGCTCTTTTATTGCAAGAGAACGGAAATCAGAGGAATTGTTGACTTGAACTGAAGGTGCCACCGCTGTTTGTTGAGGCGGTACAGCTCCGCCGTCGCTAAAAGATTGCTGATTTACAGGGGCTGGTGCCGGATTTTCTTCCCGAGGAAGCTCCGTAATCACTCGATTAAGAAAAGGATTCCCGCTCTTTTGGGGAGCATCTCCGCCAGTCATTGCAGGGCTTGCACTTCCTGTCATTACAGGGCCCGTCCCTCCTGTCATTGTCGGGCTTGACCCGACAATCTTGTTCCCCGCCATCAAAAGGCTTTTCGCTTCGTCAATCGCTTTTTTGACTTCGGAGGGCGAAACATACTGATTCAGCCAGCTTAACCTTGAAAAAGCAAGCTCAAGCTCATAGCGAGGAGAAAGCGAATAGCGGATGTCCCGGTAAAGCTGTAAAAGCAAAGAAAGGGCTCGTTCAAGCTGAATCGGATTCCAGCTTTGCAAAACAATTTGAGAAAATCGTTCGCGAGACTGTCCTAGCAAGGATTCCTTTGTAATTCCAGAGCGGATAAGCAGAAGAGAGCGAAGGTAATCCGTGCAGTTTACGATAAATTGCTCAATGGAAACTCCGTTCTGCAAGAATTCGTCGATTTTTAAAAGAGCGTCCTCCGCCTTGTTTTGGGCGGCATCTTCAAAAATCGCATTGAGCCTGTCAACTCCGACAAGGCCGAGCTTGTCACGGATTTTGTCGTAAGTAATATGGTCGCCGGAAAAAGCGGCAACCTGATCAAAAAGAGTGTAAGCGTCACGCACTGAGCCAGTTGATTCCCGTGCGACCCAGTAAAGAGCTTCGTCATCTGCCTTAATGTTGATTTCTGCGGCAGCCTCTGCCAAAAGCTGCTTTACGCGTTCAATCGGAACTAAACGGAAATTAAACTGCTGACAGCGGGATTTTATGGTTGCGGGAACCTTCTGCAATTCTGTAGTAGCAAAAATGAAAATACAGTATGAAGGCGGTTCCTCGATGGTTTTTAAGAGAGCGTTGAAGGCCGAAGTCGAAAGCATGTGAACTTCGTCGATGATGTAGATTTTGTATCGGGAGCTTTGAGGAGGAAAAAGTACCTCATCCTTGATTTGCCGGACATCGTTTACAGAAGTATTTGAAGCACCGTCGATTTCGATTACATCAGTGCTGGCGCCACGGGTAATTTCCTGACACTGCTGACAAACGCCACAGGGAGTTGCAGTAGGGCCATTCGCGCAATTTAAAGCCTTTGCCAAAATTCGGGCAGTTGAGGTTTTACCACAGCCACGGGGTCCCGAAAAAAGATAGGCATGAGCAATTTTTTGTGATTGAATCGCATTTTTGAGCGTTTCGGCAACGAATTCCTGACCGGCAAGAGCTTCAAAAGCCTGCGGGCGACGACGGGTCGCAGTTACTTCATAAGACATAGAAAACATTTTATCCAAAAAACTAGATTTTTACAATTAGAGCGGGTACAATTCACGGAATGACAATCCAAGAAGCAAAAATTTTCGGCAAAAAAGAGCTTATATCTTCTCCGACGCCATCTCTCGATGCAGAGGTTATTCTTCAATTCATAATGAATCTAGATAAAACACATCTTCTTCTTGAACGAGATAAAATTCTTTCACAAGAACAAGAATACGCTTTTCAATCGGCAATCAAAAAAAGGAAAACGGGGCTTCCGGTCGCTTACATCACAAATCACAAGGAATTTTTCGGCTACGATTTTTATGTCACTCCAGATGTTTTGATTCCAAAACCAGACACAGAGCTTTTAGTAGAGCTTGCCCTTGAAACTCTCGAAGATAAATTCCGCGCAAGTTACGAAAAAACCGGCCTTCACAGTGATTTTATTCCGTCAGTCTGCGATATGTGCGCGGGAAGCGGCTGCGTAGGGCTTTCAATCCTAAAAACTATAAACAGCCCTGAGCGAAGCGAAAAAGATGCCAAGAGGTCTGTAAAACTCTCTCTGGTCGACATAAGCGAAAAAGCACTTGAAGTCGCTAAAATCAATGGGGACCGCCTTCTCAATTCTCCCCCCTCAATACTCAATACTCCCAACTTCATTCAGTCCAACTTATTCGAGAATATTCCTCAAAGCTTTGATTTAATCGTCACGAATCCGCCTTATGTTCCTCACACAGAAAGCCTTGAGCTTTTAAAAGACGGCAGAAGTGAGCCGCTTTTAGCCCTTGACGGTGATGTAAATGAAAATGGCGAGCCAAGCGGCAGCAACGACGGATTGTCGCTAATCCGCAGGCTTATCCCGCAATGCTACGAGCATTTAAATCCAAAGGGGCTCTTAATAATGGAAACCGGAGAATATAATGCCGAAGAAACAGGGCGGCTTTTCAAAAAAACTGGCTTCCGCTCAGTCCGAATAGAATACGATATGAACGAAATGCCGCGGGATGTCATAGGGGTAAAATAATGCGGAGACCCTTTGCTGATTCCACTTTTCTCTTTCCTGAATTTTCATTATCTTTACTATATGAATAACACAGATTTCCTAGAATTTAATGATATATCTTTTACCTACCCTGCAGTTGAGGGCGATTTAGACGAAAACGGCAATCAGATTGAGATGAAACCGGTTTTCGAGCATTTTTCTGCAAGCCTTCCGAAGGGGTTCGTAAGTTTTGTCGGTCAAAATGGCTGCGGAAAATCAACGCTAATGCTGCTTGCAAGCGGACGACTTACTCCACAAAACGGAAAGGTCTCACTTTTAGGAAAAAATCCTGCTGCGCTGGATGACGAGCAAAAAAATCTTCTCGCTTCTGTCATCTACCAGAATATGGAATTTGAAACCGAAGACAAAGTCTGCGAGCTTCTCTCTTATGTCTACCAGAACGGCGCTTTAAAAGGCAAGGCAAGCGCAATCCGTACTGCACCTGCAATGTCGGACAAGGCCGAGACATCTCTCCTAAACGAAGTAATCGATATCTTCGAGCTAAAAGCAGTCCTCGACCACCCCCTCACTCATCTCAGCAAGGGCGAAATTCAGAGGGTTTTGCTTGCCTTCGGCATTTTATATGGCAGTGAATCTCTTTTTATGGACGAGCCGCTTTTTGCACTTGAGCCGCACCAAAAAGAAGCTGCCCTCGCCTATCTTAAAGAATTCGTTCATAAAACCGGAAAAACTATTTATATTTCAATGCACGAGCTGGACTTAACTAAAAAATACGCTGACACGGTTCTTCTTTTCTATCCGAACAGAGATATGGCACTTGGCACTCCGGAAGAGGTTCTTACGCGTGATGAAGTAGAAAAGGCCTATGGTGTCCCATACGCAATGCTGAAAGACCACGAAAATTTAAGCCGTGAATATCTTAACAGCCTAAGCCAGACAAAAAAAGAATAGGAATCGCCTGGAAAATCGCCCAAGACGAGTTTTCAGAGAACCCATATATTCTCAAAATTGCAACAAAATTGTACAATCTCCCATTATGAAAACATTTCCACTTTCACACGAGCAATTGACAAAATTGACGGAAACTTTCCCGACTCCGTTTTATCTGTATGACGAAAAGGCTATCCGCGAGAATATGCGGAAATTCACGAAGGCATTTTCTATTTTCCCGGCTTTCCGCGAATATTACGCCGTAAAAGCCTGCCCTAACCCTTACATTTTAAAAATTTTGGCAAGCGAAGGCTGCGGCGCGGACTGTTCAAGCCTTCCTGAGCTTATGCTTTCTGCTATGAGCGGAATCAAGGGAAAGCATGTAATGTTCACATCGAACGAAACTCCTGCCTCAGAGTACAAATATGCCGCCGCAAACGGAAATATCATAAATCTTGACGACATTACTCACATTTCATTCTTAAAAGAAGCCCTGGGCGGAGCCTTACCTGAAACAATCTGCTTCCGATACAACCCCGGCTCGCTAAAGCACGGCTGCAACTCAATCATCGGAAAGCCAGAGGAAGCAAAATATGGTCTGACACGAGAGCAGATGTTTGAGGCCTACAAAATCTGTAAGGAAGAAGGTGTAAAGCATTTCGGCCTTCACACAATGGTCGCTTCAAATGAGCTCAACCCTGACTTTTTCGTAGACACGGCAAAACTCGTTTTTGAGCTTGCCGCCGAAGTAAAAGAAAAACTCGGAGTCAGAATCGAATTCGTGGACTTGGGAGGCGGATTAGGAATTCCCTACAAGCCGGACCAAAAAGCCGTCGATTACGATGTAGTCGCAAAAGGAATTCGCGCCGAATACGACCGCGTTGTAGTTCCGGCAGGCCTTGACCCGCTGGAAATTTACTGGGAATGTGGCCGCCCGATTACAGGTCCATACGGATGGCTCGTAGCAAAGGCTATCCACGAAAAGCACATCTACCGTGAATATATCGGCTTAGACAGTTGTATGGCAGACTTAATGAGGCCTGGAATGTACGGCGCTTACCATGAAGTCACTGTTTCTGGAAAAGAAAATGCCCCAAAAGACCATATTTATGATGTAGTCGGCTCTCTTTGTGAAAACTGCGACAAATTTGCCGTTCAGCGGGAATTGCCGAAAATCGATATGGGCGACCTAGTGATTATCCATGATGCCGGCGCTCACGGGCGGGCAATGGGCTTTAACTACAACGGAAAGCTCCGCTGCGGAGAATTGCTTCTTCGGCAAGACGGCAGCATAAAAGAAATCCGTCGCCGTGAAACAATCGATGACCTTTTCAGCACGCTTGATTTGGGCGGACTTGACGATTTTAAAGCATAGCCTCAAAAATGATTGAAGTTCATAAGCTGAATCAGCTTCAGCCAGGCCAAAAGCGAAGGAAGCTTGCCTTAACTTTTGGTGCCCTGGAGCGTGATGTTGACGGAATTCCGGAAAAAGGCAACGAATACAACTTTAAAAACATTTCTCGTGCAGATTACATAAAAAAACTCATTTCGATTGTAGTTCAAGACAAGGAGCTTATTCCCGAAAGGAAAAATCAGCTCGAAGCCCTTCTGTCTCTTGAACCCTTTGACGAAAAGCGGGCATGTAATCTTGCGCGCAACGCCCTTCTTTCAATTCTGGGAACCTTTCCCGCTGAATGGGATTTGATTATCGCTCCTCACCCTTCTCCTCTCGATGAAAATGGTCTTGTAAGGCAGCGGGATTTTTTTCCCGGAATCTATGTTTATGCAGAAGATATTCGCTCGCCATTCAACTGCGGTTCAATTTTCAGAACGGCGGAAGCTATGGGTGCCGAAAAGGTTCTGATTTCTCCCATGTGCATTGACCCAAATCATCAAAAAGCGCTTAGAAGCGGAATGGGCTGCATAGAAACGATAGGTTTTGAAAAAAAGAGCGTCGATGAGCTTGAAGAATTCGCCAAAAAAAACGACCTTCCAATTTTCGTCCTTGAAACTGGCGGAACTCCAATCGAAGAATTTAATTTCCCTAAAAAAGGAATCTGTATTATCGGGTCAGAAGAGCTGGGGGTCAGCCCTGAAGCGTTGAGCAAAGCGACTTACGGAAGAGTTACAATCCCCATGAAAGGCTTAAAGGCCTCGCTGAATGTGGGCGTTGCCTACGGGATTTTAATGCAAAAGTGGGTTGAGGCTATTTCTTCAAAATGATTCTGATTCTGTCTCCGACCTGCACTTGGTAGACATTCTGGGCGGGGCTTCCTTCTGCAATTGTCTGAGTCACTACAAAGCCCTCCCCGTTCTGAGCGATTGTACCGTCAGAAACATGCTTGTTCCCACTCAAAATCTGAACAGGACTTCCTTCACCGACTTTTATTCTGCTCATCTTTGCTACATAAACCGTGAAATTCGGTGAATTTTCCGTACTTTCAACGATTCCGTCACAAGAAATTTCAGAAAGATACTCATCAATAAAACTGTCTTTTACAGCAGCTTCCGTTTTTAGGGAATTCACCTCGTTCTGGAGCTTTTCGCCGCTTTTTGCCAGCTCACTCGCAATCTCATAAGACTGATGCATCATCGCAGGAACATAATCCTTGATTGAGTTTTCCATTGGGATTGGCTTAAATCGGTAGGCGATAGTCTTAAGCTCCTGAAGCTCGTCCTTTGCTTTCTTTACAGATTCTGCAAAAGCATTTGAGCTATTTTCGTCTGTAAAATCACTTTCCTTAAAATCAAGATTTTCAACGGATTTCCAAAGAGTTGATGAAGCAAGGCTGTTTTTAATTCCCACATCCAAAATGATTTTATTCTGCTCACGGCTTTCTTCCCGCGCCTTAGGGTCAAGAAGGTCAATTTTTGCCTGATAAATGCTCCGGACTTCCTCGACAGCGTTTTTCTGGTCTTCTGCGGCCTTTAATTGCTGCGCAAGCAACTGAGAGCGAAGCTCATGGATTTTCTTTTCGTATTTGTCGCTCTGGTTTTTCATCTGCATATCGTGGAGCTGTTTAGTTGAGTCCAGAGAAGATTCTGCGCTCTGTGCCTCTGAAAGTTTTGTCGCGTCATAAGAGTCGAGAGCAGTCTTTATTTTGTTTATTTCCTCATCTGCATTCGCAATTTCCGCGTCATAAGAATTGTTAATGCTCTGAACAGTCGTGTTGTAATCAAGCTCGATTTTTGCTTTTCGGTCTGCGATGGAATCTTTTGTAGCCACTGTTGAAACTGACTGCAAGGTGAACAAGTCCATCTCGCGCTTCTGCTCAGCCTGTCTTAACTCCTCATCACGGTTTTGAATCAGACTCTCTTTGTTTTTTAAGGCATTTTCATAAAGATTTTGAACTCGACCTGCAGAACTCAGCAGGGAACGCAAATTCAAGTCATCAAAAGAGTCGATATTTATCGTAATTTTATGATTTGAATGAGAAACAAGACCGATTGTCGTAAAAGTTCCTGCCCCGACAATAAAAAAACAAGCGGCAAGCAAAATCCAGACAAAAGGATTTTTGTGCTTTGCGGTCTTTGCATACTCCTCTTCCAAATCGTAAGTTACGACGGCTTCATTATCCTGATTTTTTAAATCATCTCCCAAAAAAAGGGCGACTTCCTTGTGCGTAAAATCTGCGCTTATTTCGTTTGCATTGTCCATATTCCGCTCCAATTTTTAGGTGCCTTGTCGTTTCCGATTCGTTCAAGGAAAACCTGAGAGGCCTCAATATCGCATTTTTTGAACTCGCTCCGAGCCCTATCCCAATCGCCAGAGTAGTAGGCTTGAAGTGCTTTTTCGTAGATTTCAAATTTTTCTTCGCCGCTTTGCCTTTCTGTATCCATCGGGAAGTAAATTTTCTTTCCTTCGGTTTTGCCTTTAACCTGAACAGTGTCAATTTCAAAGAATTTGTATTTTGTGACGCCCGCCTGTTCAATTTCGTCTTTTATATAACCAGAAACAATTACTGGCAGATGATAGATTCTCGTTAAGCCTTCAAGCCGGCTGGCAGAGTTTACATTGTCGCCGATTACGGTGTTAGTCATGTGCTCGTCTGAACCGATATTTCCGTAGAAAACATTTCCGCCGTCAATACCAACTCCGATGTCAATCAAAACGGCCTTAAAGATTCTTTCCTCGCTTTCGGTCAATGCCCTCTCTTTTTCGATTTCTGCCCTTCTCTCCATCATCCTTGTGCGGAGTTCTGCCGTTACCCGCGTAATTTGCCATGCACATTCAAGCGCATCAAGGGATTTATTTTCCGTGTTCCCGGTTCCGTAGATTGCAAGGATTGCATCCCCGATAATTGAGCCAATTACGCCCGAATTGTCGTGAACCTTTTTGATAACCTTGTCGTAGTGAACATTTAAAAGGTCGATAATGTCGTTTCCTAGAGTTTCCGTTCGGTAAGTGAAGCTTTTGATGTCAGAAAAAAGCATGACGAGATTTCGCTGGCTTCCTTCCAGCCGGATTTGATGCTCGTTGTAAGCCTTTGCGACGACATCCTTTGAGGCAAATTTTTGGAAAATGCCAAGCAAATTGTTGATTGTAGAAGAAAGAGAGTTAAAGCTTGCCGCAAGGTAAGTTACATCATCATTCGGAGAATCTGAAAGGTCAATTATGGAAAGCCTTTGATTCGCCTGCATTTCGTACAAGTCGTTCGTAATTTTGTGAACATTCTGTAAAATCCGCTTGTACATAAAAATTCCCGCAAGCAAAAATCCGCCGACAATACACACAATTACGATAGAAATAATTCCGAAAAGAATGTTATTTGACTTCATCGTGTCAGAAAGAAGCTCAGCCCTCAAAAAAAAGCATTTCCAGTCTTCCTGATACTTGTAAACGCCGTAGTATTGACCTGAATCTGAAACAAAAAGAATCGAGCTGTCAGTAATTCCTTTGTCAAAATTCTGATTCATAATTGAGAGCGCCTCAGAATCTGAAAATTCTGTAGAAAGCTCGTTCAGAGAAGGAATGTCGCCTTCTTTTTTTTCAGGCATATTTTCCGGAAGAGGCGCCGCGCTTGCACAAAAAAGGATTTTCCCCTGCCTGTCAAAGGCAGCCGCAAGGCTGTTAGGAAGCTCGAAGCCCCGCTTTGCTGTGGCAGAAAGAGCCTTTATACTGTCGTCTCTATTTCCTGTGAATGTAAGGATTTGGAACTGATTTCCGCTCGCCGTGTAAATATCCTTTAGCTGACTTACCATAATCGAATTGTTCAGTTTGATAATCTGGGCGCGGGAAAGAAAAGAATTCACGAAGTTTGTCGCAAAGTTTGAAAGAAGAAGAAGTGATACGAAAATCACCAGAAGCTTCAGCGAAATTGGAATGATATTTGTTTGACCGACTTTTTGAAAAGGGCTTTTAGACATAGCGGGAGATTCCTCAGCCCAATTATAAACGAAAAAAAAGTAATTAGCAAATAAATATCGTGTTAGAAAAAAAAATGAAAAAGATTCTCTCTGCGTTTTGGGGCTGTCCAATAATTATGAGTCATAGCCCGGCTTGACAACCTGTCATTGCCCGGCTTGACCGGGCAATCTCACGCAGGGGATTTTCGGGTCAAACCCGAAAATGACACTTTTTGAACTTATTGGACAGCCCCGTGTTTCGGCAATTTTTTCTCTAGTGAACATTTTTTTTTGCTTTTGATGATTTTTGTTAAAATAACAAAAATTTATTGAGTTTCATTTCCTAAAATCTCTTTTCTTTTCATATATATTTTTGGAGGCACTGATGAACAATCCACTTACGATTACAGATTATCCTTTTTTTGAAGATGAGAAAAAAATTGAGATTCGAGAGCTTACTATAAAAAACGGGCTTTCGTTTCCGACGGATGAAGAGCTGATAATGCTGATTCTTGGGAGCGGAACAAAAAAAACTCCCATAAAGGAACTTGCGCATCAGATTTTTGAAACAGTGCTTTCTTCAAATCGTGAAAATCTTATTGAAAATTTAATGAAAATCAACGGAGTCGGACAGAGCAAGGCGCTTATGGTCGCTTCAGCCCTTGAATTCGGAAAAAGGCTGAACAGAAATCCGCAGTCTTACTTTCACACTCCGGCTGATGTAATTCCTTTTATCCAAAATTATGCAATGCAAAGCCAGGAGCATTTTCTTTGCATAAGCCTGAACGGAGCCAGGGAAATTCTTTCTATCCGAGTTATTTCCACCGGGGCAAGCAATATGGCAATAGTAGAGCCACGGGAAGTTTTTTGTGAGGCAATAAAGGAGCATGCGTCTGCAATCATTTTGAGCCACAATCATCCCAGCGGGAACACATCCCCTTCCTTTGAAGATGTAAAAATCACCCTAAGGCTTGCAAAAGCGGCGGACATTCTTGGAATCAAGCTTCTGGACCATATCATCATCTCACGGACAAATTATTTCAGCTTTTATGAGAACAAATTTATGGATATGGACTCAATGCTCGTTACCCTCGAAAAATATGCCGTTCTTTGCGAAGAAACTGACCGCAAATTGCATAGAGAAAATTCAATGTCAGTATAAAAGAACTGCAAAATTTGACAAAATTCTAAATCTGTAAGAGAATACGAATATCATAATAATATTATTTTAAGGTTTGTTTATAATGAAAAAATCGCTATTTTCAGTTATGTTCTCTATCGTAGCACTCACAACATTAATTTCTTGCTTCGAAAAGAAAAATCTTAATGACGAAAAAGAAATCACTCTCGTTATGGCGGAGGTAAATCCTGCAGAAACTATCGCAGGTCAAATGGACCAGGCGTTTAAGCAAAAGGTCGAGGAGCTTTCAAACGGAAAAATCAAGATTGATTTGCAATGCGCCGGAATCCTCGGTGATGTTGACTCAGTTATGGCACTAATGCTAAAGCCAAATTCAACGATTCAGATTCACAGAATGTCAGCAGTAAATATGGCTATGTATGGCTGCAAAAAATCATCTTTGCTTTCTGTTCCTTTCACTTTTTCAAGCAAGGAGCATTTCTGGGACTTCGCCTCTTCAAAAGAAGGGCAGGAGATTCTTAACGAGCCGACTGAAATAGGACTTGGCCTGAAGGGGCTTTTCTATGGCGAAGAAGGCTTCCGTCACTTTTTTTCAACAAAAAAAATCGAAGGTGTCGGGGATTTTGAAAATCTTAAAGTCCGCGGAACAAATGACGAGGCAATGCAAGGCCTTTTGGCTGGCTTAAAAGCAGATTCTATTCCCGTAAACTATGCAGATCTTTATGTTGCCTTACAGACTGGCATAATTGACGCCGCAGAGCAACCAATCGCAAATTATCTGGCAAATCATTTTCACCAGGTCGCTCCATATATGATTTTTGACGGACACACTCTCGGAGTTATGGAAACAGTCATCACGAGCGAATGTTGGAACTCACTTACACAAAATCAGCAGAACATCCTTCTTGAAGCGGGAAAATATGCAAGCGATTTCTGCAAAAATCTTTCGCAAACCGAAGAAGACAAGGTTAAGGAAGAGCTTTTAAAAGAAGGAGCGACTTTAACCGAAGTAAAGGACATAAAACCTTGGCAGGAAGCTTGCAAAAATGTCATCAAGAAAGGTGCCGCCGTCGACGAAAAGCTATACGAAGAAATTTTAAGCTACGCAAAATAGGAGTCGAGTTATGAAAAAAAGTTTATCAGTTTTAGGGGCAGTCTTAATCGCAACAAGTTTATTTATTGGCTGCAAAAAAGAAGAAAAAGAAATCACTCTCGTTATGGCGGAGGTAAATCCAAGCGACACCGTTTCGGGCAGAATGGACACAGCCTTTAAAGAAAAGGTCGAGGAGCTTTCAAACGGGAAAATCAAGATTGATTTGTATTTTTCTGGCGTTTTAGGTGACGAAAAGCAGGTAATGGCGATTATGATGGCTCCCGACAGCAATATCCAACTTACACGCGGGCCGGCAAATCTTTCATCATACTCTGGTGGCAAGCAAGTAAAATCAAGCCTTATTTCAATTCCCTACACATTTTCAAGCGACGAGCATTTCTGGAAATTCGCTAATTCAGATTTGGCAGAAGAGATTTTAAATGAACCTTATGAGCTTGGGCTGGGCATTAAAGGACTTTTTTATGCCCAGGAAGGCTTACGACACTATTTTTCAAATCAGGAAATTAAGACCGTCGAAGATTTAAAAGGCAAAAAAATGCGGGTTTCGGGGCAGGTTTTAAAAGCTCTTGCTGATTCTTTTGGCTCGCAAAGTGTCGAGGTAAAATTCACAGATTTGTACGCTTCCTTCCAAACCGGTGCGGTAGAGGTCGCAGAGCAGCCTATTTCAAATTATCTTTCAAATTCTTTCAATCAGGTTGCCCCGTATTTAGTTCTTGACGGACACATGATTGGCGCAATTTCTGTAATGGTGAACTCAGAATGTTGGGATTCACTCACCCCCAAGCAGCAGGATATCTTAACGGAAGCAGGAAAATACGCCTCTGATTTCTGCCGTCAGATTATGGACGAGGCCAACGAGCTTGCAATGGTCATTTTAAAGTCAGAGGGCGTTCAGGTTACAGAAATTCAGGACATAAGGCCCTGGCAGGATGCCTGCTCACAAATGCGAAAAGAAGCCGCTTCCATTGACTCAGAGCTTTATCAGAAGATTTTGGATTTAGGAAAATAGATTTAATCCGTCAAAGACAAATTTCTCATTTCCGCACACTACACTCGCTCTTGTCTTAGAGATAGTCGAGAAAAGTCTTTTCCTGTATAATGGGAACTTCAAAAAACTCGCCTTCGGCGATTTTCCGAAGTTTCCGACGAGTTTCTACGCTTTGCTTCGATTTCTGAAAATAGCAGAAATTAAAACATCGCACTTTCAGAGTTACCTCTAAAAATTGCAATTTTTAGAGGTTCCTTAATACAGTTCAATTGGAGTATATATGAATCGTTCTAAGATTGTTGTTCTTGATTTTGGAAGCCAGTACGCTCACCTTATTGCAAAGCGTTTCCGTGCTTTAGGATATTATTCAGAAATTGCTTTACCGAGCGCAGATTTATCTGTTTTTGAAGGCGCAAAAGGCGTAGTTTTTTCGGGAGGGCCTTCAAGCGTTTACGAAAAAGATGTTCCTGAGTTTAATTCAGCGATTTTAGATTTAGAGCTACCGATTTTAGGCCTTTGCTACGGCCATCAGCTCATGGCTTATTCTTACGGCGGAAAGGTCGGAAAGGCTGAAGTGGGAGAATTCGGCTTTGCAGAGCTTAAACTAAACGAAAATGGCAAGGCTTCCCCGCTTTTTAAGGGCGTTTCTCCAAAAACTCAGGTTTGGATGAGTCATCAGGACGGCGTTTTGTCCCTTGGAGAAGGCTTTGAAGTCATCGGAACGACGAAGGACTGTCCTTACGCGGCTTTGCAGAACCTGTCTAAAAAACGATTCAGCCTTCAGTGCCACTGCGAAGTAAAGGACACTCCGGAAGGAAACACAATCTTTAAGAATTTTGCTGAAATCTGCGGAATGGAAGTAAACTGGGATGAAGACACAGTTTTAAATCATATTCTGGAATCCATAAAAAAAGACTCTAAAGACAAGAATGTACTTCTCTTTTTAAGCGGCGGAGTCGATTCAACCGTTGCCTTCGCGCTTTTAAATAAAGCACTTGGACAAAATCGGGTGCTTGGCCTTCACATCGACAACGGCTTTATGCGAAAAAACGAAAGCAAAAATGTCGCCGACGCTTACAAAAAATTCGGCTTCAACAATTTTATCGTCGAGGATGCAAGCGAAAGCTTCTTAAACGCAATCAAAGGCCTCACCGACCCTCAGAAAAAACGAATGGCCGTGGGCGAAAACTTTATCACAGTGCGAGACAGTGTTGTTAAGGCTCAAAATCTTAACGAAGAAGAATGGATGCTGGCTCAAGGAACCCTTTATCCTGACATCATCGAGTCGGGCGGAACAAAAAATTCCCACACAATCAAAACCCACCACAACCGGGTTGACGGAATTCAAAAACTCATCGCAAAAGGTCTTATTATTGAGCCGCTCAAAGATTTGTACAAGGACGAAGTTCGCGCCATCGGAAAAAAACTCGGACTCGACGACAAACTCGTTATGCGACACCCTTTCCCAGGTCCCGGACTTTCAATCAATGTTCTCTGCTCAAAGGGCGTTCTAAGTGAGGAAGACAAAAAAGAGCTGGAAAAAGCCCAGAAAGAGCTGGATTCTATCAAAATCTCCCACTTCTGCGAGCACTGCACGGCGACAATGCAAAAATATGTTCTTCCAGTAAAATCTGTGGGTGTTCAGGGAGACTTCAGAACTTACAGATTCCCTGCCGTTCTCCGATTCCGCAAGGACGAGGAAAATGGCTTCTGCCACTTCCCCAAGCACTGGAAAAAAATCGAGGATGAGTCAAGCAACATCACGAACTCAGCAAAACTCATCAACCGCTGCGTTATCGCTCTCTGGCAGAATCCAAAAATCAAGGACGAGGATTTACGCTTGCAGGAAGGCTATTGTGACCGCCGCCGCCTTGACCAATTGCGGGAAGTTGACAACATCGTTCTTAATAATCTCCACGAAAGCGGCTGGTATGGCAAAATCTTCCAGCATTTAACGATTGATTTGCCATTCGCCTCTAGCCCGGAGCGTGCAAGCTTCGTTCTGCGCCCTGTCTGCTCAGAGGATGTAATGACAGCCCGATTTGCCCAGCTTGACCGGAATTTGCTGAACAAAATCGTGGCAGAAATTGCCGCCCTTCCATTTGTGGACGCCCTCTACTTTGACGCCACAAACAAGCCGCCTGCAACTTTCGGCTGGGAGTAAATGCTCAAAAAATTTGCAAATTGCGCGCGTAAGGACATCCCTGCCGAGGAAATCTTTTTAAGCTTATTTTTAAATTATTTTAAGAGTTTCTAAGGCAAGCAGAGCTATCATTGATTAATACTTTACAACAATTTTAGGAGGCATTATGCGCGTATTGCTCGTTGAAGATGAAGAAGGCCTTTCTCAGGCATTGGTTGAGATTTTCAAGAAGAACAGAATCAGCATTGACGCTGTTTTGGACGGCAGAGAAGGCTTAAAATATGCCGAATCTGGAATTTACGATGTCATCATTCTTGACATTATGCTTCCTGGAATCGACGGAATCACGATTCTAAAAACACTTCGTCAGAATCACAACAATGTTCCGGTTATTTTCCTTACGGCCAAGGACGATGTTTCTGACAAAATCACCGGTCTCGACACAGGTGCCGATGACTATCTTACAAAGCCCTTTTCAAGCGACGAGCTTCTTGCCCGTGTCCGTGCCCTTTCAAGGCGAAAGGGTGAGTTAAAAGAGGATTCCGTTACCTTCGGCGATCTTACTTTAAACAAAAAGAACTGTGAGCTTCAGTCTGGAAAGGGCGAGGCTATCAAGCTTTCTCTCAAAGAATATCAGATTCTCGACCTTCTCTTCGAAAATCCCCATCAGATTATTACAAAAGAGCAGCTTATCGAAAAAATCTGGGGTGGTGACTCGAATGCAGAGTACAACAATGTCGAGGTTTACATTTCCTTTATCCGCAAAAAAATCGAAAATCTCAATGTAGGAATCCGAATCCGCACAGCACGGGGAATCGGCTATTCTCTCGAAGACGAAACAAGATAAAAGGACTAGCGGACTATCTGAATGAAGGTCATAAAACAATTACAAGTCAAATTTATCTACTCAATGATTCTAATCGAAATGATAGTCTTTGCGGCAATCATTTTCTCGCTCAATTTTGCCATTACAAAGCGTGAAGCAGATGAAGCCCGCGAATTTTTGACTTTCCTTGCAAAAAACAACGGGCATCGACCGCCGCCAAAGCAATTTCGAGGTAAAAATTCTGGTAAGGAACAAAAAACTTCCAAAACACCACCTCAAAGCGATGACTTTCTGATGATAGACGCGACTTCTTCCGCAAGCCGGGAAAATCCAGAGGATTTCTTAAAAAATTTTGTAGATTTTTTCAACCTAAAACATTCTAATGCGACAGATTTGCGAAATTATTTTTCTGTCAGAATCACCGTAGAAGGAAAGGTTCTTGAGCTTATTCAGGATTTCCCGGTAAATTATACAAACGATGAGATTCAGGTTTTTATCAGTCAGATTTTAAATCAGTATCACGAAAACGGCAAAAGATGCGATATGCTGACAGGAGTCATGTATTATGTGCTTGACCTCTCCCCCTTTGAAAAGCTCGTCTGTATCTTAAACCTGAATTCAGAGCTTAAAACGCTGGGAAAATTCTATATGTATTCTGCCTTGCTCTACATTCTGAGCATTGTAGTTTCAGTTCTTATCTCTCTTCCAATTTCAAAATTTATGATTCGTCCGGCCCAGGATGCCTTCATAAAGCAAAAGCAATTCATTGCGGATGCAAGCCATGAGCTTAAAACGCCAATTGCCGTAATCGGGGCAAATATCGATGTTCTTGAAAGCGAAATCAAGGGAAACAAATGGCTTGAATACATCAAAACCGAAAACCAGCGAATGGGAGAGCTTGTCAAGGATTTGCTTTATCTGGCAAAAAATGATGCCGGACGAAATGACTTGAGCTTCTTTGACTTTAACTTTTCAAATGCCGTAGAAAATTCCGTTCTTCCTTTTGAAGTCGTTGCATTTGAAAGCCAGAAGACACTTGAACTTGATGTTCAAAAAGGAATCATTTGCAACGGAGACGAAAAATCCTTAAAACAGATTTTTATCATTCTTGTCGACAATGCGATTAAAAATTCAGAGGAAGGAGCAAAAATCCGGGTTACGGCAACAAGCGACGACAAAAAAATCGTCCTAAAAGTCTACAATACAGGCTCTGGAATTCCAAAGGACGAGCTTGAAAAAATCTTCCTCAGGTTCTACCGCTCAGATTCTTCAAGAGTACGAAAAACTGGCGGCTACGGACTAGGTTTAGCCATAGCGAGAACTATTGCCGAAGACCACGGCGGAACGCTTACAGCCACAAGCGAAGTTGGTCACTGGGCGGAATTCACCCTCACAATTCCAAAGAAAAAATAAATGAAACTTTAAGGGGACGACAGGGGTTCAAGTGCGGCAATGACTCATACTTATTCCTTCAAAGTTCCCATTATTCTCTTTACAAATCCGCCATCTGTTTTATAATTTAAATATGAAACGAGTAATTTTTATTTTATCAATTTCACTTGCTTTTATTCTTTCCAGCTGCTCAAAAAAAAATCCCGGAGCTTCATCCGACGGCCGATAATCCCGTCACAATTTCTCTCTGGTATAATGCAACGGCTATCGAAGCAGGCGCGCCTCCAGCAGACTGGAAGGCATACAAAATCATACGCGAAAAATTCGGAATCAACCTTGAGCTTACGATGATGCCTGTTACTCCGACAGACCGAAATGTCAAAATCAATGCGGCGGCAGAAGGCGATGCTCTTCCAGATATGGCGGTCGTAAACAGAGAGCCACTTTTAAATCTAATCGACAAGGGCTTAATTATGGCGGTTGACGATTTGTACCCGCTCATGCCAGACAGAACTGAAAAAATGTACAATGAATCTTCACGGCGTTTTGCCACAATAAAAGGAAAATGCTACGGTTTTTCAACGCCAGGCGGAAACATTCAGAAAAACGAGGGCGTTCTAATCCGAAAAGACTGGCTTGATAAGCTTGGCCTTTCTGTTCCAAAAACAATGGACGAATATCTTGATGTTATGAGAGCTTTCACTTTTAAGGACCCTGACGGAAACGGAAAGGACGACACTTACGGCTACGGAGCATTCGTGGAAATCAACACTTACGAAGAAGGACTTGGCCGCCGATTAGACCCGATTTTTGGAGCATTCGGAGTTCCCGGAACCTGGAACCTCAGCGAAAAAAACGCGGGCTTAAATGTAAGAAAACCGGAATATTTTGAGGCTTTGTCTACTGTCGCAACAATGCAAAAAGAAGGCTTAATCGACCCGAACTGGCTTGGCTACAAAAAAGACGACTTTAGGGCTGCATGGAAATCCGGCAGATTCGGAATCATGCGCGAGCAGCACAGTGCCTACGCTTCAGAGGCAAATTACGCTCCATTCGACAGGCGCTTCCCGGACGGCGAGTGGATTGTAATCGACCCGCCAAAAGGGCCGGAAGGGAAAAGTGCGGTCGGAGTTTACACGATTCCATACACAACCCTCGTAATTTCAAAAAAAGCCGAAAGTGAAGGAAAAGCGCCTTTAATCGCAAGGCTTCTTGAATGGATGGTAAGCGACGAAGGCTATTATCTTATGGGCTGGGGCGAAGAAGGAGTCAACTTTGTTTTTGACGAAAATCACATTCCTGTCGCAGAAGGAATTCCTGACCCGTCAAAGAGTTTTGCAAAAATCGCGCAGCAGCCGCTCACACAGCTTCGCAACATGGTCTTTTGGCACAGTGACGCCGAGCTTGTAAGCCGCTACCCAACCTACAAAACGGAAGTGAGCCACAAAGAGATGAGCGCGCTCAAAGTTCTCAGGGAAATGCAGAAAAAAGAATGGGTGAACGCGACAGGCTCAGACACCCTTCCTCTTCCAGATGCGGAGCTAAAAAAATTCTACGAGGACGGAGTTATCGATTTTGTCACGGGAAAGAAAGAGCTCACAAAAGAAAACTGGGCGGAATGGCTTAAGGAATTCGACAAAATGGGCGGCGAAAAGTGGGAAAAAGATGGAGTTGAAAAAGCCCGTCAGTCGGGATATTTGAACTAGGGCGTTCCCCACGCTTTGCGTGGGTCGCTATGTCTGTCCTTACGCTATCGCTCCATTCCTTCGCTACGCTTCGGAACGCTCTATCGAGCGGGACTACCAGCGCTAACGCAAATTCCTAGAAAATTTTCCCTGCCTATGTTATAATTTCCTTATGAAAATGAAATCCATACGCACAAAACTGACTTTCCTGCTATTTTTTATTGCGCTTATTCCTTTAATCTTTGTAATTGGCTTTTATTTTTTAAAAAACATCTCAAAGTCCATTGACAACGCAAAATCTGACGGCTTATTGCGAAACTCAATCATCAACGAGCACATAACAGAGCATTTCGAAAAAACCTTTGCCGTCCTCCGTACCGTTGCCCGAAATCCTATGACGATTGATTTCGTCACGAAAAGTGAACATACGGAGCCTGAGCTTATGGAGCAGACTCTCCGCCGCACGAACGATGTTTTTAACGACCTCGACAATATGATTATCACCGACAAAGAAGGCGACCAGCTTGCCAGAAGCGATTCTTACCCGCTCATAAATGTCGGTCACCGCAGGTATTTTCACGAGGCAATGCACGGCTCAGAATACATTTCAGATGTTCTTATCAGTCTCGCAAACAACCGCTTAATTACAGTTCTTGAAGTTCCTGTTTTTGACGAGCAGAACAATGCGGTGGGTATGGTTCAGCGAGATTATGACTTATCAGACCTTCAGAACTTAGTAAAAAATCTTTCTACCAAAAATACCCGTGTCATAATTACAGACGGAGTTGGAAATGTCGTCTCAAATTCAGAAGACGAACTCGAAAGCAATCAGCTCGTTCCAATGGCAACCAATCCTGCTGTCTCAGCAGGATTAGCCGGGAAAACCGGCTCTATGTATGTCTTGTCGTCTATTTCGCAAGGCTCAAAAAGGGAGCGTATGCTTGTCACTTACTCCCGAAACGAAATTTCTGGCTGGGTAATCATAACCGAACGCTCCTACAGTTTCATTTGGTTTGATGTAATAAAAAGCGCCACAACGGCAGCGACACTCGGCGGAATTTTGATTCTTGTGATTGCACTTTTGGCAGCATTTATCGCAGAAAAGGCAACCCGAAAGATTCGGGCTATTTCAGCTCTTCTCGAAAAATCCGAGGATTCGGATAATTCTCTGTCCCTTTCAGACCTTGGCGACGACGAGCTTAGTCAGATGGTATCTTCAATAAATAAAATTCGTAACGCGCGGGACTCATACCGAAAGGATGCCGAAATCGACAAGCTAACAGGACTTCTAAACAAAGCAACATTCGAGCGGCTTTGCCGGCGAAAGATTTCTGAAAGTCAACCCGGAACATTCAGTTCTTTAATCATCATCGACCTTGACCACTTTAAAAATGTAAACGATTCCCTCGGTCATCAGGCAGGCGACGCCCTTCTACATGACTTTGGCGAAATTTTACGCCGTCTTTTCCGTCCGACAGATTTGGTTGGTCGATTCGGCGGGGACGAATTCGTTGTGTTCCTTAATGATTTACCAGGGAAAGAAATTGCCATTAGCAAGGCAAAACGCATAGTTGAGTCAGCAGCTTCCGTCCTTACAGGAATTGAATCAATCAAAATCGGCGCAAGCGTTGGAATCAGCTCAACTCCCCAGCACGGAAATGATTACGACTCACTGTTTTCAGTTGCAGACAAAGCCGTTTACGCTGTTAAGGAATCAGGCCGAAATGGAGTCTGTTACGGAAGTGATGGTGCCATAAAACTATAAAAGGCTCCAGTTACAAAAAGGGGATGACCAATAAGTATGAGTCATTACCGCACTTAGGGAGCGACACCCCCTGTCATTGCCCGGCTTGACCGGGCAATCTCTTGTACTGTAATTAAATAGATTTTCGGGTCAAGCCCGAAAATGACACTTTTTGAACTTATTGGACAGCCCTTTCTTTTTTTTATGCCTGAAGGGCTGTAACTGCTACTGTATCGACGATTTCGTCTACATTACAACCGCGGCTAAGGTCGTTGAGCGGTTTTGCAAATCCCTGGCAAACAGGACCGATTGCCTTCCATCCACCCATGCGGGCTGCGATTTTGTAACCGATGTTTCCTGCATTGATGTTAGGGAAGATGAATGTGTTTGCGTGACCAGCGACTTTGCTGCCTGGAGCTTTGAGTTCGCCGACTTCTGGGGCGATTGCGGCGTCAAACTGGAATTCGCCGTCCAAAGCCAAATCCGGTGCCTTTTCGTGAGCGATGTTAGTTGCGTGAACGACCTTTTCGACAGTGTTTCCGTCTTTTGGGTCAGCTCCAGAGCCTTTTGTTGAGAATGAGAGCATTGCGACTCTTGGCTCGATTCCTGCGATTGCCTTTGCTGTTCCTGCAGATGCGATTGCAATGTCAGCCAGCTGATTCTCGTCTGGGTTGATGTTGATTGCACAGTCACCGAAAACTGCGATTCCCTCTGAGAGATATTTGTTTCCGCCCTCTGGAGCGACCATAATGAAGCATGAAGAAACAGTGCTACATCCAGGAGCTGTTTTGATAACCTGAAGTCCAGGGCGGAGAGTGTTTGCCGTTGAGTGGCAAGCGCCAGAAACGAAACCGTCAGCGTCTCCTGCCTTCAAAATCAAAGCGCCGTACATAGTGTAATCTTTGAGAGCGGCAGCTTTTGCGGCAGCTACATCAGCGTATTCAGGAAGACCAGTCTTTTTGTTGAGTTTGCCTTCGCGGGCTTTGTACAAGATTTCTGCGTATTTGTCTGCGTTTGAATCTTTTGTCGGGTCAACGATGTCAACGCCAGCCATGTCAAAGCCGAATTTTTTGATGTCATCTTCGTTTCCAAGAAGGGTGATTTTTGCGATTCCTTCTTTAACGATGCGTGAAGCCGCCTCAACGACGCGTTTGTCTTCACCTTCACAGAGAACGA
>CALGGS010000203.1 GCA_937915735.1 uncultured Treponema sp.
GTTTCCATTAACGCCGACTACCTTTCCTTTTGTATCCGTCATTTAATTCTCCATTATTTATCTTCAAGAATCCTTGTGTAAATCTTCTTGTAAGAAGCCATGCCTTTTGCCTCATCGAATTTTTTCATTCGCTCGGCAAGCCGCAGTTTGAGACCGTAACTGAATACGGAATCAAGCGAAAACCCGTCTGTTGGACGCATACTTTCTATGACAGAGAGCCTGTACTGATTGAGGTAAAGTTCTGCCGACAAGGGGCTGTCCATACCGCTTGCAGTACGAGCCGCCTGAACAGCGTCAGGAGCAATTGACTCGTTGCCGGTACTGAACTTCTTTTTCATGCGCAGGGCACGGATTGAAGCCAGTGCAAGCCTGAGGCTTTTTTCTTTGTAGTTCCATTCGTCAACAAAAGAAGAGCCTGTCTTAGAATCTTCCAGCGGTGGTTCAAGTGAAAGACCGTCAAGAATCTTCATTTCATTTTTGTTAAGAAAGCGTGAACAGAGGTCATAATATCGTTCATAAGTAATTGGAATCGCCTTGTCTTCCCCCACGGAAAAACCCGGAAGCTGGGACATAAGGTAATATTGATTACTCATATTCTACCTCCACTCAAGTCCTACTCGCTTTTGCCTGCTTCTTTCATGATTTGGGCAACGCGTGGATTCAAGTATGTGCTGAAAAGCTCAGCAACTGCTTCCGCAGAGAAATCGTAGAAAGCAGCACCGTCTTTTACGCCGACGCGGAAACCTGAGCCAATGGAATTGTCAACTTTTAAAGTGAGTCCCTTTGAGATTTCGGCTTTAAGGGCGGCCTTCAGATTTGATTCGAGAGAAGCCAAATCCTTTTCGTTCAGAAGAACTGAAACTTCGCTTGCCTCTGTATTTGCAGTCCAAGCCTTAACCGTCTCCGGAATAAGTTTTGAAAGCAAGTCAGAAGAATAAGCCTTTTCTGATTCTGCGGTGATGATTGCAGAAAGCTCTTTTGTGATTGAGTCACGGAATGAAAGCACGAGATTTCGGCTCGCCTGACGGATTGCGTCCTCACTAGCCTTTTCCATGCGTGCTGTTTCATCTTTTGCTGCTTTGATGATTTTTTCTGCTTCTTCTTTCGCATTTGCGATGATTTTCTCGGCTTCGCTTTGAGCCTGAGCTTTTACTTCAGAAGCAGATTTTTCGGCAGCTGCGACACCGTCTTTTTTAATCTTATCGATTAAATCCTGTACCTGGATGTCCATGCAAACCTCGCTTAAAATAAGATAAATTATTCTTAAATTATAACTCATTTTTGACGAAATGCAAATAAAAATCAAATAATAACGAATGATTTTTTTCTATATTGACACACAAAGCCTGATTCAGTAGAATGTTGAAATAATCGATTATTTTTATAGGGAGGCTAGAAATGGCTGGTGCATCAAAGAACTCTCGTACTACCGTTGCAACACAGAAATTCAACTGCACATGCGGTGGCGAAGTCGAAATGAAAACAAAGCTCGAAAACGGCAGACTCAAGAACTACGCTGAATGCCAGAAATGCAAACGCGTTGAGAGACGACCAAAAGATTTCAAATAATAGGCAATTCTATCAGAAATCTTTAAAACATAAAATCCCTGTTTCTTCATGAGTGCACTTTGAAGAACGGGGATTTTTTTATTTGTAAATTTTTATCATTACTTATCCAAATATGTTTCAATCGTAATCGCAGACACTATTGCCGTAAGACAAGTCGTGATGATTGGAGCATATTGATTGAAATAGTACAGAAAACTGTTTGTTTTTGCGGTAATTGTACATTCTGGAGTGATAATATCATTTTTAGAGATTTTTTTTCCGTTTATGTCCTGAATTTTTACAGAACTGAAGCTGTTCTGAGATTTTACGAATCCACCGGCCAGACCAATGTAGTAATCAAATGTGCGGTCTGGAATGTAGGGATACCGTCCAGGATTTGCAACCGCTCCGGCAACTGAAACAAAATACTGCCTGAATGGAATGATAAGTGTGTCGTTCGGCTTTATTTCCTGTGTCGTGTAGTATTCTGAGTCATATAAAATTGGATTTAAATTTAAGGGGATGGTCTCACCATTTCTGATTATATAGGCATTCGCTAAATCGCTTGTTGCCGTGAACCACGCTTTGTTTCTTCTGGCAAAAAAAGCATAGTCTTCGCCGGGGATGAAGGGAGCCGGAATCCTTGTTGAAGTCTCTAGTTCTGAGTCAACATTTGCATTTATTGCTCCTTCTACAAAAACAACAGGCTTTGAGTCAGAAAAGCTTGCAATCGTAATAAAATCGTAGCTTTTAAGCTTAAAATTCAGGTTGATGTCGGTTTGTGTGAGGTAAGATTTTTGACCTGAGCCTTTTTCTGTCGTTAAGTTTCTTGTAAGCTCGATTCTTGAAGTGTCGGCAAGCACTTCAAGTCCGTTTCCGTAGATTTCAATAAGCTCCCGTAAATTTTCTCCGTCTAAAATCTCGTAAGTTCCGGGCCTCTCTACGGCTCCGTCTATCGAAACGATTCGTTTTGCACGGCTCACGATGATTTTGTCATCCGGGCGAACGAAAGGGTCTTGTGATAAATCACCTTTTCTTGTGGCCATGAATAAATCGTAATTTTTTTTACTGCCGTCTGCGCTCTCGATGGTGATTTCGCGAATAGATGAGTAAGGTGTAAGGCTTTTTTTTACAAGAGTTGAAAGCCTTGTGAGAGCCCAGGCATTCCTTTCTACTGATTGCTCGACTTCACCAACTATGCTTACCAAAAATGTCGACGGGGCAGAAAGAACGAACTGAACGCCACTCATCGGGTAGTTTCTTAGGACGAGTGCTTCTACCTGACTTTTTAACTGAAGGTATGTAAGACCCGCGCAGTTTATGACGCCCATGTTTGCGACTCGAATCTTGTAGGTTGAGTCAACTGGAAGCGTGTAGGAGACCGGTGTCGTTCCGGCGGCAAATCCCAGCGTGTAAACATCGCCTGCCGTGACAGGGTAATAGGACACAGACATTGCAACCTGGGGATCCGGAATGATTGCTGCGGTTGAATCTGAGTCAAGGGTAGACTGATCAAGAGAAGTTGAAAATCTTGAGATGTCCTTGTCAGTGGTTTTTACGGATATACCGTTTACTGTCTGAGAGCCTGTATATTTTTGTTTTAAGTTTGAAAGACTTTGTGCGTTCAGGGAAAATGAAAAAATTGTTAAGATTGTTGCCGCTGTTATCTGTTTTATTTCAATCATTTTGATTCTTCCGTTTCCTTTGATTTTTTTGCGTTAAGCTGAAGTTTTTCGACAGCCTCAGGGTCATTTTTGATGTTTTTCCATGCGTTAAGGGCAAAAGCGAGAAAAACTGACATAAAGAAAGCTGCAAAAGTTACGATTATGCACATTTTTCCGCGGCTTGGCCCTGATTTTAAATCAGGAATTTCTGGTCTGGCTAAAATCTGAAAAACCGGAGTTTCACTCTGCATCTGGACTTTTAAAAGCTCATACTGAGTTTTTAGCTGTGTATAGACTTGCTTCTGGGCTTCAAGCTCAAGCTGTAATTTTGCGCTTCCCGTTGTAATTGAAGGAATGTTCCAGGCATTGCCGGCATAACCGACGCTTGCGCCGAGCTTTTTGATTTCCTGCTCGATAGATAATATTTCGTTGTAGCTTGACTTGATGTTCCGCTCCAGGTTTTCTTTTTGAATTTTGTTGTTATCGAGACCTAATTCATCGAATTTTTCGCTCATCCAGTCAACGACATAATTTACGACTGATTGCGCAAAAATCGGGTCTATGTCAGTAAAAGAGACCGTAAAAACACCTGTTTCTGTGTCGGAGGTGGCTTTTAAAACCTCTTTGAGCATTTTTCGAGATGAAGCGCGGACAGATTTTTCGATTTTGAATTTCTCAATTAGCTTGAATTCGTCGGTGACGGCATCCAAAAGCGCGTCAGAAGAAATGAGGTATGTCGCCAGGCTTGTATTTGAAGAGCCACCGCCTCCAACGCTCACCCCGGCAAGGCTCGCAAGGCTTCCTAGTCCTGATGATGACAGCATAGATGATAGTCCGTTGCTGGAAGAATTTTCTTTTATGAGCATTTCTGCTTTTGGAGTGTAAACATTTGGCATTGGAGATTTTTCAGGAGCCATTACGATGGAAATAATTGCGAAAATGACAGAAAAAACTGCTGCAAGAACGGAGATGATAATTATCATTTTTTTGTAATGCAAAAGAACTGCGAATAAATCGATAAGTGAGATTTCGTCCTCTTCCTGCTGAAGCTGTGTGTTTTGTTCGTCCATAAAATCATTTACTCCAAAGAAAACTTTTGCATATACTAGCAAAAAAATCATCAATTTGCAATGAAAAAAGGCTTGGATAAAATCAGGTGCTGCTTTATTTAAAACTTGCCGATTGCAAATTTTTTGCTTATTTTCATAGTGAAAGAAGGATTCTGAAACGAGTTCAGGATGAAAATTTAAAAATGGGGGCATAAATGAATTACGAGCAGTTTACTCTGAAAACACAGGACGCTCTCCAGGAGGCGAGTGCTCTTGCGCAGCAAAATGACCATAGTGAAATAGGACTTCCTCATCTTCTTTGCGCAATGCTTGAGCAGAAGGACGGAATTACAGTGCCGATTATCGAGCGGATTGGCGTTCAAAAAGAAAATCTTCTTGAAGGGGCAAAAAATCTTCTTGCCTCTTACCCGAAAGTGACTGGAAATGTTCAGGTGCAGCTTTCTGGTGAGGCTCAGAAGGTGCTTTCAAAGGCAGAAAAAGAAATGGCTGCCTTGAAAGACCAGTTTCTTTCGGTGGAGCATATTTTGCTTTCTATGAGTGAAAGTGAGGGACAGACGGGCGAATTACTCAAAACTTACGGAATTACTCACGAAACGATCCTTGAGGCCTTGAAAAGTGTCCGCGGAAACCAGAAAGTGGACACAAACGACCCTGAAAGCAAAATGCGCTCTCTTGAAAAATATTGCACTGATTTGACGGCCCGCGCCAGACAGGACAAAATTGACCCTGTAATTGGCCGTGACGAGGAAATCCGCCGGGTGATGCAGGTGCTTGTCCGCAGGACGAAGAACAATCCTGTCTTAATCGGGGAGCCTGGTGTTGGAAAAACGGCGATTGTCGAAGGATTGGCCCGCCGAATCGCAAGCGGTGATGTTCCTGAATCTCTCAAAAACAAACGGCTTTTGTCCCTTGATATGGGAAGCCTTGTGGCCGGGGCGAAATTCCGCGGTGAGTTTGAAGAGAGACTTAAGGCAGTAATCACGGAGGTTGCGAAATCAGAAGGGCAGATTATTCTTTTTATCGATGAGCTTCACACGATTGTGGGGGCGGGGGCCAGCGAAGGAAGCATGGACGCTTCCAATCTTTTAAAGCCTGCTCTTGCCCGTGGTGAATTAAAGGCAATCGGAGCTACGACTTTAAACGAATACCGAAAATACATCGAAAAGGACGCGGCCCTTGAGCGCCGTTTCCAGCAGGTTTACTGTGCCGAGCCCAATGTTGAGGACACGATTGCAATCTTGCGTGGTTTGCGTGACAAGTATGAGATTCACCACGGAGTTAAAATCAATGATGAAGCCCTTGTCGCTGCCGCTACTCTTTCAAACCGCTACATTACGAACAGATTTTTGCCTGACAAGGCTATTGACTTGGTTGATGAAGCCGCAAGCCGCCTTAAGATGGAAATCGAGAGCGAGCCGACGGAGCTTGACCAGCTGGAGCGAAAAATCCTTCAGCTTCAGATTGAAAAGCAGTCCCTTTCAAAGGAAGATGATGCGGCCTCAAAGGAAAGGTTGCAGAAACTTGAAAAGGAACTTTCCGAGGTTTCAAGCGAGCGGGACGCCATGAAGTTAAAGTGGCAGAACGAAAAGGCTGAAATCGACAAGAGCCGGAAACTCAAGGAAGAGCTGGAGCAGGCCCGCTTTGAGGAAGAAAAATATACCCGCGAGGGAGACTTTAACAAGGCTGCGGAATTGAAATACGGGAAAATCCCTTCCCTTGAAAAGGAGCTGGCCGAGGCTCAGAAAGCGGACGAAGAGAGGCATAATAAAGAAGATAATGGCGTTTCAGATTCGCTTTTGCGCCAGGAGGTCACGGAAGAAGATATTGCCCGCGTCGTAAGCGCATGGACTGGAATTCCCATTGCAAAAATGCTTACTAGCGAAAAGCAAAAGTATGTAGAGCTTGAAAATGTGCTTCATAAGCGGGTTATCGGGCAAGATGAGGCCGTGAAGGTCGTTAGCGACGCAATACGAAGAAACAGGGCTGGCTTGAATGACCCCGCACGCCCTCTAGGCTCTTTTTTGTTCATAGGTCCTACCGGAGTTGGAAAAACGGAGCTTGCAAAAACTTTGGCAGACTTCCTCTTTAACGATGAGAAGGCCCTCACTCGAATCGATATGTCTGAATATATGGAAAAATTTTCCGTCACTCGTTTGATTGGAGCTCCACCGGGATATGTTGGTTACGATGAAGGCGGCCAGCTCACGGAGGCCGTTCGCCGTCGACCTTACAGCGTGATTTTGTTTGACGAAATCGAAAAGGCTCACCCCGATGTCTTCAATGTGCTTTTGCAGGTGCTTGATGACGGCCGCCTTACCGACGGACAGGGCAGGGTGGTGGACTTCAAGAACACGATTATCATTATGACAAGCAACCTGGGTAGCGATTTGATTCTGGAAGATGCGGAGTCTAGTGGGGAGGGCGTTTCTGAAGCCACCCGGCTTAAGGTTGATGTCCTTTTAAAGCAGACTTTCAGGCCTGAATTCTTGAACCGAATCGACGAAATCGTAATGTTTGGCCGGCTTTCAAAGGACTGCATCTCAGGAATCGTAAGGAATCAGTTGGAGCGGGTAAAATCTCGCCTGGCCGACCGAAGAATCGCTCTTGAAATAGAGCAGAGTGCCATTGACTTTTTGAGCGAGCAGGGCTATGACCCGTCCTTTGGCGCCCGTCCTGTAAAAAGGGCAATCCAGACTTTTGTCGAAAATCCTCTTGCGAAGGAGCTTTTGTCAGGAAAATTTGGTGACGAGGCGAAAATCGGTGTAAAGGCAGAAAATGGTGAGCTTAAATTTTACTCACTGTGACGCATATAAATACTGACAGAAAAGAAGCAAAAAAAAAACTGGACGAGTGAACTTCGTCCAGTTTTTTTTGCTAATTACAAATTAGCTTAGTCTTCTACAGCTACGCCCAAGTGCTTTTTTTGGAATTTTTTGAGCATTGCGACTCCGTTGCGCTTTCCGTTGTAGACATAGCCGCCGTCCCAATATTCGAGGGCAGCGAAGAGGGCGTTACCACCATCCTGATCGTCTGATTTTTTCGTACGGAATGAAACATAGTTTGCAAGCTGCTCAAAGTCAGAGTTGTGAAGGGCTTCGAGACGCTTTCTGTTGAATTCATTCCATTTTTCGAGGTCTTTAAAGCCTTCGCCTTCGTCCTGAACGATGATGTGTGCGTGGCTTGGGCTGAATGAGTACCAGACCTTAACCTTTTTGTTTATGTCGCAGTTATTACCATGCTTAACTGCGTTTTTGATAACTTCTGAAATCTGCTGCTCAAGAAGGTTGATTTCTTTGATTTCGAGAGGAGCTGACTGCACGATAAGAAGAGTGAAGTAGCGAATCTGTCGGAAATCTGAAGGAAATTCCTTATAGAGCATGTTCGTTGTATCGAACAACGGATCGTTATCGTCTGATCGAAGTTCTTTAATCTGTTCCATTTAGTTTACATCTCCTTTTATATTTTTTTGCAGCCAAATTACTCGTTGACCATAAGAAGAGCTTCTTCTACGCTGTTTGCGATAGGGAAGTAGCCCATAAGCTTAGTAAGCTCGATAACCTTCTTTACAGAGCCATGAATGTTTGAGATAGCGAGCTTTAAGTTCATCTTTTTGATGGTTGAGCAGATGTAGATAAGTGCACCGATTCCAGACGAGTCGATGTAGTCTACTTGCTCAAGGTTGATGATAAAACTCTTTACATTTTTCTCAAGCATTTTCATGACGAGTTCCTTTAATTTATAGGAGTTGTAAAGATCCATTTCGCCGTTTACATCTATGATATAAACTTCGCCATTTTTTCTAATTTTCAGTTCCATAAATTAACTCCTTTAGTTACTGAATCTTAATTACAAGAAGTGTCTGGTCATCGCGCAGCTTTTCATTACCGATGAACTTCTTGACATCTGCTTTGACAAGGTTTGCAATGTCCTTGCCTGCAAGTTTTGCATTCGCTTTGATGATAGCAGAGAGACTGGCGAGTGAATACTGCTGTCCCTGTGCGTTGAGAGCTTCAACCAAACCATCAGTATAACATATTATAATGTCTCCTGACGAAGCTGTAAACTCTATATCTTTATAACTTGTCGTTTTTTCGATACCGATTGGCTCACAAGTTACTGATACCTTTTCTATTGCGCCCTTCGCTGCGTTAAAACGCAGTACCGGAACGCTGCCGCCTGTAGAAAGCTGGACTTTTTTGTTTGTCGGATTGTAGTTGATAAGTGCGACCGATGCAAAGTGGTCTGCGTTTGGCTCCGAACAAATGCCTCTGTTTGCCCAGCTTAAGATTGTTCCCGCACTCTGCGTTGTGTTTACGATAAGACGGAACATTGAGCGAATCATTGTCATTACGAGGAGGGAATTCATTCCTTTTCCTGCAACATCCATCATTACGAAGGCGATTCTGTCCTGACGGGCCGGAATTACATCGTAAATGTCCGCGCAGACACCAGATGTGTGCTCGGCGTAAGTTCCGACATTTAAGCCTGCAAGCGGAGGAAGCTTTTTTGGCAAGAAAGAAAGCTGGATGTTTGAGGCAATGTCAGCTTCCTTTGTAAGCTCCTGCTTTTCGTTGTATTGCTTAAAGTTAAGTACTGTTTTGAGTGCTGATTCCGCAAAACCTGACAAGGTTTGAGCCCAGTCGAATTCCTTTTCGCCAAATGGCTCGACTCCTGGATTCCTGGAAAGGGCAAGGACTCCGACAACAACATCACGGCCAGGCATACGAAGCGGAAGGAAAATGTAGCTTCCGAGCTTTAAGAAATCCTCCGGCTCGTTTTCGAAAATCCTGTCGTCAAGCTTTGGAACGGGGATAAGCTCTGCTTTTCCTGCCGTCGCAACTTCACCGAAGATATTGTCACGGAGCGGGAATTGTGCATATTTAAAACTTGTTGATACGCGGAGCGGCTTATGCGGTAAGTCTTCCGGCAGCTTGTATGGAGGCGGAAAGTCTCCGTTGAAGGATTTTACGGTGATGAGGTCTTCAAATTCGTCGACCATAAGAATTGCGCCACCGTTAGCCTTTGTGACTTCAACACATGTCGCATTGATCGCGTCAAGCAGCGTTTGCATGCCTTCGTCCTTGTCGCCCTTCATTGTGAATGTGTCCGAAGCGAGAGATACGAAAGCCTTTCCTTTTTGGATTAAGTCAAGTTTTTCGGCTTGAATTTCTTCGACAACGACTTCTGGCTTTGCTTCTTCTGGGATTTCTTCGACTTCTTCTGCAGTGATGTATTCCTGTGGCTTTGCAAAAACCAAAAGGATGCAGTATGGAATGAACAGTAATGAAGTAAGAAACATGAGAAGAGCAAAAAGAATCATGCTTGGATGAGTTGCAGTGTAAACGCAGGCAAAAATTACGACAGCAAGAGCAAAATAAGCAATGAAACTTACCTTTGCAGTTTTTCGGATTTTAATGATTGTAAGAAGAACTCCGATTGCTACCGCTACGAATGCTGTGGCGAACAATGGAACGAATGAAATTGCGTCTGACATTTGACTCCCTTTTTTTCAGATTTTATAATTTTAGCATTGAAAAATGTTACCGTCAAGTTTTTTTTGGAATTCTTGGGCTATTTTAAAACTCACTGACTGTTTCTTTTATTGCCTCGAAAAGCTCGTCCATTGCCTTTTTCGTTGTGGAGTGTCCGAAACTGAAACGGACGGCGCTGTCTTGAATCTCTCGGCTCACATTCATTGCCTCAAGAATAGGGCGGGACTGCTTTTTTGCCGAGCATGCGCTTCCTGTCGAAATGCAGAAGCCCTTTGCGTCGAGGGCGCGAAGCAAAACATTTCCTGGAATTCCTGCGAATGCGGCCTGAACTACCCAAGGGCTGAAATTCAGTTGGGCTGAGTCAGAAAAATCCTCGCGGAGTGAAGGAACGAGACTGCATTTTTCCAGAGTCTTGAGTTTCTTAAGGAAATCGACAGTCCATTCTTTTTGGGTGACAAGCCTTTTTTCAGTGCTGGAGCTGAAATAATACTTTTCAAGACATTTTGCGAACGCGACGGCTCCGAAGAGATTTTCAGTTCCGCTCCTGATATTCTGCTCCTGTCCGCCGCCTGCTAAAAATGGATTTATTGGCTTTGAAAGATATAGAATTCCGATTCCTCGCGGACCTCCGATTTTATGCGCGCTTAGGGCCGCACTGTCTATTCCCTTGTGAGAGAGGTTTAGCGGAATCTTTCCCGCCGCTTGAACGCAGTCGATGTGAAAATGAGGCTTTTTTTTGTTTCCCGCCCATTTTGAAAGGCTGTCGGCTATTTCATAAATCGGCTGGATGCAGCCAGTTTCGTTGTTTACCGCCATGACTGTAACGAAAAGTGTGTCAGGAGTGAGACTTTCGGCTATGGCTTTTGCTGATATAAATCCGTTTTTGTCCGGGGCTATGCTCACTACATCGAAGCCCTGCTTTTTTAGCATGGCACATTCTTCCCTCAATGCGGGGTGCTCAATGGCAGACAGGATAATCCTGCCCTTTTTAGGCGAATTTAAAACAGAAAGCAGGGGAATATGGTCGCTTTCGGTTCCTCCTGAGGTGAAAAAAACTTGATTTGCCTTTACGCCCAGCGTTTTTGCGCATGATTCCCGCGCGTCCTCAAAAATCTTTCGTGCGTCCTTGCCTATTTTGTGGGTTGAAGAAGGGTTTCCGTCGTATTTGATGGCTGTTTCAAGGGATTGGCGAAGGATGTCTTCGTCACAAGGGGCTGTCGCTGCCCAGTCAAAGTAATGCTCGCTGTTCATAGTAAAAGTATAAAGTGAAAAATGAAAAGTGAAAAGGGAGGAAAGAAATGTACGGTTATGAAGGGTGCGTGCCGTGTCAGCCGTGGAAGCCCGTAGTTGCATAGCGACTGAAAGGAGCGTAGCAATGAGCGTTAGCGAAGGCTGGAAGGGCTGTTGGCAGAAAAAGTTCCGCCAAAATCCTTGACTTTAATTTTTCTGCTCGTTTCGCTATAATGTTCCCGTGAGTAATACAATCAATAATAAGAACATACATCGTGTTGATGGTGAAAAAATCGTCATTCAGGGGGCGCGGGAGCACAATCTCAAAAATATCTCCGTGGAGATTCCCCGCAACAAGCTGGTCGTTATTTCAGGTCTTTCAGGAAGCGGTAAGTCTTCCCTGGCCTTTGACACCCTTTTTGCAGAGGGGCAGCGCCGTTATATGGAAAGCCTTTCCAGCTATGCCCGGCAGTTTTTGGGCAGCATGGATAAGCCTGATGTGGATTTAATCGAGGGGCTTTCCCCTGCAATTTCCATCGAGCAGAAAACCACTCACAATAATCCCCGGTCAACCGTGGGCACGGTCACGGAAATTTACGATTATTACCGTCTTCTTTTTGCCAGAATCGGTCACGCCCACTGTCCTAACTGCGGCAGGGAGATTAAAGAACAGAGCGAAGACCAGATTATCGACACCATTATGTCTTGGGGCGAGGGAAGTCGCATAAGCCTTTTGGCTCCTGTCATCCGTGGGAAAAAGGGCGAGCATCAGAAAATCATCGAAGATGCCCAGAAGTCGGGTTTTGTCCGTGCCAGAATCGACGGCCTTATGGTGGAGCTGGACGATTCAATCAAACTTGACAAGCAGAAAAAGCACACAATCGAAATCGTAGTCGACCGAATTGCTATAAAAGATGATTCCCGAAAACGACTTGCAGAAAGCGTTGAGGCTGCTTTGCAGGCTGCGAACGGGGTTGTGATTGTTCTTCGGCGTGTGAATGACGACAGCGAGAAGGGCTGGCACGAAGAAGAAGTCTTTTTCAGCCAGAAAAATGCCTGCCCTGACTGCGGAATCTCCATCCCTGAATTGCAGCCCCGGCTTTTCTCATTCAACAATCCTTTCGGAGCCTGCC
>CALGGS010000204.1 GCA_937915735.1 uncultured Treponema sp.
TTTTGTTTCTGTAGGGAGTAACAATTATGAAAGTTATAAACAAACCGCTCGCATTTGCCTCGCTTGTACTTGCTGTTATGGGACTTTTTGTGGTGGCTTTGTCATCTGTCAAAATATTCAGAAGCAAAACTGTGGAACGCTTGGAAAGAATCCGCTACGCTAAAGTTCTTGAGATGGAAAACGGACTTTTGCCTGAGCGAAAGCTTGCCGTGCAGCTGGCAAAATCTCCTGCTGTTGTTGATTACATGGAGAATCCAGGTGATGAGGGAGTACGGGAACTTGCCTTCCGCGATTTTGAGACTTTTCAGGAATCTTTTTCATCTCACAGGACTTTCTGGATTTCTGACGCTGACTTAAAGTACTACTCAAACATGGAATTCATCTACGATCTTGATAAATCTGACCCTGGAAACGCATGGTATCAGATGACTATAGACGCTAATTTACCCTTCCAGTTTTATGTGGATTACGATATCGGTCTTAAAAAGACATTTATGTGAGTAAATGTACTCGTCTACAACGAAAACCGAAAGGTAACTGGCATTACTGGAACTGGAGTTGAGCTTAACGATTTTGTCCAGTCGATGTATCAGAGTCTTGAAGACGGCGTTACCATGTATATGTACAACGGAAACAAGGAAGTTTCGGCATCAACGAATGTGAGCGACCTTGAAAACAAAGTCCCGATTACAAGTGCCCTGCCTGAGTTGAATGATGTAGAGAATCTTTTGCCGTCTAAAACGGAAGTTTATACGACAATGAGCGGTGTCTATCTGATTTCGCCGATTGACGCCCTGCGCTGGGAGCTTGTGCTCTTTGTTCCCTTTACGGTGAAAGATTTTTTTGCCAATGCAATCGTTCCTTTCGCGGTTTTTGTGATTCTGCTTGCACTTTTGTTAATCGCCTATGCAATCCGAAGCCTTTTTGCACCTCTTTCTGAGGTAAATGTCACGGTTAAGGATATTGCTTCCGGGGAGGGTGATTTGACCCGCCGGCTTAATACGAATCTCCATACTCCTTTCAAATCCATTCATAGTCTGGTCTCTTATTTCAATGCCTTTATGGAAAAATTACAGGGGATGATTGGAACTATCAAAAATTCCAGCGACAACCTTGATGTGGTTTCGCAGAATATGAAAGAGAGCGTTTCTTCTGTTTCCAATTCAATGACCTCAATCCGACTGGGAATCGGAACTGTTCAGGAACAGGTTAAAAATCAGTCAGAGGGCTTTGAAGAGACTACGGATGTGGTGAAAGATGTTGCCGCAAGCATAAATACCGTTAACGAGATGATTGACTCGCAGACAAAAAGCATCCGGGAGTCTTCTGCGGCGGTTTCGAAGCTTTTAAAGGGAATTGAGCAAATCAGCACTTCCATGGAAAGCATGGCAGCTTCTTTCAATCAGCTGGATAGCGCGGCTCAGAGCGGAATGTCAAAGCAGCAGAGGGTGAATGACAGGATTTCGCAGATTGAGCAGCAGTCACAGATGCTCCAGGAAGCGAACATGGCTATTGCTTCAATCGCAAGCCAGACGAACCTGCTGGCTATGAATGCGGCCATTGAGGCGGCTCATGCAGGTGAGGCAGGAAAGGGCTTTGCGGTAGTTGCCGACGAAATCAGGAAACTTTCTGAAACTTCTTCCGGTCAGTCAAAAACAATCGGTGACCAGCTTAAAAATATTCAGGATTCTATCAGCGAAATAGTCCTTGCCTCGCAGGAAACAAGCCAGTCATTTTCAGGAGTATCTGCTCAAATCCAGGAGACTGATTCTCTCGTGCAGTCAATCCGCACTTCTCTTGAAAGTCAGAATGAAGACTCACGGACTGTAATCGCCTCGCTTTCCGCTATGGACAAAACCGCCGAAAATGTGCGGGATGCCTCCCTTAAAATGGCAGGAGGAAGCAGACATGTACTTGAAGAAATGGATAAACTGAAGGTTTCTCTTCAGGCAGTCCAGAGCAGTATGTTTGCGATGTCGGAAAACGCTCAGAGTGTCGTGAAAAGCGGAATGCGGCTTGATGAATGTGTAGAAAGCCTTGATGAAAATGTGAATAAACTTGGCTCTGATGTAAGAAAATTCAAGACAGTGTAAAAATAGAAAGGGGAAGGGGGATGACCAATAAGTTCAAGAAGTGTCATTTTCGGGCTTGACCCGAAAATCTATTTAATTACAATACAAGAGTCGACAGTGAGCGTAGCAAACGAGCAAAGCCCTCAGAATTTACTTCAAATCTGCCGCTCCCTTACCCCAGCTCTTTTCCACAGAAAAATTCAATCGCATTGATGTGCCTTACGCCGTTGAAATCCTCGTTGGGCGTTTTGTCCAGCGTAATCAGAACGCAGGGATAGGAATCCCGCAGGCGGGTAAAGGGCTTTAATTCCCGCTCCAGCGTTTCTTCTGATTTTACGCTTTCGGCGACCTGCACATAGTGAATCGATGACGGCGTTTTTGCCACGAAGTCTATTTCCATGTCGCCGATTTTTCCGGTGTAAAGCTCGTACTTTCGCCTTTTGAGTTCGAGGAAAACGAGAGTTTCCAGAATATGTCCCGTGTCAATATTGCGGTAACCCAAGAGCATATTCCGCAGGCCCGTGTCGGCGATGTAGTATTTTGAGAGCGTTTTGAGATATTCCTTGCCCTTGATGTCGTAGCGGCCGACCTTGTAGACCATAAAACATTCCTCAAGGTAGTGCATATAGTTTTCCACCGTGGGCTGGCTAACTTTCCGCCCGCCGGAAGTGAGGGTGTCGCTGATTTTTTTTGAGGTGCAGATGTTGGCCGTGTTTGCGAACATAAAGCGGATGACAGCTTCCAGCGTTGAAAGGTCGTTTATCTGATGACGGGCCGAAATGTCTTTGAGAAGAATTGTGTTGTAAACGCCGTTCAGGTATTGATTCACATTTTCTGCATTGTTTTTCAGCTGAACCGTAAAGGGCAGGCTTCCAAAGCGAACATAATCAGCATAGCACTGCTCTCTGTCCCCTGTCGCCAGTCCCTGTTCCCCCCGCTCGTGCAGGTATTCCCGGAATGAAAAAGGCTGCATGTCAATCGTGACATATCGTCCGCTGAGAAGGGTGGCAAGCTCCCCGCTCAAAAGGTCAGAGTTTGAGCCGGTTATGTAGATGTCGGTATTTTTTTTGTTGAAAAGGGAATCCACCGCTTTCTGAAAATTCGGGCAAAGCTGCACTTCATCAATGAAGATATAAGTCATTTTGCCTTCGACAAGCTGGGATTTTATCCTTTCGTACAGGACTTTGTAATCAAGGAGGGCTTCGTTTTCAATCTCGTCAAGACGATAATAGATGATTTGATTTTCGGAGATTCCATTTGTTTTCAACTCCCCGATGATTTGCTCCATCAAGAAGGA
>CALGGS010000205.1 GCA_937915735.1 uncultured Treponema sp.
AACTTAAAAACATTTTTTCATCAAAAGGCCAGAGTGCAGAAGAAATTGCCTCTGCAATTCACGAATGGTATCTTTCCCTTCCAAAATTTTCCCGCGAGGCAAGAACACCATTTGCTTCTATTATCAAGGCAATCAAAAATGAAAAAGGCGCTCAGGAACTTCTTTTTACATCCATTCCAGACGCATTATCAGAAGGAGTCTGTTCCCTTGAAACTGCCCGTAAAATCAGAATCGTAAAAGAAACTTATGACGGTCTTCTAAGAAATTTGAGTGATGAGCTTTCCTTTGAAGTCAAAGAGATTTTTAGTCAAAGTTCTTATTCTCTCTGGCTGTCTTCCCTGCCAGAATCTTCCCTTAATCATCTTTTTACAGATGGAACAGAAAGACTTTTTGCAGCTCTGAAAAAGAACTATGCATCAGATGATGACTTGATTCCTGATTTAGCTTTTGCTGCAACTGGATTGCGGCTTGAAGATTGGGAAGAAAGCACAAAAGAAAAATTTATTTCGCAGATAAAGGCATGGAAAAAAAGTGCGGAAAATTTTTCTCTTCAATCTGATTCAGAAAAAACTACATTTGGCGAAAATCCCAAATCAGCAAAATCTTATGCAGTTTCTTTTCCAAAATCAGACGGAAAGGTGATGACAAAATATTTTGAAAAAGTAAATGAGAGTCCCCGCGCCCGTCTTTTGTTCAACAAAGTAACCGATGCGCTGGACACAATGGGGCAGTCATTGAATCAGGCTGAAAAAAGGCAGGTTCTGATGCGTGTGCTTGAAACTTTATGCGGAGGGGATGACTGATGGCATATTTTGATAATGCGGCAACCACTTTCCCAAAGCCTGATTGTGTCTACGACTTTATGGACAGTTTTTATCGGGAACATGGCGGAAACGCCGGAAGGGGAAATCATGAACTTTCACTAACGGCTGGCAAGTTGATTTCTGACACACGAGGACGCCTTCAGGAGATTTTACACTGCCAGAATAAGCAGATTATTTTTACACCCACGGCCACTATTGCCCTCAATATGATTTTGCAGGGAGTGATTGGTTCGGCTATGCGCACCAAGTGCAGCGATGAACAGAGCCTGTCGAATCGTCGCACCACCGTTTACATCAGCCCTTTTGAGCACAATGCGGTGACAAGAGTTCTTCATCATTTTGAATCGATGGGAATGATAAAAGTAAAGGTTCTTCCAGTTCAGAAAAATCTCTCCTATGACTTTACGGAAATCGAAAACATTTTCAAAAAGGATAAGCCTGATCTGCTCGTTGTTAGCCACGCAAGTAATGTAATCGGTCTTGTTCAGCCTGTAGAAAAATTGTGTCTTCTTGCAAAAAAGTTTGATTGCCTGACTGTGCTCGACATGGCGCAGACGGCAGGACTGGTAGATTTGAACGTGGGTCTTGAAACAATTGATTTTGCAGTCTTTGCCGGACACAAAACTCTTTACGGACCTACAGGAATAAGCGGCTTTGCCATGAAAGCTGATTTTGATCTTGCTCCAGTTTTGTTCGGCGGAACAGGCTACGAAAGCGCAAACCAGGATATGCCAAAAGAAATCCCCCAGCGATACGAGATGGGAACGCTCAATATCTCTGGAATTGCAGGCTTGTATGCGGCGACCGGCTGGATTTTGGAAACTGGCATTGAATCAATCTGGATGAAGGAACAGGAACACAGAAAATGCCTGCTTGAGATTTTGAGAAAGTACGATTTTGTGAAGATTGTTGGAAATTGCCACACGGATTCGAGATTTCTAACGAAATCTCAGTCTCTGGAGCAAGAAGTCAAATATGCAGGCATTGTCTCATGCTTAATAGAAGGAGTTCCAAGTGACACGGCGGCAAGCGTTTTTTCCGAGCAGAATATCGCCGTGCGGTCTGGCTTACAGTGTGCTCCGCTTGCCCACAAAACGCTGGGGACTTTTCCTGCAGGCACGGTGAGGTTTAGCACCAGCTATTTTACCGGCGACGAGGATTTTATGGAGCTGGAAAAGGCGATGGAGTATTTGAAGGGGAATTTGTAGGAGGAGAATTTGAAAATGACAGAAAGATTTACAGACATAACCTTCCAAACCCGTTACCGCTCAGGAGATGCCTACGCTAAACCTCGTGAATTTTATAATCAGGTTTTGCCTTGCACAAAACTCTACAGAAGAGCGGTAGGCTTTTTTTCTTCTACAAGTTTTTTAGAAATCTCCTACGGAATTTTGTCTCTTGTGAAGAATGATGGAAAAATGCAGTTAATAACTTCACCTCGATTAAACGAAGATGATGTTGCCGCAATCAAAAAAGGCTATGAATCAAGAGAAAATATCTATCTTAGGGCTTTTTCACGCGAGATGATTTTGCCCAAAACAATCAACGAGCAAAACAGATTAAATATTCTAGCAAATCTAATTGAAATGGGAATCTTAGAAATAAAAATTGCCGTTACAAAGAATCCTGAATTTAGCATGTACCATGAAAAGATTGGTCTTTTTGTTGATGACGAGGGAAATAAAGTTGCAATTTCGGGAAGCATGAATGAGTCTGAAACGGCTATTTCTGAAAACTTTGAATCATTTCAGGTTTTCTGCGGCTGGTATGAAGGAGACGCGGAACGTGTAAAAATATGTGAAGATGATTTTAACGCAATGTGGCAGAATAAGCAAAATGCACTGGAAGTTTTTGACTTTCCTGAATTGCCAAAGATGTTGATACAAAGATATAAGAATAAAAGCTTTTCGAAAAGTGAATTAATTGAAAAATCCTTTTCTATTAATTCTGATGAAGATGTTGAAATCGAAAAAGCTCTTCCACCTAATATTCCGACAATGCCAGACTGGTTACAGCTTCACGATTACCAAGAAGAAGCCATTGATAATTGGGCTAATCAAAATTACCGTGGTATTTTTGACATGGCAACGGGAACAGGAAAAACTCTAACGGGCTTGTCGGCTTTAACAAGACTGTTTTCTGATAAATTTCCAGAAAAACTCTTTGCAATTATCGTTTGTCCTTATCAGCATTTGGTAGAACAGTGGGTAGAAGATATTGTAAAGTTCAATATCCAACCGATTATTGGGTATTCGAGTTCGCCACAGAAAGATTGGAAAGGCAGTCTTAGAACTGCTGTTCTTGATATTTCGATAAAAAGTCTAGAAAAAGATTTTTTCTGTTTTATTTGTACAAATACAACTTTTTCATCTGAGTTTGTCCAAAGTCAAATTGCAAAAATACGAGTTCCAAAGCTACTTCTTGTTGACGAAGCTCATAATTTTGGTGCGCCATATCTTTCAAAATGGTTGTTGGACTCTTATCAATATCGAATCGGTCTTTCTGCCACAATAAAACGACATGGGGATACCGAGGGAACTCAAAAACTGTTTGATTTTTTTGGAAATAAAGTAATCGAATATAACATCGAAAGAGCAATCAAAGAAAAAAAACTGACTCCGTATAAATATTATCCCGTGATTATAACTCTTGATGATGACGAACTTGAAGAATATAAAAGGCTTACAAAAGAAATTAATAGTAACCTAATTGTTGATAAAAAAGGAAATTACAAACTTTCCAAATACGGCGAAATTCTTGCAATGCAACGCTCAAGAATTGTTGCAGGTGCAAAAGAAAAAATCCTAATGCTTCGTAAAAAAATTCTGCCGTATAAAAATGATACACATCTCCTTGTATATTGTGGAGCAAATACATCTCTTGTTGAAAATGAAGATTTTACGCAGGTGGAAGAAATTGAAGAACGCCAAATTGTGACAATCTCAAAAATGCTTGGAAATGAACTTGGTATAAAGAATCATCATTTTACATCTAATGAAAATGTAAAGGAACGAAATGAACTGAAAGAACGCTTTACTAATGGTGATTTACAGGCTCTAGTCGCAATCAAGTGTCTCGATGAAGGCGTGAACATTCCAAAAATCAAAACTGCATTTATTCTTGCAAGTACAACAAATCCAAAAGAGTACATTCAGCGTCGAGGTCGCGTACTTCGTCTTGCTGAAGGTAAAGATTTTGCAGAAATCTATGACTTTATTACGCTTCCATATCCTATTGAATCAGTACAATCGTTAACTCAAGTGCAAATCAATGAGGTTGTTTCGCTTGTAAAACGAGAATTATACCGTGCAGAGGAGTTTGCCAGGATTGCTAAAAATTGGGGTGAAGCCGAATCCGTCTTAAATGAAATTCGAGATGCGTACAATGTGCGTGTTGAAATAAATGCTGCTACAGAAATGGAGGTCTTTGATGAATGAAGAAAACAAAGAAGTTGAAATTGACAAAGTAAAGGCTCAAAAAATTATGCAGAAAATCATTCTTGCAGAAGCCAAAAACTTAAAGTCAAAAGAAATTCCAGACATGGTAAAAGCCATTCAAAAAATGATTGAGGAGGAAGTTCAATGTTATTAAAGAAACTTACGCTCAAAGATTTCCGCCAGTTTAAAGGAACTCAGGAAATTATCTTTTCGCCAGACAGAGAGCAGAATGTTACAATCATTGTCGGTGAAAATGGAACAGGGAAAACAACATTTGAGCAGGCATTTACCTGGTGTCTGTATGGAGAAACGAGTTTTTCTGATAAAAATTTGCTTTGTAAATCAACAGCACAGGAAATAAATCCAGGTGAAGAAAAAATCGTTTCCGTCATTTTGGAATTTGTTCACAATAATACAGAGTATACATGCAAAACAGAACAAATCTATTACAAAGATTCTTATGGTGCGATAAAGTCGAAATCGAATCTTACTCGAGTTCTTGAATACAAGGGAAAGGACGGACAGCAGGAAAATATTTCACCAACGCAGCTTGAAGGAAAAATCAACGAAATACTTCCTAAAGAACTTTCAAGTTATTTTTTCTTTGATGGTGAGCGAATTGGCAATATGAGCAAGGAGATTGCAAAAGGAAAATCAAAGGAATTTCCTGCAGCTGTAAAGAGTCTGCTTGGGCTTTCCGCATTTGAAAGTGCATTAAATCATCTTAACGGTGTTCATAATCAGAATTCTGTTGTTAAGTCGTATAAAAGAAGTTTTAATGCTACTGGAAATAACGAACTGAAAAAACTTATAGACGAAATAGACAGTCTTGAAAAAGAGCGCGATGATAAAGAAGAGCGAATTACAGAAATTAATGATAAAGATTTGCCAACGGTTCAGTATGAAAAAGAACGTATCGAAAAGGAACAGAAAAAATTCTCTAATGTAGAAAGTTTGGTTAATGAGCGAAAAATTCATGAAGACAATCTAAAAAAAGAAGAAAACCTTCGGCAAACTAATGTCGGAGACTTTTTTAAATCCTTTTCAAAAGATTCTTATCAGTTTTTTGCTCTTAAAATGATAAACGATGCTGTAAAGGCACTTTCCGAAGCTGAAATTAAAGATAATGGAATTCCTGATATTCATGCAAGAACAATTGATTATCTTATAAATACTCGAAAAACATGCTTGTGTGGTGCACCCATCATTGAAGGAAAAGAAGTACATCAACACCTTATTGATTTATTGCAATATATTCCTCCTCAGTCGCTCGGAACTTCAATTCGACAGTTTGTAAATTTGGCTAACGAAAAATCAAAAATTGGTGACTTTACAGAATCAATGGTAGATTTTTATGGACGTATAAGACAATCTGATGAAGAGATAAAAAAGCAAAACAATGAAATTGAGAGAATCAATAAAGAATTAACGGGTATAGATGAGAATGGAATTTCAAAACTACAGAAAGATTTGGATCACTATTCTCAAAAAGAACTCGAATATGTTGATGAACGAGGAAAATGTAGAGAAGCAATCTCTCGCCTCACTGATGCAATAAACGGTAAAGAACAGGCAAAAAGCAAATTCACAAACATCGGCGAAACCAACAGAAAAATCTCTGCTTACCTAGCCTATGCAAATTACATTTTTGAAGAAATGCAAAAGCAATATAGTGAAGAAGAAACAAAAGTCCGCACTCAATTTGAAGAAACAATCAATAAGATTTTCAAAGAAATCTATAACGGAGGTCTTTCTCTCAAAATCGATGAAAAATACAACATCAAAATCCTTGTGAATGATTTCAACGGTTATAACGAAGATGTTGAAACTTCAACGGCACAAAGTCTTTCTGTTATTCTTGCCTTTATTTCTGCTGTCATAAAAATGGCTCGTGAAAATGAAAACAGTGGAAATAAGCTTTTAGTGACAGAAGCCTATCCTCTAGTAATGGATGCTCCTCTTTCGGCTTTTGATAAAACTCGCATACAAACAATTTGTGAAGTTCTTCCAAATATAGCTGAGCAGGTAATTATTTTTATTAATGACAAAGACGGTGAGGTTGCCGAAGTAAATATGAGAGAAAAAATCGGGAAGAAATACTCTTTCCGAAAAGAAAATGAATTTGAAACTTACATGGAGGAAAAATAATGTTTGATAAAGATTTAAATATCACTGGAAAACATGGCGATTATATGCGAAAAATAGTTGCAGAACTTGATTCTGAGAAGAATAAGTTTTTTCGATTTGCTTATGATGCTTATCGATGTGCTGCTGTAATCGGTTTTCTCTATGGGAGAAAAGCTCAGAAGCAAACATCGTCGAAAGATGATTATACAATTTTTTTGAGCCAAATTAAAAACATCCAAGATGATCTTGATTTCAATTATAAACTCATCATGCTTTTAGACAAAGAACATGAGCAAAATTTTGACAATCGACTTCAAAAAGCGTTTAATTATTCACAAAATGAAAGACCAAATGGAGATGTAGAACTTTTTGAGCAATACTCGCTTGGCGGAATTGAAATTCTTTATGAAAAGCTCATAAAAGATGCTAACAAACCGGAAGATTATATTTCTAATTTGATGGCTTTTGTTCAGGAATTCAATGAGCGTTACAATTCTGATGTTGATTCTGTAAATCTTGTTGAACTATGCAGAGCAGCAAGTGCATTTTAGGTTATGAATGACGCTATAATCGAAAAACTCTTTCTGCAATATCAGCAGAAAGGTTTTTTGACGAATGATGAAATTTTAGCCGAATTAGTTTTCTCAAATGTTTCGATTATTCAAACAGAACGAATTTGTTCAGAATTACTAGCAAAAGGAGTTTTGATTTCAGATTCTGCTCCGAGTAAGAAAAGAGAATCTAATCTTAATTCTGATTACGATAAAGCCCACATTGATTATAATGCACTGTATGAGAAAATTATCGGGAAAGAGCCAAACCTAAAATTTCTCGTCAATTACATCAGAAAAATTCAGCCTCCTCAGTTACATGAAGTAGAGAAGTTGTATCCGCAAATACAAGAAGAAAATGATTTTGCCAGAAACCGCCTTTTTGAGATGAATATGCGAATGGCTTTAAAACTTGCCTATCAGAAAGCGAAGCAATTTCAGTTATTGTTAGAGGATACGGTGCAAAATGCAATGATTGGTCTTTTTGAGGCAATAGAAAATTTTGATTTAACAAAACATGAGAAATTCCAAGGTTATTCGACATTTTGGATTCTCAATTCAGTGAATCGAAATAAAAATATTAATGAAACTCTGATAACAATTCCTACACATTTTCTTGAAATGCATGAAAAAATTTACAAATATTTGTATGAGGAACATAAAGATTTTTTTGAAGAACCAATTTTATCTGCAAAACTAATTTCTGAAATTTCATCTTTTTTTTATATTCAAGAAGATGTTGTAAAACGGCATCTGATTCTTCTTAGTCCATTGATTGATGAAAGTGTTCTTGAAGACTTGTTTTTTGAGGATTTTAGTGATGAAGTCTGCGACAAGATTTTTGCAGAACAGATTAATACACTTTTGGATGAACTAAAACCTAAAGAACGACAAGTTCTAAAATTTCGCTTTGGCTTATATAGAAAAAGTGATTTTGATTATGATAATGTTTGCAAGCTTGTGAACCAGAAAATTTATGGTGGAGAAGGTAAGTATGGTTACTCACAAACATTAACGCTTGAACAGGTTGCGAATTTATACGGCCTTACAAGAGAACGAATAAGACAAATAGAAAATAAAGGCCTAAAAAAGTTGAGAGAAAAACTTAGACCTTTTGGTGAAACAGAATCTTATTAGGAGTATATAATTAAATGACCCGTGATGAATTATTAAAAAACATCAAACCAACAATTGCCGGACTCGTTATGACCGAGGATACGGGATTACAGTTTACTGTTATGTTGCATCCGCTCTTCCCTCCGCGCAAGGCTTTCTGCTATAATTTATTAAGGAGTCGATATGTTTACTGGAATTATTGAAGAAATAGGGAAGATAAAAAGAGTGTCGCTTTCCGGGAAATCCGGCTCGCTTGAAATTGCCGCAAATGTCGTTCTTGAAGGCACTAAGATTGGAGACTCAATTGCCGTGAACGGAGTTTGCCTTACGGTGACATCACTTTCCGAAGCAAGTTTTACTGCCGATGTTATGGCAGAAACCTTGCGACGAAGCTCTCTTGGCTCGCTTAGGGCCGGTAGTTCCGTAAATCTTGAAAGGGCTATGTCAGCGCAAGGGCGATTTGGCGGCCATATTGTCAGCGGTCATATTGACGGAACCGGTAAAATCTCAAAAATGAAAAAAGAAGAAAACGCCGTCTGGGTGTTTATCGAAGCAAAAGCAGAGATTCTGTCGCTTATTATCGAAAAGGGCTCTGTTGCTATCGACGGAATCAGCCTGACGGTGGTCAGCGTTACTGATTCTGAATTTTCTGTCAGCGTAATTCCTCATACATCTAAAGAAACGACCCTTCTTTCTAAAAAAGCAGGGGATTTTGTAAATCTTGAAAATGACATTGTGGCAAAATATGTGCAAAAGTTACTCGGCTCTTCTATCTCGCCTGTTACAACAAGCCAGGCTGACGAAAAAATCCTAAACTGGCTGAAGAGCTAAAATCCGGGAACCTTCGGCGCGGTGAATTTTTTTTTCATCTGCTGGAGCAAATCTATTGCCATTTCTGCGCTGACTTCCTTTTGAGGCTCGTGATATTCAACCAAATGCGGCGGAATTTCGTCCAAAAAACGGCTTGGCTGACACTCAACCGAGCTGTTCTGCCTGCGGCGAGTGCGGCAGCTTGAAATAAAAAGCTTGTCGCGGGCACGGGTGATTGCGACATAAAAAAGCCGCCTTTCTTCTTCGACGGCAGCGTCTCCGCCTTCATCTACGGCCCGCCCATGGGGAATTAAGCCTTCTTCAGCTCCTGCGATAAAGACGACAGGAAATTCCAAGCCCTTTGAGGCGTGAATCGTCATAAGGTTTACTTTTCCAAGATTTTCGTCATCGTCCAAATCATCTCTGGAAAGCAGGGTGATTCTGTTCAGATAGTTGTATAAAGTCGCTTCCCCTGTGTCAGGATTGTTTTCAAATCGCTCGATTGAGCCAATCAGGCTTTCTATGTTGAGCATTTTGAATCTGGCCGCTTTTTCAGATTTTGGATTTTCTCCAATCAGATAGTCAAAATATCTGATATTTTCGACCATAGAACGGACTTTTTTTGCCAGCCCGTGACCGCCGAGCATGGATTTATTCCCCTCGATAATGTCGACAAAGGCCTTTAGGTTCTGCTTTGTGCTTTCAGAAAATGATTCGTCGGAAGAGGCGGCCGGGTCAAGAGCGACACCAGAAGAACTTGCCGGAGGCCGTTGCATAAACAAATCCGCCTGCTCGTCAGGTACTTCCAAAAGCGCGTTGATTGCCTGCCAAAGAGAGCAGGAAAGGTTTTTTGCGATTTCGTTGAGCTTTTCTATTGTCGCCCGTCCAATTCCGCGGCGGGGCGTATTTATGATTCTGAGCAAATTTACATCGTCATCATGATTTGAGATTACGCGAAGATAGCTGATTATGTCTTTGATTTCCTTCCGCTGAAAAAAACTTGTTCCTCCGCTCATGGTGTAGGGGATATTTTCTGCCAGAAAAGATTCTTCCAAAACCCGGGACTGAGTGTTTGCCCGCATAAGAACGCAAAAATCGTCATATTTTCGCTTTTCTGAAACGCAGATTCCCTGAATTGTCTCGATGATGAATTCAGCCTCCGCAGTTTCATTATCCGGCATATAAATCTCGATGGGCTTTCCCTCTCCGTTACCGCTCCAAAGTTCCTTGTCTTTACGGTTCGTGTTGTGCTTTATGACACCGTTAGCGGCCGCCAGAATCGTTCCCGTAGAGCGGTAATTCTGCTCAAGGCGTATTTCTTTTACATCTTTAAAATCCTTTTCAAAATTTATGATGTTCTGGTAGTCCGCACCCCGCCAAGAATAAATCGACTGGTCGTCATCTCCAACGACGGCGATGTTGTTTTCTGCCAGAAGTCGCATAAATTCGTATTGCTGGTGGCTCGTGTCCTGAAATTCATCGACCATTATGTATTTGTAGCGCTCTTTGTATTTCGCCAAGATTTCCGGATGCTCACGGAAAAGCTTAATCGGAAGAGTTATTAAATCATCAAAATCGACCGCATTGTAAAGCTTTAAGCCTTCCTGATAGCCTTCGTAAAGCTCTTTGTACATTTCATTTTCGCTTGTCCACTGCTTTCGGCCAGTTTTTATATCTGAAATTAAGATTCCAACCTGATAGACATCCAGCGCGTCCGGAGAATAGTGAAGCTCCCTGCCAGTTTCTTTTATAAGGGCATTTCGGTCAGTTTCATCATAAATCGAAAAATTTTCGCGATAGCCCAGGGCCGCAATTTCCTGCCTTAAAACACGGACTCCAAAAGCGTGGAAAGTCGATACCGTAAGAAGAGGGAGTTTTTTTCCTGTAAGCTCCTTGATTCGCTCGCTCATTTCTCGGGCCGCCTTGTTTGTGAAAGTGAGAGCCAGAATCGCGCTCTGGGGAACTCCCGCATCGAGCATGTGGGCAATTCTGAATGTAATAACACGGGTCTTCCCGCTGCCAGCGCCCGCAATAATCAAAATCGCACCGTTAATTGTCATTACGGCTTCGTATTGCTCAGGGTTCAGCTCGTTCTTAAGGTCAGATAAGTCAGTCATAGGAAGGTAAGTATAAAGGAAAAGGTAAGAAGTGAGAAGTAAACAAGTTTGAGTTTTTAGGGAAATATGATATAGTTCTAAAAAATGCAATCTCATATTCAAAAAACAATCTCACAAATTTCTCCACTGGACGAAAAAGCGGTTTTAAAAGCAAGGGAATATCAGGCAATGCTGGCAATTCCCCCAGGAAGCTTGGGCGAGCTGCTTAAAATAGGAAGTCGCCTTTCTGGAATAACCGGAAAGCTGCACAATAGCCTGCCTAAAAAACGGATTATCGTGCTTGCAGGCGACAACGGAATAGCGGAAGAGGGCGTTTCTTTGACTCCGCAGAGCATTACGATGAGCCAGGCCGTAAATATGACAAAATATCTTACTGGAATGAGCGCTCTTGCAAAGCATTTTGGGAACGAGGTTCAGGTCGTTGATGTCGGAATCAAATATGACTACGACTGCCCAAAAATTCTAAACAAAAGAATCCGAAAAGGAACAAATTCATTTTTGCGCGGGAAAGCAATGTCAGAGGAAGAGGCGATTAAGGCGATTGAAATTGGCATTGAGCTTTCTGACATGGCAAAATCTGACGGCGTGAGCCTTATCGGAGTCGGGGAAATGGGAATCGCCAATACGACAACCTCAACGGCAGTCCTTTCTGTTCTGACGGGGCTTCCCGCTGACGAAATAACGGGGCGGGGAGGAGGACTTACTGACGAAATGCTTTGTCACAAAAAAGAAGTCATAAAAAAGGGAATTGAACTGAATAAGCCAGATAAAAATGACATAATCGATGTCCTTTCAAAGGTCGGGGGCTTTGACCTTGCGGCAATGTGCGGAGTTTTCTTAGGCTGCGCAAAAAACAGGCTTCCTGTCGTTATTGACGGCTATATTTCGGTAGTCGCCGCCTTGTGCGCAAGTCGCCTTTGTCCGGCTTCCTCAGAATTTTTCTTTCCTTCCCACTGCTCCGAAGAAAAAGGCTATAAAATTGCGATTAACGAGCTTTCATTAGAGCCATACTTGAACCTAAAAATGCGGCTGGGTGAGGGAAGCGGCTGCCCACTGGCATTTGAGCTTATGGACGCCGCCTGCGTAATTATGAACGAAATGGCAACCTTTGAAAAGGCTGAAATAAACGACGGCTATCTGGACAAAATCAGAAATATTCCAGCCGAAGAGGCGGCTCAGTAGCTTATGGAAAATTATCTTATCAGCGGCGGCGTAAAAAACGGAAAGTCGTCTTATGCCCAAAGGCTTGCCCTTGAAATGGCTGAAAAAAAAGCAGTCGCGCCCGTCTATTTTGCGACGATGATTAGCCACGATTCAGAAGACGATGAAAGAATCAGAAAGCACCGCGAGGACAGAAAAGAGCTTGGCTTTGAGACCATTGAGTGCGGAATGAACATTGCCTCTTTTGCAGAAAAAATCGCCGGAAGGGTAGTGCTTTTTGACAGCCTTACAGCCCTTGTTCAAAACGAGCTTTTTGAAGGGCGGACTGATTTCTCACCAGAAACGATACGAAAGGATTATGAGCGAGTCAGCCAAAAATTGCGGGATGAGCTGTCAGTTTTTTTAGAAAAAGCAGCCTCTGTTATTTTTGTGAGCGACAATATTTATAATGATGGGAAAATCTACGACGGAGCGACGGAAATATATCGGAAAATGCTTTCCGAAACCGAGCAATTCGTAGCAAAAAAATGCCAGGTGTATGAAATGCTTGCAGGAAATAAAAATAAAGTAATAGAAAAGGAAGGGGGAAGTCTCCCCCTCGGCTACAATGGCTCCGCCATTTCCGCCTGCCCCTTCTACGGGGGTACCCCCCGTAACGCCCCCATAACGCTTATAATCGGTGGAAGCTATCAGGGGAAAACGGCGTTCGCCAAAGAAAAATTCTCTCTCTCGGACGAAGACATCTGTGTCTGCACAAGGGATAAAATGCCTGATTTTTCAAAAAAATGTATCAGTCACTGCGAAAATTATGTCGCTTACTGCCTTAAGAATAATAAGGGCGGGGAGATTCTTAGCCTGCCGCCTCAGAATGACGATGGCTCAGCTCGAATCATTATCTGTGATGATATTTTTTGCGGAGTCGTGCCACTTGATTCGTTTCAGCGAAAGCTTCGGGAAGAATGTGGTCTTTTTCTTCAGAAAATCGCAAAAAATGCCAGCGTTTACCGTGTTTTTTGCGGAATAGGGCAGAGAATCAAATGAAAAAATCAGAAGAGGCGGGCGAAGAGCTGAAAAAGTTCGAGATTTTTCTATTTCGTCACGGGAAGACATTGGCAAACGAAAAATCACTTTATTGCGGAAAATCTGACCCGCCTTTAAGCGAGGGGGGAAGGGAAGAGCTTTTGAAGAAAACGATGCTTCCAGATATTTCAAAGTGCAGGATTGTCACGAGCCCCTTAAGACGGGCAAGCCAAACCCTTGGCCTTTTGTATCCATCTCTTTCGGCTTTAGCAGAGGTAGATGCTGGTTTTCAGGAAATAGATTTCGGTGATTTTGAAATGAAGTCGTACGAAGAATTAAAAAACGATGAAAGCTATCAGGAGTGGGTAAAAAAAGAGGTAGACAGAATTCAAGAGTCTGGAAACAAAAAGTGCGAAAATCCCTTTCCCAATGGCGAAAGTTATGAGCAAATGACCGTTCGTGTGATAAAATCTCTTGAAAATTTGCTGAAAAACTATCGTTCGGTCGCATTATTTACTCATTCCGGGCCAATTTCTGCTATAATGCAGCATTTTTTTCCTAACGAACAGAAGTCAATTTATGAATGGAAAAGCGATTTCGGTGAAGGTTACAGGATAAGGGGAAAGCTTGTTTCTGAATCATCGATTTTTTTTGATTTTTCCAGCATAATATACGAGAAAATTCCATGATTTACGAGCAAATCCTTCGTCACCACGCAGTTTTTTCTCTTCTGACAGCCTTTTTACTTGATTTTCTCCTCGCTGACCCGTATTTTTTCCCGCATCCAGTGCGTTTAATGGGGAAAATAATTGATTTTCTTGAAAAATCCCTTTTGAATCTGCAAAATCCGCCAAAAATTCAAAAAATTAAGGGCTTTGTCCTTGTGATTTTAGTGCTTTTAGCGACTTTTATCTGTTCCCTTGCGCTTCTTTTTTTCTCAAAAAGAATTCACCCGATTCTCTTTTTGGCTCTTGAAGTCATTATGATTTATCAGTGCATTGCCGCAAAAAGCCTGTATTCTGAAAGCATGAAGGTCTATAAAAAGCTCAAAAACAATGATTTACAAGGGGCGAGAAGAGCAGTCTCGATGATAGTTGGCCGTGACACAGATATTCTTGACGAAAAGGGAGTTGCCCGAGCCTCTGTGGAAACAGTCGCTGAAAGCACGAATGACGGAGTTATCGCCCCGATTTTTTATATCGCTTTTTTCGGTCCAATCGGAGGAATGGTCTATAAGGCTATAAATACAATGGACTCAATGATTGCATATAAAAATGAAAAATACCTGCATTTTGGTTTTTTTGCCGCCAAACTTGATGATGCGGCCAATTTTTTACCCGCAAGGCTGAGCGCAGTACTGATGCTTTTAACATCCTTCGTTCTTCCGGGCTTTAGCGGTAAAAACGCATTGAAAATCTTTTTGCGGGACAGGTTAAAGCACGCAAGTCCAAACTCAGCCCAAACGGAAAGCGTTGCGGCCGGCGCTTTAGGCTTGCGCCTTGCAGGCGACACGATTTACGGCGGGATTGTCGAGAAAAAAGACTTTATCGGGGACAAATTGCGCGAAGTCGACTACAAGGATATCTTTCGCTCAAATATTTTAATGTACGGAGCTACGGTTTGTATGATAATTCTGTGTACGGTTTTACTTACTATAATGCGTATTCTGTCTACCTAAAGACGGCGAAAAACTGCCTCCATCAACATATATCTTAGAATTCAGGGTATGATACTTCCCTGATTCCCAGTGCCAGTGTCATTCCCTTTTCCGCACTTTTCGGAAGCAAAAGCCTTGTCGCTCCGCAGGCAAAGACGGCTCTTTCGCACACATTGTCTGTTCCGGTAATATCCGAAACAAAGTCAGAATGGCTTACCTTCTGGGTGATTTCGTTTAATTCATTTGCAGAAAAAGTTACGAACGGAATCTTTAATGCTTCTGAAAGCGAGATTATTGCAGCTTCGTCTTTTTTTAAATCTATTGAAGCGATTTTTTCCAGCGAGCGATAGTCAATATTATTATCCTTCAGGACTTTTTGAACAAAATTTTTTAATTCTTCAGGATTTTTCCCTTTTTTGCAGCCTATCCCCAAAATCACGCAGCGAGGAATCAGATTTAAAATATCATCTTTAGCATAGATTGAAATAGAGAATTTTGGATGTTTTTTTTCGAGCATTTCTGCCGCAAAAGCTTTGGCAAGGCTCATATCATTGATAGTAAGGTTATTTTCCTGCGCGTACTCGTCGATTGCCGGTAAACCATTCACATCAGATGCCGTAGTTATGACGGGAGTCGCAGCTAAAAGACAGGCTATTTTTTTTGAAAAGCTGTTTGCCCCGCCTATATGTCCTGAAAGAATCGGAATCACGAACTGCCCTTTTTCATCGAGCACTATTACCGCCGCATCGCTCGTCTTATCCTTTACGAACGGAGAAACAGCACGCACCGCAATTCCTGCGGCCCCTATAAAAATCAGGAAATTTCCCTTTTTAAAATGACTTTTCGTCCAGTCTGAGAGCTTTTCGTTTTTTACAGAAGAGAGAGTTATATTTTCTTCCGTAAAATTTTCCTGAATCAAAAGCAATTTCAGCCGCTCAGAAAGAGAAAAGCCGGCGGCAGTGAAAGAAATTATGTGAATTTTCTGGTCATTCTTCTGATTTTTCAAATTCGTATCCCCTTGGAGTGACAAGTTTTTTTCCACTTGGAGTTTCTATAACCTTTGTAGAGCTGTTTCCGATAAAAACCGTTGCAAACATGTCTAATTTTGTAGACTTTAATTCACCCAAGGTCAGAATCTTTGCCTCTTCCCCTTCCCGACCGATATTTCTTGCATATCCACAGGGAGTTTTTTCAGAAAGCTTTTTTAACAAGATTTCACATGCTTTAAAAAGATAATCAGCACGGCTGCGGCTCATGGGGTTATAAAGGACTATTACAAAATCTGCCTGAGAAGCACATTCAAGCCTTTTTTCGATTTTTTCCCACGGAGTCATTAAATCGCTCAGGCTAATCAGGCAAAAATCATGAATTAAGGGTGCGCCCAAAATAGAAGCTCCGCTCAAAGCTGCCGTAATTCCTGGAAGCACAAAAACTTCTACATTCGGAAAATCCGGCGACATTTCATAGATTAAGCCCGCAAGTCCGTAAACGCCAGAGTCTCCGGAGCAAACGAAAACTACATTTTTGCCCATTTCAGCCATTTGAAGGGCCAGACGGCAGCGCTCCTCTTCTTTTTTCATCGGAGTCGAAAAGAATTCTTTGTTTGGAAAATGACCCTTTATAAGGCTGATATATTTTTCATATCCAATGATGCAGTCGCAATTTTTTAATGCGTCAAGAACTTCACTTGTAATCTGAGAAAATTTTCCAGAACCGAGACCTGCGACAATAAGAAAGCCTTTCATCATTTTTGAATTTTAACAAAAGAATGACTTGGGGGCAAGATTTTTCGAGATTATTCTACAATATTTGAAACCTGCTTTCCCCAATAGGTTTTTGAAAGTGACTTATGAGTTCCTGCATAGACAAGCGTTGGTTCACGCGGAAAAGCTTCCCAATTCACTTCACGGCAGACCTTTACCGAAACTGAGCTACCTTTTGACGGAACAAATGTCAAAAGCTGATTTTTTTCGTCAAAAGACCAGGTTCCGCTCAATGCTCCCGACATAGTTTTATCAGAATAAAGCGTAAGGTCGCTCGCTTCATCCATATTTCCATAGCTGTAAGCAAGATTTATGTGCTGCCATTGCCCGTACAAATCTTCTTCACTTATAGAATCGGCATAGTCATCAGGAATAGCGGCATATCGCTCAGGGAGAACCATAGGCCAAAGGTCTGTTCCATTTGAAACAGACGGACTCCACACGATTTTTCGCACACCACCCAGCATAATCGCATTGGAGTATGCATTGCCCGCAACATTTGCTGGAAGGCGCTGCTGGCTCATGTAGAAGTAATTTCCGTCCCCGTCATCGAAAATTGCACAGTGACTTATTCCAACCCAGCCGTAGCAAGAGCCATACCCGCTGCCCGTCTCTTCGTCGCTGAATTTGTAGGGGTGAGTCACAATCGGAAAAATGTTCGTACTCGCATTCTTTTTTCCGTCAACATCGTTTGTCATTTCAGAGCCGTCAATTGCGTAATAAGGCCCCTGGATTTTTGTTGCCCGCACTACCCTAGTCTGATACGGAATATCAAGAGCATCGTTCGCAAAAAAGAGATAATAATAGCCATTTTCTTTTATAAGCTCAGGACCTTCACTTGGCTGCCAGCGGCTTGTTCCACGACTAAAAATGCGAGTTCCGTAGCCTTGGGAAATAAGCTCGCTTGGAACAGGGCTGTCTTTAGTTCCGCTTGGTGACCATGGCTCACCCATTTCAAAATCGCCGGTTACATTTCCTGTTAAATAATCATCTCCGTCAACGGCCGCAACCTTTCCCGTTGAAGGATTGATTCTGACCAATGCGAAACCACTATGCCAGCTTCCGTAAACGAGCCAGTGAGAATCATCATCATCTATAAAATATGAAGGGTCAATTGCGTTAAAATAAAAGTATGCGTCCCAGTCGTTTGTAGAACTCCTTGAATAACCGTCTTTTCCCCTGTCACTTGAAGAGCAGACAACGAAGCCCAAATCAGTCCAGCTCGACTCACCGCCGTTTGGGTTGATCGTTTCGGCACAACCGATAAAAGCTCGTTCAGTCCAAGAACCGTCAAAGGCCGTGGAAGTTTTCGCCCCGGTTTTGATGTAATTGTCAACGACAATTGAATAATAAAGCCGGACTTTTGTTACACCGTCAACAGTGATTTTTCTTGCAGTCGGTGCCCAAAATCCAAATGAAATTTCTGATTTTGATATAGAAGAAAGACCTTGCGCGCTTCTGTATTCATTAAGTTTTTCAACAACCCAGTCAGGAGCCTCGTCCATAATGCCAGGAACCCATTCCCAGTCAACTAGATTTTTGCTCCTTTTTCCCTGAAAGTGCAGACCTGGAGTTGTGCTTTTTTCGTGGGCATTTCCATAGCTTGCGTCAGTTCCGAACATATAATAATAACCGTCCGTCCATTTAAAGACCGTCGGGTCGTGAGTGTTCGCCAAATTCCATTTTGATTTATTCGCCCAGCTTGAAATTGAAACATAATTGTCTAGATAAGTTGGAGCCGTGTAAGAAGAAACAGTGATTTTGTATGCCGTTGAAAAGCCTGAATAAGTGACCTTTACAGCGTACTCCCCTTCAGCAAGAGAAGAAAGGGCCGTTCCGGTTTTGTAAGAAGCTCCGTCAATAGAAAAGCTACAGAGAGAAGCAGAAAGTGATTTTTTTGTTCCGTCAGAATAAACTGCGTAAACTCCGTTTGAAGAAAAAGAATCAGAAGAAGCAAAAACTGTCCGACTCCCGGCAACAGTTATTGAAGAAATAGCAGATGAAGACCCGTCAGATTTTTCGGTGGCATCCTCCGCACAGGAAAAAAAGAGCGACAATTCCGCTCCAAGTAGAATAATTTTTGAAAGCCAGATTGTCGCCTTGTGCATAAGAATGTATCTCCTTGTGTTTGTTATTTCTGGTAAACCTTCAATATTTGTGTCGTTCCACTTCGGCTAATCTCAACCTTTATGCTTTGAGCAGTATTTGCCTCGATTGCCGTACGACTATCACTTGAACCCCAGGCAGAAACACAATCTCCCCAGCCATTATCTGTATCATGATAATTTACATCGGCATAAGCCGCTGCTGATGTTGAATAGCCTTCAATAATCATCGTAGATATTGTGTCTGAAGTCCAGAAATAGAAGGTTAAAGTGTCCCCGTCCGAAACAGAATATTTATCAGTTATATGACCATCTTGTCCAGCCCACCAAGTAGTAGAAGCTCCAGAAACACTGGCAAGGTCACTTTCTTCTCCGTCGCCTTTATCAACGACATACGACCAAGTTCCCCACTGAGGATACAAATACCAAGCCAAGTCATCTTTCGCAGTATCAGTAACTGTCATCGTATATGTTGCTTTAAGAGTCGCATCAGAATATTTTTCCGCATAAGTTTTACTAGTTGAGCTGCCAGTTGCGTCTCCAGTCCTATTTCCCCAGAAATATTCGCCAGCTTTTGTAGCAGATGAATCGCTGCACAGTGTCGTAAATGTAATTGTCCGACGCTCTACAGAAGTTCCCTGTAAATTCCAATCAACTGCATTTAGCACATAGCCTTTAAATGTACCGAGTAAATTCTCATTCCCGTCTGTAAGAACTAGAGTAATACTATATCCGTCATCAGCTAAAGTCCAAGTCCCTGTATAATTTCCGTCTGTTCCACCAATTGAGCCGTCTTCATACAAGGTCATAGTCTTGCTTTCGGTTGGAGTTGCATCTTCTGCATTTACTTTATCTGAGTTTCCGTCATAGATTCCACATTCACTTGCAGTAGAGCTTGTTGTTCCTCGTACTGTAAGAATCGTGTCGTAATCGCCAGAAATTTCAGAAATCGTAAGAGAAGAAAGACTTTCTGTTCCATCAGAAGTAATATCTGTGTAGTCGTCATAATAGTCATTCTGATTTAGCACTGGCCAGCCGTCTGAATTAAAGAACATCTGATGAATCTGCAGCAAGAAATGGTACTGTTCAAGATAATTAACTCGAGAATGATTAGCAAAATAGATTTTCCCATTTGAGCCATGCAGGACAGAAAGTCCACCCTGACTTCTTACACTATATTCTCCGCTAAGAACCTGAGAGCCAATGATTTTTGAGCCGATTGCGTGGTATTCCGAATAACTACTTGTTCCAAGCCACATATCTTTACCGCTTGCATCGTCATACTCACCATTAATTTCTGAAGAACGACCTAATGCACAGCGATATTCCCACATAAGCCCGCCACAAGAAGAAATCATGTAATAATAGTTAGTATTGCTGTTATAAAAAAGCTGAGCGCCTTCGTAAGCAGTAGAAGCTCCATTATTTGGCATACTAGAACTTTTAGCACCGCCAATTAATGGGCAACCAAGCAAAAGGAATCTGTCGGTAGAAGTAGAATTTGAGTGACCTGTC
>CALGGS010000206.1 GCA_937915735.1 uncultured Treponema sp.
CCTCTTTTTTGGCTTCAGAATCCTTTGGAAGGACAGGTGCTACAGAATCAGCTTTTACGATTTCGCTCTGAACCTTTTGATTTTCTGTCTTTTCTGCGGGAAAATCTTCAAAAGTGACTTTTTCAGCCTCGTCCCCAAGCTCCATTTTTTCGTTTTCTATGCTGAATTCTGCGTTCACGAGCTCCGGCTTTTCATTCGCCCTTCTTGTAATTTCCTCGTCTAAGAGCCGCAAGATGACTTCGATTTTTTCTTTTTGGTTTGACTCGCTTTCAACTTCAAGATATTTTTTGTAGTTAGTTCGGGCATCCTCAAGATGGTCGAGCTTTAGCTGGGCATTAGCCCTGTTGAGGAGCGCGGGCGCGTAATTCTCGTCTTCGCTAAGGGCAATTGCATAGCTGGCGTCGGCTCGCATATAGTTTCCCAGGGCATAGCAAGAATTTCCCGCGTTGTATGCGAGCACCTTTTTGTCCGTGCCTTCCTTTGCCATTCCCTGAACGCAAACCTGAAGTGATTTTTCATAATTTTCGATTTGATAATAGCAGACTCCGAGATAGACATAGACCTTCGGGTCAACATTTTCTTTTTCGAGAGCTTTTTCAAAGTAAACGATTGCCTCTTTTGGCTTATTAAGCTGGAAAAGCTCTTCTCCCTTTTCAAAATCCTCGTTGTAGACTATGACTGCATCGTCCTTTTTAGGATTCGGATTTTTTTTGAGCCTGTCGACGGCATTTTTTGCCTCAACCGTTTTTGTAGTCGTAGGAGTTTTTGAGGATGAAGTCGTTTTTGTATTTTTTTTCTGAGAGAAGGCCGGAAGCAGGAGAGAGGAGATTGTTAGAGCCAAAAAGATTTTTTTGAGATTCATAAGGATATTATAACATAAAAATTCAATTCGTGTTAATTCTTGAATCGTGTTCATTCTCTTTGACAAATATTTTTTTACGGATTATAATTATCGAGATAATTGCAAAAACTTTGGGGATATACCGTTGAATATTCAGTTTTGGGGAGTGAGGGGGTCAATTCCGACTCCATTATCATCACAGCAAGTAAAATCAAAAATCTTTGCGGCATTACAACGAGTCAAGGCAGAGGACTTGGTTTCAGACGAGTCAAAAGAAAAGTTCGTTTCAAATCTTCCCTGGTGGATAAGCGGCACTGTCGGCGGAAATACTCCTTGTGTTGAGCTCACTCTAAAATCTTCTGAAAAAATCATTTTCGATGCCGGAAGCGGTATGCGTGTTATGGGAAAATTTTCCGATAAGCCGGCGGATGGTCATTATCATCTTTTTATGTCACATTTTCATTGGGACCATATTCAGGGGCTTCCTTTTTTTGACGCGGCATACAATCCGAACATAATTTTTGAAGTTTATTCGCCATTTAAAAATATGAGGGAATATCTTTCAAAGCAGATGGTCGCTCCTTTTTATCCTGTAGATTTTTCTGCTATCGAAAAGCACTTTAATTTTCATGTAATTGCTCCGGGGCAGATTCTTGAAATCGGAAACTCAAAGATTGCCTGCACTAAAATGTCTCATCCGGGGGATTCATACAGCTATTCCGTAGTTGAAAAGGCAGTCGACGGTAAAGACAAAAAATTTGTTTATGCTACCGATATAGAGCTCGGCTCAAAGGATTTCGTTTTTACAGAAGAAAAAAGCCGTGTTTTTGAGAATGCCGATGTTATGCTCATCGACTCTCAGTACACTGTTGAGGAAGCACTCCGAAAGGAAAACTGGGGACATTCAGCCTTCTGCTATGCAATCGATTTTGCAGAGGCATGGAAAATCAAAAAAATGTTTATGTTCCATCATGAGCCGACTTATGATGACCGAAAACTGAACACTATTCTTGAATCTGCCCGCTGGTACGCAAATTATGTTTCTGGCGGTAACTTGGAAATTGATGTGGCCTGCGAAGGCACTTCTCTTGATTTGTAAAATGGACTTGGATAATACTCAAAAAATAAATCAGCTTTCTCTTGATTATCGCTTTAGCGAGCAGGAAATTCGTCTTTTGGCAAGGTTTTTCCGCAAGAATCAGGAGCAAATTCCTGACGGGCTTCTTGATTTTTCTACAAAAATTGAGCGGGCTATCTACAACTCATTGTCAATCGCAGAGGCTCAGGCTTTTTACTCATGAAAAACAAAAAAACTAAAAAAAATCGCTTGTTCTCATTCTTTTTTACCGCTTTAGGATGTATATTTCTTGCCGTTCTGGCCTGCTTTCTTGCATTTAAGGTTTCCCTTTCTCCCGTGGACTCAGCGTCTGGTGCAAAAACTGTCCGTGTCGAAATTCCTTCTGGGGTGAGCGTCTCAAAAATAGCGGAGATTTTGGCGGAAAAAGGCCTTATCCGCTCAGACCGTGCTTTTTATATTGCGGCCCGCTTTCCTTATCTTTCGCTTAGAAAAACGATTCCGTCTCTTCAGGCGGGCTTCTATAGCCTTTCTTCGAGTATGTCTTCTCTCGAAATTATGAGCATCCTTGAAAAAGGTGAGCAGGAGCTTGTAAAGGTTGCGATTCCTGAGGGACTTACAATCTCAAAGGTTGCCGCAATTCTCGAAAAGAATGAGATTTGCTCCGCCGAGGATTTTATTTCTGCCTGCTACAATCCGACTTTTCTTGAAAAATATTCAGTTCCGTCCCACAGCTTTGAAGGCTTTTTGTTTCCCGACACATATTTTTTCTCTCCGGAAATGGGGGCTCAAAAAGCTCTTTTCATAATGGTTGACTCCTTCTTGGATAAAATTTCAGGGCTTCCGTACTTTGCGGGAAAGACACCTGCTCAGTTTTACGATGATTTGGTTCTCTCTTCGATTGTCGAGCGTGAATATCGACTTGAAAGCGAGGCTCCCTTAATCGCAAGCGTTTTTAAGAATCGGCTAGAGGCTGGCGTTGGTCTTTATTCCTGTGCCACTATTGAGTATATTATCACGGAAATTCAGGGGAAAGCTCATCCGGATGTAATTACTTACGACGATTTGAAAATCGACAGCCCTTACAACACCTACAAATGGGCGGCTCTTCCTCCGACTCCAATCTCAAATCCTGGTCTTGTCTCGCTTAACGCAGTGGCTTCCGCTCCGAAAACAGATTATTTTTACTTTACTTTGACCGATTCTGCTGTGGGAAGCCATACATTTACCAATTCGTTTAACGCCCATGTAAAGGCTGGAACTCAGTTCAGAACCAAGAAAAATTAATGCCGGTTATTTCACAGTCCACTAAAGACGAGATTCTCCAAAAAGCTGATATTGTCAGTGTCGTAAGCGATTATGTTAAGCTTGAAGACCGCGGAAACCAGTGGTGGGGCTGCTGTCCCTTTCATAACGAAAAAACTCCTTCCTTTTCTGTTACTCCAGATAAAAATATGTACTATTGCTTTGGCTGTCATGAGGGCGGAGATGTAATTAAATTTGTCATGCAGATGGAGAATGTAAAATTTCCTGAGGCTCTTACGATTCTGGCGAAAAAATTTGGCGTTGAGGTAAAATACGCGAGCAATTATTCTCCGGCGGGAGAAGAAAAAATTGATAACACGAAGGATTTATACATAGATTTGTACAACAGGACTGCAGATTTGTTCCATTACGGGCTTTTAAAAACTGACTCCGGAAAATTCGCGCTTGAATACATTATGAAGCGGGGAATCTCAATGGAGACAATCGAAAAGTTCAAGCTCGGATATTCTCCTGCGGACAGAACCTGGCTCAAGAAATTCTTAAAGGGAAAGAATTTTAGCGATGAATTCTTGGCTAAATCGGGTCTTTTCAGCAAAAATTATCCTGACATTGCGTTTTTTTCAGACAGGCTTATGTTCCCGATTTTTGACAGGCGGGGGCAGGCCGTCGCTTTTGGCGGCCGGTTTTTACGCGGGGATGCAGAAAAATCGCCTAAATATCTTAACTCTTCCGATTTAATTCAGTACAAAAAGGGCGAGACTCTCTACGCATTTAACTTTGCGAAGAATTCAATCCGTGAAAATAAAAGGGTGATTTTCTGTGAAGGCTATATGGACTGTATTGCCTATCACCAGTGCGGCATCACTTACGCCGTAGCGCCTCTTGGAACGGCTTTGACCGTAGAGCAGATAAAACTTGTCCGTGGATTTGCCGACGAAATTCTGCTTTCTTTTGACAGTGACGGGGCCGGTCAGAAAGCTACTTATCGTGCGATTTTAATGTGCCGTGAGCAAGGGCTTACCGTTAAGATAATTCGCCTTCACAATGCCAAGGATCCTGCAGAAATTATGGTAAATTTTGGTGCGGAAACCTTGACGAATGAAGTAAATAACGCTATATTAGATAGTGATTATCTGTTGGGTTTTCTGTCGCAGAGGTACCAAAAGGATACGCCAGAAGGAAAATCTAAGTTTGCGCTTGAATTTTTCCCTTACATAGATGCGTTACAGACCGACATACAGAAGGAATCAAGTCTTGAGCTCTTGGGAAGGACTCTAAATATTTCCCTGGAGGCAGTAAAACGAGATTTCAATAATCGTGAAGATTTAAAAAAGCGGGCCGCAATACCACAGAAGGTTGTCAATGCGCCGAATCAGGGAAAAGTAATAGTAAACGCTGAGTTCCGCGCAGTTCTGGCAGTCCTATCAGATACAAGTCAGTTTGAGCTGATGCAGAGCCGCTTGTCCGAAAACGATTTTGAAAATCCTTCTGCAAGAACTTTGTTTTCTATTCTTAGGGAGTGCTACAATTCGGGGGATTTATCTGTAGTTTCTGTGCTGAGTCACTGTGCTAACGACGGCATTAAGAGAGAAATATCTGAGTCACTTTCCAGAGGGGAGTTTTCTCAGTACACGAAAGAGGCTGTTCAGGAAAGCATAGACTGGCTCGAAATTCAAAGCCTTGAGCGAAAGAAAAAATCCATCCTTAATCAGATAAGCTCCTTGCAGTCTCAGGTAAGTCTTCCTGCGAATCAAGAATTAATGACAAAGTTATTTGAAGAAAAAAAATTGATTGACGAAAAAATCAATAGGAAGGGACAGTAAATATGGATCAGGAACTAGATCCCAAAGTTCAAAAACTTTTAGAATATGCCAAGGACAAGCCTTTTGTCACTTGGGACGAAATCAACGAAATCTTAGGTCAGGATTTCATAAATTCCCCGAAAATGGAAGATGTTCTCCAGCTTCTCACCCAGAGCAACATTCAGGTTATGGAAGAAATCGAAGAAGAGCCAGAGCTTGATGATGACGATGGGGACGATGACAGCCTGCTTGACGATGATGAGGAGGGTGTCGGTGAGGCAGAGGACGAGCTTTCAGAATCCAGGCTTGTAAATGGTGACAAAGATGCGAATGTTGACGATCCGATTCGTCTGTATCTGCGCGAAATCGGTAAAGAAAAGCTTCTTACCGCTGAGCAGGAGGTCACATATTCTAAGCAGATGGAGGATGGCGAGAACATCATAAAGGATGTTATCAAAAAATCCGGAATGATGATTCCTGAATTTTTTGCCATTTGCCAGAAGGCTTTTGCAAAAATAGATCCTCACGAGCCCGGAAAAGCCCGTAAAGAAATTAACGAGGCTCAGGCAGAAAAAAGGCGCTTAAAGGGCTGCTACGGCGAGAATTTAAAAGCTTGCAGAGACAATATGAAGCTTTATATGAATCTCAAAAAGCAGCTTTTTGAGGCGAATCAGTCGCGGGAAATCTTTGAGAACGAGCAGATTATCGAGCTTCGGGCGAAAATTTTGCCTGAGTTGCAGAAAATCAATATTCAGTCTGAAGAAATCGAAAAATTCAGCGACAAGTTTGTTGATGCAACTAAAAAAATCGCTGAATATCGTCGTGAACAAGACAGAAAAATGCGTGAGCTTCGTATTACTAACGCGCAGGAATTGAGAAGCGTTGGCCGCCGGCTCGCGATTCATTCTGAGGCCCGAAAGCTTGAAGAGTCTTTGGGCTTAAAAAGCGACGAAATCCGGGATTTGTACACTCAGATTCAGAAAATTGACCGCAAGCT
>CALGGS010000207.1 GCA_937915735.1 uncultured Treponema sp.
TAGATTTTCGGGTCAAGCCCGAAAATGACACTTTTTGAACTTATTGGACAGCCCCAACAAAAATCTCATCTGTGTTCATCTGCGTGCATCCGCGTCAAATTATTGTCAAATTATTTATGAGCAAAACGCCGCACAAAATCACATTTGTCACTTTCTCCCAGAGTATTTTCTTGACCACAAAATACTTCTTGCAGAACCGTCTTTTGTCTTTTGCCGGCTCATGTGCTTTCAGTTTTCTTTTTTCGGTTTTTCCCCTTTTTATGATGGTGATTATGGTTCTCGTGCGTTTTTTACACGCCTCGCCATCGACAATCGACACAATTGTGTCAGCGATTCCTGAGCTTGAGCAGTATTTTGACACTCGCGAAGTAATTGATTCTGTTCAGTCAATCAACACGAATACAATCAGTTCTTTTGAAATTGTAACGGCGGTATTCGTTCTTTGGATGGCTCGCCGTTTCTTCGCCTCAATTTTTGACTCCATGCAAAATATTTTCCATACGCAAACCAGGCGAAAGGCCGTCTTAAATCAAATTCTCACTTTCGTCACAGAGCTTGCAATCGTTTTGGTTTCTTCAGCGGTAATTTTTGCATACATTTCGCTTCAAACAATTGCCTCAATCGACTTTTTTAAGGACATTCCTCAGCTGGATTTTATTTACAAGGGAATTCTTTCGGGCGGATTTATTAAAATTCTTCCGAACTTTTTGATGTTTGCGGTGGTAACGGTTCTTTTTAAGAGCAGTTCAGGAACAAAGCCTTCAATTTTTCTCTGCATTTTTACGAGCATTCTCTGTACCCTCTCCTTCTGGGCCTTTAGAATCATAATGCACTACTTTTTAAATGTATCCAATTACAACCTGATTTATGGAGTATTAGGGCATGTAATCATTCTTTTAATGGACATTTTCTTTTTCTTCGTGTTTTTCCTTGTTTTCGCACAGTTTATTTATGTAGTTCAGTTTTTTGACGAGCTTCTTTTAGGCGAGCTTTACCTTCTTCCAAAAATAGAGCAGCACGGACTCGGCTCGGCAATGAAAAGGGCCTTTTTTATCAGGCCGGATTTTTTAATCGCAAAAAACAAAGGCAATGTCTTTTCCTACAAACCCGGGGATGTGATTTTCAACAAGGGAGACAATGACAATTTCGCATATTATATCATCAAGGGAAGTGTCAAATTTGTCTCAGAAAATAAAGATTCAGATGATTTTTACCGTGCCCACAGAGGAGAAATCTTCGGCGAAACCTCCTGCATTCTGGAGAGAACTCGCACGACGACGGCAATAGCGGTAATTTCGACAAGACTTATTAAAATTGAAAGCGAGCGGTTCAGATTTCTGATTCACCAGAATCCCGAAGCCGCCAAAAAAGTCCTAAAACAGATTAGCCCTTTTTTTTAATTACTTTCCGCAGCCCCCGGAAGGCCGATGTCTTTTCTGAAGAACATTCCGTCGAACTGAACGCCTGCCATCGCTTCATAGGCCTTTTTCCACGCTTCGTCAAAGGAACTTCCGTGAGCAGAGCAAGCGAGAACCCGCCCGCCGCTTGTAATTAAAGTCGGAGTCTTTGCCCTTCTGTCAGAAATTGCCCCTGCGATAAAGATTTTTGCTCCCGCTTCTTCGATTACGCTGTTAGCGAAATTAATCACCTTGCCTTTAGCGTATTTTAAAGGATAGCCGCCACTGACTGCGACAGGCGCCACCTGAAAACCAGACTTCCATTTCATTTCGAACGAGCCAAGACTTCCGTTCATAATGCTCTGACAAAGCTTTGCAAAATCAAAATCCATCATCGGAAGGACTGCCTGAGTCTCAGGGTCTCCAAGACGGACATTATATTCAAGGGCCTTCGGACCGTCCTTTGTAAGCATAAGTCCAAAGAAAATAAAGCCGCGATAGTCCATTTTTTCGGCGATAAGACCTTTTAAAGTCGGCTGCAGGATGTTTTTCTCAAAAAGAGCCATTGTCTCGCCCGTAACATCGCTAAGCGGGCAAACGGCACCCATCCCCCCTGTATTCGGTCCCTTTGCCCCGTCCAAAAGTCGTTTGTGGTCACGAGCCGGAAGGAAGGCCTTTATGCAGGCTTTTCCGCTCGCACTGCTTTCTTCTGTAACCGAAACTGCGGCAAGAACAGAAATTTCAACGCCTTGCAAGTATTCTTCGATAACGAGCTTTTTGCCGGCGTCCCCGACGGCACTTCCGCTCATCAAGTCCTCGACGGCCTTTTCGGCCTCTTCAAGAGTTTTTGCGACTACAACGCCCTTTCCGGCTGCCAAGCCGTCTGCCTTTACGACGATTGGAGCGCCCTTCTGACGGACATAAGCAAGAGCAGAGTCTTTATCCGTAAAGGTTTCGCTTTCAGCACAGGCAACTCCGTACTTTTTCATAAAGATTTTTGATAAATCCTTAGACGCTTCAAGAGCCGCCCCTTTAGACTTCGGGCCTACGGTTGGAATTCCTGCGTTCCAGAGAGAGTCAGCTATTCCGTCTGCCAGAGGGTCTTCTGGTCCGATTACGGCAAAGTCAACCTTTTGAGAAAGGGCGACATTGACGGCCGCTTCGTTTAAAGAAAGGGACTGAAGAACCGGATTGTCCTTTGGGTCGATGTTTTTGCATTTTTTTTCGGTTGCCGTACCTCCGTTTCCTGGCAGGCAAATTACTTCGTCAACGAGAGAAGACTCTGCGAGTCTCCATGCGATTGTGTGTTCACGGCCACCACTACCAACAACTAAAACTTTCATGATTATATTTTCCTTGTAATTAAATTCGCAAGCACTATGGCAAGCGTTACTGTCTCATTTTTGAAGGCGCGGGCTGGTCTGTACAAGTCGTAGCAGATGAACGACTTGATTTTTCCGTCTTTGCCACGGCTTAAGACTTCGATTGTAGAAGCGATATTATTTTCGTTGTAAAGATTGTAAAGTTTTCCGTCGATTGACCCCAAAACATTCGTGTTGTCAAAGTGCAAAAAACCAAATTCGTTAAAATATGAGAAATAATTGCTGTTCAGCTGGCTGCTGCGGACTTCTTTATTGTCGTCCTTGTTTTTTGAAACGATATATGCAGCCTCGAAATTTTCATCATAAACGGTAATTTTGCTGATTTTTAAGTAGTCGATAATTTCTTTGAGTACTTTTTCGACCGTTCGGGGCTTATCCTTTTTGATTTTTTCGATTGAGTCGAGAATCGTAAGCTCAGAGACGACATTTTCGTGGAAATACTGACCGGAAGCGACTCTGTCGTCAATCTGCTTATTTTCAAAGAGGATTTTGTCGTGAATTTCCGGCTTGTAAATAATGTAACAGTTTCGTCCGCGATATTTTGCTATGTAAAGGCACTTGTCGGCGAGAACGAACAAATCGTTGTAATTTTTTGCCTGTTCAGGAAATTTTGCGATTCCCATTGAGCAAGTAACAATAGAGCCTGGCTCAACATTCGTGATATTCCACAGAATCGCAGTCCTGATATTTCTAGCTACATTTCGTATGTCGTCTTCTGAGGTTCTGTCTAAAATGACAAGGAATTCGTCCCCCCCGATTCGTCCCGCCATTCCAGAACCCTTTACAGCATCCTGAATGCAAGTCGCGACTGCCACGAGAACTCTGTCTCCAAAAATATGGCCGTAAGTGTCATTGCACTCTTTGAATTTGTCTATATCGATTATGATAAGAGAGCAGGGAGATTTGTCCTCGTTGATTTTTTTGATTGCAAGCTCGGTAATAGCCTTTTTGTTGTAAAGGGATGTAAGCCCGTCCTTCTGTCCGTTGTAAAGATTTGCCTGAACCTCGGTTTTATGTGAAAGCTGAATGTTGCCGACGATAAGAGCGCTGTTTCGTGTGCTTGTCTTTAAAGTGTGAACGGTGAGACGTTTTTTGTTTGACTGCAAAAATGAATAATATTTGTTTGAGACGAATTTTTCTATGTCATCAATCATTAAATCGAACTGTGTTCGTGAGTCATCATGAGTAAAATTGAGCTTAAAATGCTGGGGAAAGAAGTTTTTAAAGTTTTCGAGAGTTCCGCTCGCAAGAATCGTCATATCCTTAGTGTTTTTTAGAATGATTTTTTTTCCGTCGTAAGTAAAATAGTAAGCGTCAAAATTCTGTAAAAGGGCGGTGAATTCGCGGCTTTCGAGAAGGGCTTTGTCCAGAAGAGAGCGGGAATAAGAAAGCTCTTCGATGACGACCTTGAAATTCTCGTCGTAGCGGCTGATTGTAAAAATGCAAGATATATAATTTTCGTGAGGGCGAATGTTTGCGATAAAATTGTGCTGGGGTGCCTTGTCATCAAAATTTTCGAGATAAAATTTGAGATTTTTTGCATCCGAATCTTCAAGGATATAGGAGATGTTCAGGTCAAAATCAGTTTTTTGCAGAAGATTTAAAAAGGATCGGTTGCCATCTTTTACATTTAAATCTTTGTCGATTATGAAATTGATATCACTGATTCGGCGTTTATTTATTGGATCCAACTTTTTCTCCCAAACTTTGGCAAACATTATAGCATATATTTAAAAATAGTAAAAGATTTTTTGTAAAATCTTTCCGACAATACAGTTATGGACTTATTTTTTCTTTTTATTGGCTCGATTATCCTGGTTTTAGCACTGATGCTCTTCCTGAAATTTAAATATTCCCTTCAAAAAACAGTTACGAAAGATAAGAATCTTCGTACCCAAAAGGATGAGAACGGCAAAATTGACTTCGTGCGCTGCCCCCTTTGCTCGACTCCCCTCGCCAAAAACGAAGACATGTTTTCAAGGATTTACCGTCCGATGACGACACACGACCAGAGAATGACAGTGCATGGCTGCCCCCATTGCTATCCGAGGCCAGAGCCTGGCGTAAAAAGGAACTGCCCTGTCTGTGGAAAAGAAGTTCCCCTGAACGGTGAGCTGATTGCGCGTCTTTTTAACCGCACAGAAGGGAAAAAGCATGTGATGATTACCGGCTGCTCCGAATGTTACAAAGGAAGAAGAAGAAACGACTCTTAAAAAACGCGTTTTTAGGGAAGCGCTGATTAACACTTGACGCAATTACTCAGTGTTTCCTTAGAGGTTTCCAATAATCAGTTTTCTCAGTATAATTATTTTATGTCTAACGAAACAAAATCTCTTATCAAACAGATTTCTCTTCCGCTCTCAATTTTTCTTGCTTTATTCATTATTTTTTTTCTTTTTGTTTACTTTGGATTTTTTAAGCCAAATTTTACCCGCAGCGCAGGCTATTCCGAAAAGACAGAGCTTGAGCATTTTTTAACAAAAGAGAACATGGACAAAAACAGGGCCGACACAGAATGGTTTTATTCACAAAATTACGAGGAAATTTCAGTTGAATCCTTTGACGGTCTGAAGCTCGTCGCCTACAACTTGCCCGCTCAAAAGGCAAAAGGTACCTGGCTTTTAATTCACGGCCATCAGTCCTCACCGCTTCGGGAGTTCGCAGGCCTTGCGAAATTCTTCCACGAGCTGGGCTATAATGTCGTCCTTCCATATCAGAGGGCTCACGGAAAAAGCGAGGGAAAATACATCACCTTTGGAGTAAAAGAACGCTACGATGTGCGGGACTGGCTTTTAAAAGTCAACGAAATCTACGGGAACGAGAAGCCGGTTTATCTTGAAGGAATTTCAATGGGCAGCAGCACGGTTTTAATGTCACTGAGCTTTGACCTCCCTTCAAATTTAAAAGCTGTCGTCGCTGACTCTGGCTTTACATCTCCATACGAAATCATCTGGAAAGTCGCCCGAAAGGACAAGCACATTCCTCTAGTACGCCTTGCCATTGGCTTCGGAAATTTTATGGCGAAAAACTTCGCTGATTTTGAATTCGACGAATACGACACTTTCAAGGGACTGCGCTACAACAAACGCCCTGTTCTCTTTATTCACGGAACGGCCGACGACTTCGTTCCAATCGAAATGACAATCTCAAACTTTCAGTATTGCACGAGTGAAAAGTATATGTTCCTGGTAGAAAACTGCCCCCACGCAATCGCATATTTTATCGATGAAGAAGGCTACCACAAAAACCTAGTGGACTTTTGCAACTTAAAGTAAATACTGAAAAGGCAATTTTTCTCCGATAATTAAGATATGTCTACAAAAAAAGCTGTATTCTATACTTTCGCATTTTTTCTTTTTGTCCTGACAGTTCCCCGACTCTGCGCTCAGAATGAGGTGAAAATGAGCCCCAGTGAGGCGGCGGTTGCAAGGCAAAAGCTCGTTGATTATTCAAAGCAATTTATCGGAAAGCCTTATGTTGCCGGCGGAACCGGGCCAAATTCCTTTGACTGCTCCGGTCTTGTTTTTACGGTTTCCAGAGAATCAATCGGCGTTCAGCTTCCGCGCACAACTCAGGCAATTTATAACTTTTGTACGGAAGTAGAGGATAAAAACCGGGAGGCGGGAGATTTAGTCTTCTTTAAGACGACTTCCAGCGGCCAGGTTTCCCATGTCGGGCTTTACATCGGAAACTCACAGTTCATTCATGCGGCAAGCGACGGCCCTAATACGGGAGTCATAATCTCATCTTTAAAAGAAGGCTACTGGAAAGCGCATTATTTTGCGACAAAACGATACCTGCCGTCATCAAATTCGGAGCTGCTTAAGGAGACTCTTGGCTCTTCTGCTACAAAAAATTCTGGGAAGGCAGGAAAGACTGCAGCGACAGCTTCAGGGGGAACGACCGCTAATACAACAGTTTCCGCTGGCGGTCATTTGCAATCCTTGGTTCTGGACGCCTCCATTTCCCTCGACTGGAGTTTTTTTACACCCGAATATTTTCGCCTGAACTGCCGCGGATTTGACACGATGATTCATGCCCGCTACGCAGGGAACAAAATTCAGCCAGGGCTGGGAACTTACATTCGCTACGACACAGGCACTGACACCTTACAGCTACCCATAGTTTTGTCATTAACACTCAGCGAGTATTTCCGTATCTTCGCGGGGCCTGTCATTTCATTCGGAAGCCCTCATTTGCCGGCGAATTCTGACAGAGAAATAAAAGCTTCGTTTTTTCCCGGGATTTTGGGCTTTTGCTTCAGCACTCCAAGCGTAAAAGTCGGGAAAACCTTCGTTTCCTTCGTTCAGGATGTTCACTACACGATTTTTAATGACAGGGACGGCGGCACACTTTCTTTCACTCAATCGGTTCCAACGGGCCTTGTTTTTGCGACAGGACTTCGTGTAACATTGCCTCTAAAAAATGTTTTATAAGATATGAAAAATTATTCGTTTTTGCTTGCCTCAGCCCTCTTTGTTTTTACCTCTTGTCTTCCGCAAATCAATGTAAAGGCGCAAAGCAATGACAGCGCGACTATTTCCTTTTCCACAGGATTTTCAAGCACACTCACAAAAACCCTGAAAAATCTGTCCGGCCTTGATGAAAACACGCCGCTATTCAGCAAGGCTGACATTCTGAACCTTTTAAATTCCAGCGGAGCCGTAAACACAAGCGCGAGCCTTCCGTCACAAAATGAAGTCGCCGCAAGCGGAACGATTCCAAAGCTTTCAGAAAATCTGCTTACAAAAACAGGACTTTTAAGGAAATCAGAAAAATCGCTGACGCTAACGATTGGAAGCAGGCAAATTGTAGATTTTTACAATCTTTTAAATGAGGACTCAAAATCTTATCTTGACTTGCTAATGATACCGGCTTTAATCGGTGAACAAATGTCGGTTTCTGAATATCAGGAGCTTTTATCATCAATGTACGGGCCTTCCTTCGCAGAAGAAATCGTAAACGGAAGGCTTTCGATAATTCTATCGTCCCCAGATGGCAAAAAGCAGGCAAAAGAATCAGTAACACTAGGCGAATTGCTCTGCACCACCGAAGAAAAATCCTGGAAGGTCAGCTGGTAGGCTGTGCCCCTAATTTATAGCATTAGTCAAATCCTCTATTAAGTCCTCGACATTTTCAATGCCGACTGAAAGACGGAGCGTTGACGGAGTAATTCCGTTTTTAAGGCGGATTTCTTCAGGCACATCGGCGTGAGTCTGCGTTACTGGATATGTGATAAGCGTTTCTACCCCGCCAAGACTTTCCGCAAACTTAATAAGGCGAACTTTGTTTAAAATCAATTTTGCCTTTTTTTCTGACTCTACATTGAATGTGAGCATTGCCCCAAAGCCACGGGACTGTTTTTTTTGAATTTCGTGCCCCGGGTGCTCAGTAAAGCCCGGATAAATGACCTTTGTTACAGATTTTTGCCCCTTTAGCCATTCTGCGATTTTTATTGCGTTCTCCTGAGCCTTTTCCATTCGCACCGCAAGAGTTTTGATTCCTCGAAGCGTGAGCCATGCGTCAAAAGGAGAAAGACCTGCGCCTGTTGTTTTGATTAAAAACCTGAGTTTTTCCGCAATTTCCCCGCGATTTGTTACGATAAATCCTGAAAGAGTGTCGTTGTGACCGCTCAGATATTTTGTTCCGCTATGAAGAACAATGTCTGCCCCAAGAGAAAGAGGATTTTGAAAATACGGCGACATAAATGTGTTGTCGACGATTAAAAGCGCATTATGTGCATGGGCGATTTTTGCCGCCCCTTCGATGTCCGTGATGTTCATCATCGGGTTTGTCGGCGTTTCGATGTAAAGAGCTTTAGTTTCGGGAGTAAAAAGAGAATCAAGCTCACTCTCGCTCAAAGCAGAAATGTTTTCACGGGTGAAATTAATCCCGTTTTTCTTTGAAACATTGTCAAAAAGCCTGATTGAGCCGCCGTAAAGGTCGGAATCAGCGACAATGTGCTCCCCAGGAGAAAAAAGCTCGAACAAAAGGGAAATAGCCGCCATTCCGCTAGACAAAGCAAATGCGTCAAGCCCGCCCTCAAGCTGGCAGACAAGCTTTTCAAGCTGCTCCCGGGTCGGGTTTTGAAGGCGGCTGTAGTCAAAGCCCGTGCTCTGCCCAACAGCCGGATGGGCGTAAGTTGCCGTCTGGTAAATCGGAAAACTGACCGAGCCATAATGAGTGCATCGGTTGGGAGCGCTAACCCCGCCCCCACACGCATTTTCTTCTATGTGAAGGCATTTTGATTCTATTGAAAGTGACATATTCGTACCCCTGAGATGTGAAAAATTTATAATGCGGTGCTTACCTACCTATTTACTAGGTTTATTCTAATGTTTATTAACTTTTGTGTCAATGTAAAAATGCCTTTGATTTTTTTGACTTTTTTCTCACTTGTCCCCCCCCGATTTTTATTCACCTAACTTTTGTTTGACATTGCTTACACAAAAAGCGCAATTTTGCTATACTTCTCGCCATGAAACTCATTCACTTCATCAATTTAGGCGGACCTGTAAACTGGGTTTTGGCGGCACTTTTATGTTTTTGTTTTTGTCAGTGTCTTGAACGCACGATTTATTTTTTTCAAACAAAAAAAGGAAGCTCCCGCGATGTAATTGCCAGACTTAAGCAAAAAATGTCTGGCACGGAAAATCTCGATGAAAAGACAAAAATGAAAAAATTTCATTCAGAGTGCTCGATTCTGTACTATGAGATGAACCGCGGGCTTTGGTTTTTGAATTTTATTTCCTCCGTCGCGCCTTCTTTAGGACTTTTGGGAACCGTCACAGGTCTTATCGGAGCATTTTCTAAGCTTTCGCAAGCGGGGGCAAATGTAAATATTCAGGATTTGTCAGGCGGAATCTGGGAAGCCATGCTCACTACGGCCTTCGGTATGATAATCTCGATTCCCTCGCTTTTGTTTTACCGCACCTTCAAGAGAATTATCGAAAAGCGGCTTTTAGCCATGACTTTGTATGAGGAAGAGGAAAATTAAGAATCAGGAATTGAAATTATGATGAATTTGGATTTTTTGAAGCACAATGAGGAAGAACTTTCCATCAACATCACTTCGATGATTGACGTGATTTTTATTCTGCTGATTTTTTTTATGGTTTCGACTCAGTTCAAAAAGGCTTCTATTCCACTGGATTTACCACAGTCAGAAGATACACAAGAGGCAGATTCTCAAGATTCTACGAAAGTCCTTGCCGTAAATGAAAACCAAATGGAACTTGACGGAAAAATCATCACGCTGGAAGAACTTGAGCCGACACTTTCAAAGATGTACGCCGAAAATCCGAACATTGCCCTGTCGCTTGAATGTGAGAGAACGGTTGATTTTGAACGCGTTGTTCAGATTCTTACAAAAATTCAAAATGCCGGAATCAGCAAAATAGGAATCGTGCATGAGCCTTTGGAATAAAATCTGTGAGAGGACTCGAAACCGCTGGCTTTGCTCAGCCATCTGCACAAGTTTTGTCGTCTGTGTTATTTTCGCCCTCCCTTTCTGGGATTTTCAATACGAGGGGCAAGTCGTAGAATCGACTCTTGAAAACGCAGTTTCTGTCGTCACTGTCACGAAAAAAAAGAAAAAACTTGTCCCCATTCAGAAAATCGAGAAGAAAACCGCACGGTCAGACGAAAATACAGTTCCAAAAGAGAAAAAAATTGAAGAAATCGAAAGAAACCAGGAAGAAGTAACCGAGCCTGAAGAAAATCCGGAAGAGAGCGAATATGATGAAGAGGCAGAAAACCAAGAAAAGGCAACAGGGAGTCTGTCAAATGAAAGCTCATCACAAAACCAAGTGCTTTCAGACTCAGAGAAAAAAATAATTCAGACATACAAAGCTTACGCGCTTTCAAGGATCGCCTCTAAAAAAACATATCCCTACTCCGCCCGCTCTCAGGGTCTGGAAGGAAAAGTCAGGGTTCGCCTTGTCATAAACCCGGACGGAATGGTTTCGGATATAGAGCTTTTAGAAAAAAGTGAGCATGAAGTTTTAAACGATGCGACTTTGACGGCTATAAAAAAATCTTCCCCCTTTAAGAAAATGGCAAAAGGTCAGAAAGAACTGACTCTTACCTTTGTTATGGATTTTTCCTTGAACTAGACAGCCGGTGCAGGAATGGAGTGCTCTTAGCACGAAAGCCCGCCCTGTGCGGGCGGGGAAGAGCCACTATTTAAGCTCTAATTTCGACTTTTTGAATTTGCCAAACATTAAATTGAACACTTGCATGGAAGC
>CALGGS010000208.1 GCA_937915735.1 uncultured Treponema sp.
GCAATCTCTTGTATTGCAATTAAATGACACTTTTTGAACTTATTGGTCATCCCCTGCTTTTATCTTGACAAAAAGACAAATTTTGTCATAATGACATTATGGATTTGTCGAAATTTGAAAAAAATCTTGGCAGCAACTTAGCCATTCTTTTTAAAAATAAAGTTTCAAAATGCCCTCATCTTACACTTCAGGCTGTTAAAAATAAAAGCGGAATGTTCGTCCGCTACAGTTATTCCCAAGTCTATCAGCATGTAATTGAGCTTGCATCCAGCCTAAAAAAACTCGGAATAAAAAAAGGCGACAAAATCGGTCTTATGAGCGACAACCGGCGCGAATGGCTTATCACGGACTTTGCCCTTCTTTCTCTTGGTGCGATTGATGTTCCCCGGGGCTGCGACTCTATGGGCGTTGAGATGCGCTTTATTTTGAATTATGTTGAGGCAGAAGTTTCATTTTTTGAAAACGCCCGGCAATTACAAAAGGTTCTTGAAAATATCGGGGAAGTCCCGACTTTAAAAAAGGCAATCCTTTATGATCACGCAGATGAAAAAACTCTTGAAGAAGCAAAAGCCAAGGGAATCGAAGTAATTTACTATTCAATGCTCGAAAGCGAAGGAACAGCCATCACAAAAGAAGAATGGCTGGAAATCGAAAAAGGCATGGAGAGCGTCACAAAGGATGATGTGGCAACGATTATTTTCACTTCAGGAACCACGGGGCTTCCAAAAGGCGTGCAGCTTACCCACGACAATTATTTGGCCCAGTGCGAGGTCTGCCGCAGCGTTCTCGGCCTTATGCAGGCAGGCGATTTGTGGCTCACGGTTCTTCCAATCTGGCACAGCTTTGAACGAGCCTTCTGCTATATGGTAATGACCCTTGAAGGAGGCTTTGCCTATTCAAAGCCAGTCGCTTCCGTCATGCTTTCAGATATGCAGCTTGTTCAGCCTCAGTGGATGAACGCTGTTCCCCGTCTTTGGGAATCAGTCGCCCAGGGAATCTTCCGTGAAATTAAAAAACAGAGCGCTTTAAACCGGCTTGTCTTTAAATATTCAGTTTTATTTGGAAAATGGTACTATAAATCAAAGGCTCTCTTTTTGGGCTTAAAGTGCCGCTATCACTGGTATCCCCGGATTATCGACTATGTTATGGGATTTTTCCCCTTCGTCCTTTTGTGGCCAAGCCATTTTTTGGGCGAGCAGCTCGTTTTCTCTCGCATTCGGCAGAAATTCGGCGGAAAATTCCGCGCAGCTATTTCCGGCGGCGGAGCCTTGCAGCCTGAGACAGAGGATTTTTTCAATGCGATTGGCTTTAAGCTTCTCGAAGGCTACGGAATGACGGAGACGGCTCCCGTAATTTCAGTCCGTAACTCAAAGCGTCCTCGCAACAACAATGTCGGCTGGATTTTTCCAAGCTTCGACTTAAAAATTGTCGCCGAAAAAGACGGTAAAATTGCTGACACAAAGCCATTAAAGCCTGGAAAAAGGGGCCTTATCCTTGTAAAGGGCCGCCAGGTTATGAAAGGCTACTACAAGCGTGACGATTTGACGAGCGAAATCATCGACAAGGACGGCTGGCTTAACACTGGCGATTTGGGAATGATTTCATGCGACAACGAGCTTAAAATTGTCGGACGGGCAAAGGATACAATCGTTCTTCTTGGAGGAGAGAACATTGAGCCTCAGGTTATCGAAAAGGCAATCAACGCAAGTCCGTATGTAGAGAGAACTGTCGTCGTCGGACAAGACCAGAAATATGTAGGAGCACTCATTGTTCCGGACCAGAGCAATGTCCTTTCCTATGCAGAGGAAAACAACATCGTCTACGACACATACGAAAGCCTTCTTGACACGAGCGAGATTCAGAATCTTTTCCGCTCGGAAATTGATGCTCTCGACAACGCAAAGACAGGCTTCAGAACCTGCGAGAGAATCTTTAAATTTGCGATTTTAAAGCACAGTTTTGAGCTTAACAAAGAAATCAACGCAAAGCAGGAACTTATGAGACACAAAATCAATAAGCTCTACAAAAAAGAAATCTCGAAGATTTTTAAATAAAGCTGATTTTTCGATTTTGCTACTCAGAGAATCTTTTCAGGAAGTCTTGAAGACGGGCAGTCTGAGGATTGTTTATAAGATTTTTAGGCTCCCCTTCTTCGACTATTACGCCGTCCGCCATAAAAATAATTTTGTCAGAAATGTCCCGCGCAAAGGCCATTTCGTGAGTTACGACAATCATCGTCATTTTTTCAAGGGCAAGCTGTTTTATTACGGCTAAAATTTCGCCGGTAAGCTCAGGGTCAAGGGCACTTGTAGGCTCATCAAAAAGAAGAACCTTCGGCTTTAGGGCAAGAGAGCGTGCGATAGAAACTCGCTGCTGCTGACCGCCTGAAAGCTCACAAGGATATGCGTTTTCTTTTTCCGACAGACCGACATCCTTCAAAAGTTTTTTTGCAATCTCGATTGCCTCATTTTTTGGTGTCTTTAAAACATGAAGCTGGGCGTCAATAATATTCTGCAAAACGCTCATGTGCGGGAAAAGATTAAAATTCTGAAAAACAAAACCCAGATTCAAGCCGATTTTTCGTAATTCATTTTTTGGAGAATAAATTCCGTTCTTGACCACACTCTCTCCGCAAACGAAAATCGAGCCGTCGTCAACTGTCTCAAGCTGGGCAATGCAACGAAGCATAGTGGATTTTCCGCTTCCGCTAGGCCCGATAATTCCTAAGATTTCACCTTGCTCAACATCAAATGAAATGTCCTTAAGAACCTGCACGCCGTCTGAGAAAGATTTTTTTATATTCTGAACGCTGATAATTGGCATAATTTACTTGTAATAATCCAGTTTTTTTTCGATTAAGATGAAGGCAGAAGAGACGAGCCAGTTCATCACAAAATAGAAAAGGCCCGCAATAAAAATAGGCATTGTCGAGAAAAGTCGGCTAGAAGAAGTCTGTGCCGTTCTGAAAAGTTCTGCGATTCCGAGAACAGAAACCAAAGCCGTATCCTTTACCAGGGTAATTACCTCATTTCCCATAGCAGGAACAATCCGCTTTACGACCTGGGGAAGCACGATTCTAAAGAAAGTCTGCATTTTTGTGTAGCCCAGAACCTTTGCAGCCTCATACTGACCGCAAGGAATTGACTGTATACCGCCACGATAAATTTCCGCAAAATAACAGGCATAATTTACACTTAGGGCTATAATCGCCGCAAGAAACCTGTCATAGGAAATCTTAAAAATGTAGGCCGGACCAAAATAAACAGCAATCAGCTGCAGAATGAGCGGAGTTCCCCGAATGACGAGAAGAAAAGCGTTCACTGAGTAAGAAAGTATCTTAAAGCGGGACATTCTCCCTGCCACAAGAGGAAAGCCCAATGGCACGGAGAAAATAAGCGTGAGAAAAAAAACTTCAATCGAAACCACCGATGCGCTAAGCATCGGGAAAATTATTTTTGACATAAAAACAGAAATTAAGAGGCAGATACACGAGGATAGACGCAGATAAATAAAAACATCCGCGTTCCTCTGCGTTAATCCGCGTCAAAATTTATTTTCCAATAATCGAAATATCGCTACCGAACCACTTTTCACTGATTTTCGCAACAGTTCCGTCGGCTGCCATTTCGTTCAAAGCATTCTGGACTTTATCACGCAATTCTGTGTTGTCTTTTTTGAAAGCGATTCCGTACTGCTCAGGGGCCAAAGACTCGCTAAGGATTACGAACGGCTTTCCTGTCGTTTTGAGGCTGTAATCTGCGACAACGCTATCCATTGCCACTCCGTCAAGTCCACCGATTTCAAGGTCATTCAAAGCGACGATATTGTCAGCAAAATCAACGATATTTTTGAGAGAAAGCTTAAACTCCGGAACTTCGTCAACTGCGTCAGACGCACTGCTTCCAGCCTGAACGCCGAGAACTTTACCAGCCAAATCTGAAAGCCTTGTAATTCCGCTGTCAGCCCTAACGATTACAACCTGCGCATTGTTAAGGTAGGGCTTTGTAAAGGCGAGCTGCTCCAGTCGCTCGGGCGTAATTGAAAGGCCATTCCAAATGCAGTCGATTTTTCCAGTGTTAAGCTCCTGCTCCTTTGCAGACCAGGAAATTGGCTGGGCGCGGAATTTAAGGCCAAGACGGCTGGCAACCTCTTTTGCCAAGTCGATGTCATAGCCTACGATTTCATTGTTTTCGTCACGGAAGCCCATTGGCGGAAAAGAGTCATCAAGACCAAGAACGAATTCATTGTCCGCTTTTGAGCAGGAAGACATTCCGACTACCATAAGAGAAGCAAAAGCCGCCAAAAACATTTTTGTAATTTTCATAAAATACCCCTTATATTTGTTAATTTTCAAATCTGTCGATTTGTTTGCCAATCTCAATGATTGATTTTTCCATAATTTCTGAAATTTCTGTAAGAGCCGTGCCCGTCGTTGAAATTTTGTCGGCGCTGGCATTCATTTCACGCATGCCATTTTGCATTGCAGAAGTCTCCTTCTGCAAGGTCGCAAGCTCATCCATAATCGTTCGGCTTCCGGCCGTCATTTCCTGACTTGCCTTCTGAACGCTGTGAGTGCTGTCATTCATCTCGCTCAAAGACTGGGTAATCTGAACAGAGCCTTCCTGCTGCTCACCCATAGCCGCCTTAATCTGCTGAACAAGATTGTCAGTTTCGTTAATTTCAGAAGCCAGATGAGTGTAACCCTGAACGCCCTTTTGAGTCGCTTTTACTACAGTCTCAATTGTATTCTGAATATTTTTCAGCTGCTCACCGATTGTCTTACTTTGAGAAGATGAGGTTTCTGAAAGCTTACGGATTTCATCAGCGACAACAGCAAAGCCTTTTCCAGCCTCGCCGGCATGAGCCGCCTCAATCGCCGCATTCATAGCAAGAAGATTTGTCTGCTCTGCAATAGAAGCAATTACCGTGTTGGCCTCGCTCAAAAGTTTTGACTGGTTTTCAATTTCTGAAATCTGATTCTGCAATTCATTCTGGGTTTTGGCTCCTTCATCTGCATCGTGAGCAAGCCGTGTGAAGGAAAGTGCCATCTGGTCGACATGACGATTTACCTCGCCGATATTTCCAATCATCTCTTCTACGGCAGAAGATGCTCCCTGAACAGATTGAGCCTGATTCTGGACAAGCCCTTCGAGAGAGGTGATATTTTTTAGAATCTTGTTTACGCTTGAAGAGGTCTGCTCTACGCTTGAATTCTGAGAAACAAGATTTCCTTCCATTCCCTTTGTGCTTGAGATAATCTGAGAAATTGCCGCCTGAGTATCAAGAGTTCCGTTTTTAAGCTCATCCCCCGCTCTTCCAAGTGAAGTACGAGACTGCTTCATGCTCTCTACGATGTCGTGCAGGCTTTCTGATAAATCGTTAAAGCCTTTTGCAAGCAGGGACGCTTCTTTCGTAAAATAATCAGGATATTTTTTAGAAAAATCACCCTTCGCGATATAGGCACAGCCCGCCGCCATGTAATTGAAACATTTTGAAACCTTCTTTGAAAGGAAAATGTCAATGACAAGCATGAATAAAATAATAAATAAAAGTGCTACAGTTACATAAGAAACAAGCTGCATTTGCTCAGCGGCAAAATCGGAAACAGGACCATCCGCAACTATAAACCAGTCCGTGTCCTCGATTTTGCGAACGCCATAATAAGAGCTGCCTTCGATGAACACTTTTTTCTGTCCGTCAAAATATGCAGTTTTTGTGAAGGATTTTATATCTGCAGTGTCAAAATAATTTTTACTCATAATCGCAGAAGAATCCTTATTTGTAAGATAAAGGCCATCTTTTGTTACGATATGGATTTTGCTATTTTCTGAAAGAGTGATGTTTTTTACAGCCTCCGTCAATTCGTCCAGAACGATGTCAAAGGCCGAAACTCCGAGCAGATTACCCCTATCATCAAGAACATTGTAGCTGATTGTGACGATAAGCTTTCCCGTGTTCACATCATTGAATGGCTCTGTATAGCAAAGCTTGTTTCTGTTGTTCACCGCATTTTTGTGCCAGAGACGGCTTTGCATGTCAAAATCACCGGGTGCCTCCCAGCCAGAATGAGAAATAAGGGTTCCGCCGTCCCAAATCTGCTCGGCAGTCGCATAGTAAAGGAGAGTTTCCTGAGGCAAGCCCTTTCCAAGACTCTGAATTACGGCCTTCATCTGCTCACGGTCTTCAAGAACAGGAATAACCTTTGACAGGTTGATTACCATATCATTATATTCACCCAAAATACAGGAAACCTCTTCGTTCAAGGTTTCCATAGTCTGGCTTACAGCACCGGTAGTAGACTTTCTTACATTGTGCATAATTACAAGCGTGTAAGAAATGCTTAAAAACAGCGCTACGACCAAAATCGAGCCTATAGTACCAATTAAAAGCTCCGTCATTAACGACATGTGTTTTCGTATTTTCATATAAAATCTCCCGCTTATTGCCACATTAAAATGACAGTTATTTTACTTTGCAAAATTTCTTAGAACTTCAATTTGCTTATCGATGGCTCCGGGTCCACCTGTTGTTTTTCTTCCCTCCATACACGCTTTTGGCGTAATGAAATCAAAAATATCTTCTTCAAAAAGCTCTGATATTTTTTTCATATCCGAAAGCTTAAGTTCTTCGATTGCAGAAAGTCCCGAATCTATGGCAAGACGAACGCATTTTGCGCTGACTCCATGAGCCAGGCGGAAAGGAAGCCCCTTTCGCACAAGATAATCTGCCACATCTGTTGCGTTCGCAAAACCACCAAAGCAGCTCGCTTCCATTTTTGGAAGATTCCACTCTGCAGATTTTATCATCGCCTCAAAAACTATTACATTGCCTAAAACCGTATCCAAGGCCTCAAAAAGAGGAGCCTTGTCTTCCTGCATATCCCGGTCATAAGCGAGAGGTAAGCCCTTCATCATAACGAGAAGATTTATTAAATCCCCGTAAACCTTTCCTGTACGCCCTCGGATAAGCTCGGCAAAGTCCGGGTTCTTTTTCTGCGGCATAATTGAAGAGCCGGTTGACCATTTTTCGCTCAGATTGATAAAGCCGAATTCAGTGGTAGACCACAAGACCACTTCCTCAGCCATACGGCTCAAATGCTGCTGCAAAATCGCAAAATCAGAAGTAAACTCAATGCAGTAGTCACGGTCAGAAACCGAGTCCAATGAGTTATAGGTTGCGCCCTCAAAGCCCAGCTCCTTGGCCACAGCTTCCCTGTCAAGGGGCAAGGTGCTTCCCATTAAGGCGCCGCTTCCCAAAGGAGAAAGAGAAACCCGCTTTAATGAGTCAGAAAGACGCTCATTGTCACGGGCAAGCATAAATGCCCAAGCGCACAAGTGCTGAGCAAGACTTCCTGGCTGAGCGTGCTGCATGTGAGTATAGCCTGTCAAAAGTGAGTTTTTGTGCTTTTCTGCAATGTCGGTTAGAGTTTTTATAAGAGCTTTGACTGCGTTTTGTAAATCTGGAATTACACGCCTTAAATAAAGCCTCTCGTCTAAAGCAATCTGGTCGTTTCGGCTTCGGCCTGTATGAAGCTTTCTTCCCGGGTCTCCTATTCTGTCAGTCAAAGTAGCCTCGATAAAGGAATGGATGTCCTCGGCAGAATAATCGATTGAAAGAACGCCGGATTCCAAATCCTTTTGAATGGAAGAAAGGCCTTCCTGAATCGCTTTGTTTTCCTCGCTGGAAATGATTTTTTGCTTACAAAGCATTTGGGCATGAGCCTTAGAGCCCTGAATATCATCCAAGGCCATACGCTCATCTACATGAATTGAAGTTTCAAATTCGACAGCCGCCGCATCCGGACCTTCAGCAAAGCGACCGTGCCAGAGAGCCGCGTGATTGTTATCGGTAATTGCTCCGTGAGGAGTGTTTTCTGTTTCCATACATAGTAATTATATCGAAACACATTTTCACTTTCAATTAAAAATTATGGTGCTATTTTTTTTTGAAGGAGATATAGTCGATTGTCATGCCGTTCTGGCCATTGTTTTCAGGATTTTTCGCATCATTCTGCTGAATTTTTAGGGTAACGGTCACTGGCTGCTCAAGCGTAAAGCTGACTACAGAGCGTGTCGTAAGCTCATACTGAGTCAAAGGAGGTTCTGAACCATAGACAAGATAAGAGTCATCGTTTACGCATACATTAAATTTTGAGTGATTTGAATCTGGAGACAAGACATTTACAAGTCCTTCATACGAGCCGGCAGGAAAATTGATTTCTGCGATAGCCCAAGAAGAGGAGTCCTTTAGTCTTAAAGCATAATACTCTGATGCATTAACATCGCCAACAAGTTCAAAGCCATCGTAATAAGTTTTTTCCATCTCAATTTTGAGGGAGTCACCGCTAAAAGTGAATTTTGGCGCTTCGGTAAGCTTTGCCGGTGGCGGCGGAAGAACGGTTTTTAGAGAACCAGTACCCTTAGCCTCGATTTCGTTAGACGGCTCTTCTTCGGCAGGAGCCGCTGATTGTTTCGGATTGCTATCTAAAGTTGCGGTTGAGCCACATGAAAAAAGAAGCCCTGAAAAGACAAAAGAAAAGGCAATAAAAGTGATTTTTTTTGAAATTTTCATAACTATCCCCAGATTTATAGTAAAAAAGATAAAAAAAATTGAGACTGGCCTGACTCGAACAGGCGACCCTCTGCTTAGAAGGCAGATGCTCTAATCCAGCTGAGCTACAGTCCCAATGCGCTAAATATAGCATATTTAAAGATTTTAGACAATTCGATTTTTGTCAAAATTTGCAGATTTTATGAAAGATTTAAGGCTTTCCTGCCATTGGGGAAGTTTTATGCCCAGAGTCTGCTGGATTTTTGACTTGTCAAGGACTGAATAAGCCGGTCTTTTCGCGGGCGTTGGATACTCCGCCGTGGTGCAGGGATTGACCTGACACTTTTCGTTCGTGAGGATTCCCGCCTCAAAAGCCTGTTTTTTGATTTCCTTGGTGAAGTCAAACCAGGTCGTCTCCCCCTCGTCAGTCACATGATAGATTCCGTTGGGGATTTTCTGGGAATGGCTTTTTGCACCTGAATTTCCAAGGCGGTTTTCAATGATTTTTGCAATCACAGAAGAAAGAGTCAGGCAGTTTGTGGGCGTTCCCCTCTGGTCAGCGACAACCTTAACGCTTTCCCTGCTGTTCATGGCACGAATCATGGTATAGACGAAATTTTTTCCGTAAAAGCCGTAGAGCCAGGCCGTGCGCAAAATGTAAAAATCATCTGTTTCTGAAGAGACAGCCTTTTCGCCAGCGGCCTTGGTCTCGCCGTAAACTCCGATTGGCTTAATGGGAGTGTTTTCTGCAATTGGAGAAGAAGCCGAGCCGTCAAAAACATAGTCAGTTGAGATATGGATAAGGGGACAGCCGATTTTTTTTGAAAGCCGGGCTATATTTCGCGGTCCTTCTTCATTGAGGGCACGGGCAAGTTCAGCATCGGTCTCAGCCTTATCCACAGCCGTGTAAGCCGCGCAGTTTACGATAAATGAAATGTCCTTACCAGAGGCAAAGCCTTCAAGGGCAGCATAATCAAGGATAGAGACATTGCTGTCAGTTCCTGTGTAAGAGAGATTTTTTTCTCTTAGAGTGCGGCACAATTGCGTGCCCAGCATGCCGTTACAGCCGATAATCCAAATCATTTACTTCCGCTCGCCGTAATTTGCATTAATCCAGTTTTTGTACTCGCCGCTCAAAATGTGGTCTACCCAGTCTTTGTGGGAAAGATACCAGTTCACCGTGAGGGAAAGTCCCTGCTCGAAGGTCATTTTTCGCTCCCAGCCAAGCTCTTTCTTGATTTTTGAGCAGTCTATTGCATAGCGGGCATCGTGGCCAGGCCGGTCTTTTACATGGACGATTGTTTTTTCAACATCTTCTGCGGATTTGTTTACTTTTGGAGCGGTGAGTTCGATTACTTTGTGCAGCAGCTTGATGTTCTGCCATTCGTTTTCGCCGCCGATGTTGTATTTTTCGCCTGTCTTACCAGAATTTACAATCTGCCAGACAGCCCGGTTGTGATCCTCGACATAAATCCAGTCGCGGATATTCTTTCCTTCGCCGTAGACCGGGAGATTCTTTCCGTCACGGATATTTGAAATCATAAGAGGAAGGAGTTTCTCCGGGAACTGATAAGGTCCGTAGTTATTCGTGCAGTTTGAGAGAGTAATCGGAAGACCGTAGGTGTGATAGTAGGCCATTACGATATGGTCAGAACTTGCCTTTGAAGAAGAATATGGCGAGCGGGGGTCATAATTCGTAGTTTCGGTGAAGTAGCCTGTCGCCCCCAGAGAGCCGTAAACTTCGTCAGTGGAAATATGATGGAAAAGAACATCATCCCTTCTTTTGTCAAGGGAGATTCCCCAGTAATTCCGCGCAACATCAAGAAGTGTGAAAGTTCCCATTACATTGGTTTTGATGAAGGCTTCAGGCCCCAAAATCGAGCGGTCAACATGGCTCTCAGCGGCAAAGTGAATCACCGTGTCGATGTCGTAAGCTTTAAAAATCCGCTCAATCTCGCTTCTGTCGCAGATGTCGACTTTCTCAAAGAAATAACGCTGGTCTGAAGAGCCTTTGCCGAACTTTTCTTCGACCATGGAAAGATTCTCAAGGTTTCCGGCATAAGTAAGGCAGTCCACATTGACGATTTTTCCCTTAAAGCCTGAGTCCATGAATTCAGGGCTTCCCGTCGCACTCAGCCCGAAGAGATAGTTAATAAAATTAGAGCCGATAAAGCCAGCCCCGCCAGTTACAAGTATATTTTTTAATTTTCTAGACATATTCTTCTCCATTTTTTTTGACGCAGATTAACGCCGATGAACGCGGATATAAAAATATTTAATCTGTGTTTATCTGCGTGCATCTGCGTCAATTTCTAATTATTATGAATCCACTTTCCCTTGATGTCAAAATAGTCGCCGTTGGGGTCAAAAGCCGGGTGTTTACCGTCTTTTTCTGAAAGGAGAGGCTCAATCTCAGGAGCGACAGACTTCCAGTCGATTCCGATTGTCCCGTCATTCCACATTAAGCCGCCCTCGCCTTTCGGGTCGTAGAAGTCCGTGCATTTGTAGGCGAACACGGCTGACTCTGACAGGACATAAAAACCGTGGGCGAAGCCTTCGGGGATGTAAAACTGATTCTGTTTTTCGCCGTCCAGAATGACTCCGTAATATTTTCCGAAAGTGGCAGAATCTTTCCGTAAGTCCACAGCCACATCATAGACACGGCCGCTTACAGCCCGGACGAGTTTTCCCTGAGGATGACGGGTCTGGAAATGAAGGCCGCGCAAAACTCCTTTTGAAGAAGAAGACTGATTGTCCTGCACGAACTTCATCTTTAAGCCAGCTTCAAAAAAATCTTTCTCGGAATAAACCTCAAAAAAATATCCTCGGGCATCTCCGAAGACTTTAGGCTGAATCTCGTAAAGCCCTTCAAAAACTTTTCCGTCCGCTGCCAGACATTTCTTAAACTCAAAAGACATTTAGTTTTTCTCCGCGATGTATTTTAAGTATGCGCCGTAGTCGGTTTTATAGCCGGCAGCAAGTTTCAGAAGAGACTCCTTTGAAAGCCATCCGTTGGCAAAGGCGATTTCCTCGATGCAGGAGACATACATGCCCTGCCGCTTTTGAATCGTGGCAATAAAATTGCTTGCCTCCAAAAGACCGTCATAAGTTCCTGTGTCAAGCCAGGCCATACCACGACCCAGCAATTCCACGGAAAGGCTGCCTTTTTCAAGATAGGCGTTGTTCACTGCGGTGATTTCAATTTCCCCTCGGGCTGAGGGCTTTACCTCGCTTGCGATTTTGACGACTTCATTATTGTAAAAGTAGAGACCTGGAACGGCATAATTTGACTTTGGTTCCTTAGGCTTTTCTTCGATTCCCAGAACCTTGCCATTTTTGTCGAATTCAACCACGCCGTAAGCCGTGGGGTCTTTTACCATGTAACCGAAAATCACGGCTTCACTGGCCTTTGACTCGATTTTTGCACGGGCATTTTTGAGGGTTCTGGTGAAACTCTGACCGTAAAAAATATTATCGCCCAAAACGAGGGCAACATCATCGCTTCCGATAAAATCTTTTCCGACGATAAAGGCATCCGCCAAACCTCTAGGGCTTTCTTGAACGGCATACTCAAACTTCATACCCAGCCAGTCACCGTTTCCAAAAAGTTCCCTAAAAAGAGAAATGTCTCGTGGAGTTGAGATAATCAGAACCTCACGGATTCCAGAAAGCATAAGGCAGCTTAAAGGATAATAAATCATTGGTTTGTCATAAAGAGGCAGAATCTGCTTTGAGACCGCCTTCGTAATTGGATAAAGACGCGTACCGCTTCCACCGGCGAGAATAATTCCTTTCATATTTCCATTATAAAACATAGGAAGTTCATTTTCAATTATTTATCAGAAAATCCATCTGCATCTTTATTCTTATCCGCGATTCTACTCTTCCTTTTCTTTGAGGACTGCCAGGAAGGCACTTTGCGGCAATTCGACATTTCCTATCATCTTCATGCGCTTTTTTCCTTCCTTCTGTTTTTCAAGCAGCTTTCGCTTTCGGGTGACATCGCCGCCGTAACACTTGGCAAGGACATCCTTTCGCACTGGATTAACGGTTTCGCGGGCGATAATCTGGCTTCCGATTGCACCCTGAATGGCGATTTTAAACTGCTGCCTTGAAATCTCGCCCTTCAGCCGCTCACAGACCTTCTTGGCCCGGACGGCGGCTTCCGGCTTGTAGGCAAGCTGGCTCAGTGCGTCAACCGGCTTTCCGTTGAGCAAAATATCGACCTTGACAAGTTCTGTCTGCTGATAGTCAGTGACTTCGTAATCAAAGGATGCGTAGCCCCGGCTGTAGCTTTTGAGTTTGTCGTAAAAATCAAAGAGGACTTCGGCCAAAGGCATTTCGTAGGTAAGCTCAACCCGCTTTTCGTCAAGGTAAGTCATGTTCTTTTGAACGCCCCGCTTTTCAGTGCAGAGATTCATGATTGCGCCGATGTAGTCCGTAGGCGTGATAATCGTCGCCTTGATGTATGGCTCCCAAGATTCCTGAATTTTCGTCTCCGGGAATTCGGTAGGATTATCGATGATCTGCTCAGTGCCGTTAGTCAGCTTGATTTTGTATTGAACGCTGGGAGCAGTGAATATTACAGCCTGATCATAATCCCGCTCAAGGCGCTCCTGAATGATTTCCAGATGCAAAAGCCCCAAAAATCCGCAACGGAAGCCGTTTCCCAAAGCAAGGGAATTGTCTTTTTCGTAAATGAGAGAGGCATCGTTGAGTTTGAGTTTTTCCATGCTCTCCTTAAGCTCTTCGTAGTCGTTTGAGTCAATGGGATAAATCGAAGAGAAAACAACCGGCTTGACATCTTTAAATCCACCCAAAGGCTCAGCAGCCGGATCAGCCGCCAGCGTTACGGTGTCTCCGACGCGGACATCGCTTACGGTCTTTACACCCGAGATAATGTAGCCGACGTCTCCTGCCTCAAGGTAAGGAGTTTCCTCGTAGTTGATTTTGAAGATGCCGATTTGGTCTACTTTGTAATCTGTGGAATTTGACATAAAGCGGATTACATCGCCTTTTTTGATTCTGCCCTCTTTGACCCGGATATGAATGATAACGCCCCTGTATTCGTCGTAGTGACAGTCAAAAATCAAAGCCTGAGCCTTGCCGTCAGGATCGCCACTTGGAGCCGGGAATTTTGTTACGATGGCTTCCATTAAGTCGTCCACGCCCTCGCCTGTTTTCGCGCTCACAGGAACAGCGTCGGCTGAGTCCAAGCCCAAATCATGGTCTATCTGCTTTTTTACATTGGGCAAATCCGCGCTGGGAAGGTCAATTTTATTGATGACAGGAACGATGGTTAAATCCTGCTCCATTGCCATGTAAAGATTTGAGACAGTCTGGCTCTCAACGCCCTGGCTCGCGTCAATCAAAAGAAGGGCACCCTCGCAGGAAGCGATTGCCCGGCTAACCTCGTAAGAGAAATCGACATGTCCCGGAGTATCGACGAAATTCAGCTCGTAATCATGGCCGTCTTTGGCATGATAGGGAATGGTTACGGCCTGACTTTTAATCGTAATGCCCCGCTCACGCTCAATATCCATGTTATCGAGAATCTGATTTTTCATCTGGCGGTCATCGATAATCTGGGCTTTTTGAATCAAGCGGTCGGCCAAAGTCGATTTTCCGTGGTCAATATGCGCAACGATACAAAAATTGCGCTTGTATTTCATCTCTGTCATAAGGGAAGTATATAGAAAAAATTGCGGTGTGAGAAGTTAAAAGCGGAACTTTTTCTGCCAAGGGGGCCAGCCTTCGCTAAGCGCTCATTGCCAGCCCGGTCATTCTGCCTTCTCAGACAACAATAAATAAAAGCAACCGAAGCCGTAAAACTAAGAAATTCGATTTTCGGCAACATCTTGGGAAAAAAGATAAAAAATCCCCGACCTGTGTGAAAAAGACACTGGTCGGGGGAAAATCAGTCAATAAGCAGAAGATTTATTCGGAAACTTCGTAGGTAACTTTAACGATAACAGTTGCTGAACCGGTATAGTCACCGCCGATTGTCATTCCTGACTCTTGAATTGCACTGATGATGTCTGAACTTGTAAGGCTGGCTGTAAAAGCAGTTTCATCTTCAGAAGGCCAGGTAAGGTCTTCCTTCCAGACATTTTCAACACCTACAGCAATTTTTCCAGAAGAAAGAGTTTCCGCCGGAACAAGGCTTACATCAATCTGCGTAATTACAAGATTTTCAAAAAGGCTCTTGCCTGCAACTTCTATATAGTTGTCCCAAGATGCAGTCGAAAAGTCAAAAGTCTGTGCGTCTACAATTGTTTTCACAGCAGTTTCTGCAACTGCATTGTGGGCTTCCTCATCAAAGTCACCAAGATAATAAATGACTACTTTTACAGAATCATTCGCAGTTCCGGCAAGTCCGATTCCGTTAGAAGCATAGGAAGCAAGATTTTCTGCGGCAGCTGTGCCAGTCCATGTGTATGTGCCGTCATCTGCTTCACTTCCCTTTGTAAGCGAAAGCTGACCGCTCCAGGCTTCTCCCGAAGTCATGGTAATCCATTCAGTGGCAGCTGCAACGCCCGAAACTTCAATCTTCAAGGCTGTGAAAGTATAGCCCTTTATATCATCCTTTGAAATGACAAAAGCAGGATTTCCTGTCAGGGAATAGGCATCCTTTGAAACAAGTTCTTTCCAGTTTTCTGAAGAATATGAAATCGTAACGACCGTAACTTTGTCTGCTTCATAAGCCCACCATGATTTTTCACATGTTCCGCCAAAAGTCGAATCATCAGAAGCAAGAGACGTTACATTTCCTGTAATATCTTCAGAATCTTTGTAAAGGGTTACAATACCGTTATAATAATTTCCGGAATTTGCATAATCCTTTGACAGGGTAAAGGTTGCAGCATTTTCAACAATATTTTCCGTAAGAATTTCACCGTCACTTTCCGTTGCCGCATCATTCATCGACGGATAGTAGTGAAGCTTTATACTTGTTGCACCCGCTTCTGCAGGAACGGAAAATTTAACCGTCATTGTTCCTGAAACATAAGCCGTAATTGCAATGTTTTTTCCGGAAACATTCACATCAAAATTATTAGAATCAATTTCAGTAGCAATCAATTCATCTGACGAATCGTAAACTTTTACGGTTATATTATTAAACCAGCCATAATCATTTGCAAGGGAAAGCTTAAGGGCGGCCGTTGCAGTTTTTTCACCGGCAGTATAAACGGCTTCTGTGTCTTCATAAGTTCCGCTGTCTGCTCCATAGTTAACTACAATTTTTGCTGCCTTTGCAGCAACTTCATCATCAAGGCTCAGGGCAAGCTCATAAGTTTCTTCAACGACTTCCGCCTCAGGATCCACCGTAACGACAACCGTCGCAGTCTTGCTGTCATCTTCGTTCAGCTTGAGCGTGACCTTCGCTGTGGCGAGCTCGGTAAGGGAATCGTCTGCCGTCAGTGTAAGGGTCTTTTCAGAATTGCTTGCCTTTGCAGTCACCTTGCTGTTATCGCTGGCTGCCGTAAAGGTTCCGTTTGTGGTAACCGTCAGCTTTTTTGTTCCGCCAGGTGCGAGCGTAACTGATTCTTCGTCAACAGAAATGCTGTAAGAAGTGCCTTCCTCGCTAGTATCGTCATCATCTGAGCAAGCCGTAAATATACCCCCCCCTGTAATAACAAACAGGACCGAGAGCAAACCAAACACCTTTTTTAGATTTTTCATAAATTTCCCCCTTTATGAACTTTTTATTTTTTTTTGCGCAACCGATTGCGCAACTTTTTTATAAAAAAGGCACAAATCTGTGCCTTATCATATACTATTGTGCAACCGATTGCACAATTTGTCAAACAAATTCTTTCATTCAGGACACGATTTCAAGTTAAAATAAATGCTACGGCAGGTAAATGAATGCCTCCCGTAGCCTTAAGTCTAAATCCTACTGCTTTTCATATTCCTTAAATACATCTATACTCTCGAAAGCCTTACCTCCCCAGCTGAACATTCCGTGTTCCCAGTCGCGGATTTCCCCGCCCCAGGTGCAGATGCCCAAGGAGCCTGAATCATCCGCTTCATCCATAATGTGCTTAAGGACTTTGTGCTGGTTTGCCTCGCTTCCAATAATGTATGTGTCTGTTGAATCCAGAGTCAAATCTGAATAAACGGCACTCGTGTCAGGATCAATGAGGTTTTTCGTGGCATTTGTCAAATTATCAACACCATATTCAGCGTTGTAATTCCAGTCAAAGGCCGTTTCCGCAATCAGGACAGGCTTTCCATAAGTTGTCTTCCAGCCTGAAACACGGCTTTTCATAGTTGCAATAGTTCCATGGCTTGAATAGCGGGGATAGTATGAGAGACCGATTACATCATAGTCAAGGTTTCCCTTCTTAAGAGTGTTCAAAATAGTTTCAGGGCTATTGCTTGAAGCCACATGAACTACAATCTTTATTTTTTCATTAAAGTTCCGGACAGCTTTACTTGCCGCAGTCAGATATGTAACGATATTTTCAGATGTGTTTCCGGCAGCATAAGCAAAAGTTCCGCTTCCATAGCCAGTTGAAGAATTATAGCCTGTGTGCATTAAGAGTCCGGGGTTAATTTCATTTCCAACCTGAACATAATACGGAGTTACATCTGCCTGCTCTTTTATAGTCTCAAGAACCTCAGTCGTATACTCGCTTATTGCGCTTGCGACTTCTTCTGCGGATGAAAGAGATGCCCAAGCTTTTGGAACAATCTGTTTTCCAGGGTCTGCCCAAGTGTCCGAATAATGGAAGTCGAGCATAAGCTTAAGGCCTGCATCTTTTATTCTTTTCGCCATCGCAATTACATGGTCAATATCACAATTTCCTGTAGTGTCTGCCTCGCTGGGTGCATTTGAAGGGTCATTCCAAATCCTAAGTCGGACTGTATTTACTCCGTGTTTTTTGAGAAGAGCAAAGAATTCTGTTGTCGTGCCGTCAGTATCGCTCCATGTGACAGCTCCTTTTCCATCCTCATTTTGCTCATAGTAATAAACGGCGCTTGCATCAAAGCCCAGTACGAAATCGTCAAAGTCATCAAGAGTGTCTTTTGAATATACACCCTCCACTGAAAGGGCGTCCGCAAAAGAAATTGAGACCGTATCATTTTGAGAAGCCGTTTGACTTACACTAACAGCCGTTGAAGGAAGCGCATCCTGAACATAAGTGCAGTTTGCCTCCTCATCCCAGGCATAGCTTGAAACAAAGACTACGACCTTGAATGTATCAGAACTTGTCGCAGAAGAATCGATATCAGTCAAAGCGATAGTGTAGACAAGGCTTGTGCTACTGTCACTTGGAGCGTATGTATAATCATCTGCTTGCACCCATGTGTGAGATTTTGCCATTGTGCTTCCAGAAAGTCCGCCTTTTGGCAAATCTAAGGCGTAAAATTCAAGGCTTGAATCAACTGTCATATAGCTTGCCGCGTTCGTCCAGCCCTTTGAATCATAAGATGTTTTTCCAGTCGAAAGATTTTCATCATCTATCATAATTACGATTCTGTCATTTTCCCAAAGTTTCGGAGTCCCGTCAAAAGCAAGGGTAACAGTGAGATTTTCACCGTCATTCACTACTTTTAGGCTTGAAGCGTCATAATTTACGGTTACTGTGGTTAAAGGCGTGAGACTTTCAGAGCTTGAAACGCTTCCAGAAGGTGACGAGTTTTCACCTTCCTCACCCTCATTTTTCGCCCTCTCATCCTCCGTGTCTGTGTTTCCGCTCGTGTCGGCGGAAGGGATTTCGTCCGTAGAAGAAGGATTGTTTACAACAGTTACGGAGCTGTTGGAATTTGACGGCGTGTCGCAGGCAATAAAAGCGAGTAGTGACAAGCCCACACATAAAAACTTGCATATTTTTGAAATTTTCATTATTCCCCCTTAATTGTATAGCTCAAAGCATTCTCAAAGTCGATTGAAACGCTCTGCCCCGCCTGGCTCACTGTTGCCGCAGCTGACGGAATGCAGTCCTGGAGTGTCATTTCGTTTTGGGTCGTCCATTCGTAAGATGTTGCCGTAACAAAAAGTTTTAAAATGTTTCCAGAAGACGCACTTGCAATTAACGAAAGTGGTATAGAATATTCAATAATTTCAGATGAAACACTTCGTGCAGAAGCCGTAACACCATCAGTTCGACCACTATCAGAAATCCAACAGTAATCCTGCATTTCAGAACTAGAGATAAAATCTGAAAGATAAAAATCAACTCCAGAGAATGTCGCAGTTGTCGCAGGACCATAGTAATTGTTGTATGAAGAATCAGAGTTTGCTTTTCCTGTTTCACTTGAAGAAGAATTATCAATCATAATTACGATTCTGTCACCACTACTAAATGAACTAATTTCTCCCTCAACAGCCACATACAGATTTTCACTGTCGTTTGTGACATAAACCTTGCTCAAATCGTATCCGCTTACAGAAGCATAACTATCTTCGCTTACAGTCGCACTTTCCCACGCATTCTCATCAAGAGCTCCGTCAAGAGTAACGAAAATTGGCGAATAATGAACAGTAAAGGTCCTTGTGTAGCTTGAAGCGTTCAGTTCCGGAATGAAGCCGGAAATCTTAAAGCTTGCGTCAAAGGAGAGTCCCTTAAGGTCTTTGCCACACAAAACCGTAAGACCTTCATCGCTTTCACCGAGAGTAAAATCGCTTGAAAGAAAAGAGCTTGCCTTTGCATCACTAGAAGAAAATTCTATTGAAGCCGTGCTGGAAAGCGTTACTTTTCCCTTTGTCGGAATTGTAACATATTTTCCGCTCGTACTTGAAATCGTCGAAAATGTAACGCCGTCGGTGATTGTCTCATCTTCATAAAAGGGAAGAACCGAAATTTTTTGGTCAAGGGCAGAAACAGAACGCCCCTTTTGCTCCCCTTTGGCTCGCACAAAGCCCGAAAGCTTAACTTCTAGGCTGTCGATTGTGTTTCCCTTTGTCGTCGCCGTGTCCAAAAGACGGCAGATTGGAGTCATGCTAAGGCTATAGCGAGTTCCGCTGGCATTAAGGCTTCCCGCAGTTTCCGTCACAGAATTTTCTGAATCAAGGATAATTTTGTTTCCGGAAATTTTGTAGGTAACTGCCGCACTCTGTCCTGAAGATGTCGTGTAATTTGCAATCAGGCTGCCGGAAACAGCATAGTTATAAGTTCCGTCATCATTGATTGGAGTTGAAGAATCAAGAGACATAGCAACCTTTTTAGAGAAATCTACAGCAAGAGCTGAGCCTTTTGTAGAAGAAAAATCTGTTGTAGAAATTCCGTCATAATACCAGATTTTTCCGCCAATACTAGCCTTTCCGACCTCTTCGTCCATTTCATCCTGCATGCTAGAGCTCAGGCTGTCCTGAAATTGCTCGCAGGAAGTAAAGGCAAGAGAAAGGGCGAGAAAAAGTGCTGACATTCCTCTTATCACATTTCTAAATTCTAATTTCATTTTCACGCCTCCCTACTCAACATAAATCATATCATCAGAACCATATTCGCCAGTTCCGCACAAAGAGCCGTCGATAACAATAGTGGCAGTACCAGCGCTTAAATCAAGGGCTTCAATATAAAAATTGCTTGCCCCCTGATCTCCAGAATCTGAATTTCCCCTTACCGACGGATACCATGCCGTTCTTAGCCAGGCAGAATCACAAAGAGTGAATTTTATCCAACTTGAAGTTACTGCTATCGTTGAGTCTGAAGTACCTTCTCCGTTTTTCAGCGTAACATTACATTGGTCAACGGAAATCTCCCATACATTGTCTCCGTCAAAGTCTCCGGCAAGAGAAAAAGTTCCGCTTACATCGTCCCCCATATTCGTGAATTTAAAAGTGCACAAAAGCGCGTTCTGGTCGTGAAGGCCAGAAGCATCCGCACAGGAAGAAAGTCCGAAAAGCGCGCAAAGTAAAATACAAATAACCAGGACAGACCTGATTCTTAATTTCTTATTTCTCATTTAAAACACCTCCTACTCCAAAGCCCAAATCATACCGACTGCAATTTGGCTCGTTGTTAAGCCTGAGTCGAGTTTGTTAAGCAAATATGTGCGATGAACAGAGCGTTCAAGAGAATCATCTGCACGATAAAGCGTGTAATTATTATCCTGATAAACATCGTCCGCTGACATTCCGTAAGTAAAGTGAACCCAAAGCTGAGGATGCCCCGGAATCGGAAGATTTCTGACAGTCGCACCGAAAGCAAGTCCAAGAGGAACATTTGTCGCATCCTTTTCAACATCATTTCTGATTACAGAACCAATGTGGGCAGAATAATCGTAGTTAAAATCAAATGAAAGCATAAACGAATGGAAAGTTTTGTTTAAATCATAAGCAGAGCCGCTTGTCCATTCCTTTGTGTAATAATCTGCATCAGAGCCGGTTGAATTGTATCTGTTTTTAATGCCGTAATCGAAGGTGACTTTTTTAAGCCCGAAAAGCCCTTCACTTCTAAGCTCAAGTCCGATTTCGTCCAAGGCTACGATAACATCCCTGTCCTCGCTCGTGCTTTTTGCAAGTCTGTCAAAGTCAACGACTCCGTAAAGACCGGCTTCAAGATTCAATCCCAACAATTCGCTAAAGTCAAAGTCAGCATACGGCTGAGTCCGCACTTCCATTAAACCTTCAGAAAGATTTTCGTAATCATTGAATTTAATTCCCTGATCAAGGCCCAGCGTAAACGAAAGCTTTTTAGCAGAAAAATCCTTGCTCAAATCAATCTGAGTTTTTGCTGAGTCCGCATTGATATTGTCATAGTCGACATTGTTTCCGTCAGTCGTTTTGTTGTCAGAGCCCCATACAGAATTTACATTCTCGCCAGCAAAGGATTGCATTACACGGGCACTCCAGCTTTCTCCCTTCCAGCCGATTCTTCCAGCGTAAGCTAAGCTTTCGTCACTTTCAACATCAGTTCCATAAGTTTTTAAAACATGAGCCTCAAGCTTTAACTGTTCGAAAGGATTAACTGCAAGATAAGCGGACCATGCATTAATATAATTCGTGTTGTAATAGAAAAGATTGCTTTCAGTCGTGTAGCTTCCGAAGGTTCCTGCAAGCTCAACTAAATCATTATATTTAATGTCGAGATAGTCATAAGAGCCGTAAGTTCCGCGCATTTCGCTCAAGGCTGCCAGCGCGTCAATTTTGAAAGAACCAAGCTCACGAGTTGAAGAGCCGTTTTTCAGCTCCAGATATCCGTTTCCGACATAATCCCAGCGGTCAATCACATGAAAGATTCCTGAAAAGTCAGACATTCCGTTTTCTTTGAGGTTTCCATAGCCAAGACGGGCCTCCAGGAAAGGAGTCGCAATATTAAAGCCCATTTTGTTAAAAAGACCGGGTGTGTCATCATTGCCCTCTTTTACGGGGCTAAAAAACATTGCGATAAGGCTCTGCAAACCGTCGCCCCAGCTTACATCAGGAACATTGTCTGCATAAGTATTTTCCTGATAAAGGGTTTTGTCAAAATTCAGCGCAGAAATTTCAGCGTCGAGATGAAAGTTCTTTCCGATTTCGCCCCAGAACCACCAGTTAAATTCTCCCGTAAAATGAGAGTTGTCAAATTCATAGCCTTTTTTTGTCCCGTCAGAGATATTTCGGATTATTGAGTTATTTTTGCTCGCGACTTCTATCCAAAGTCCCTGCTTTATATTCGGTCCTGATACAGCCTTAGCGACCGGCTCAGCCTCTACCACGGCCTTACTAAAATCCTCGTTCAAGGGCACAATAAATCCGTCATCCGCTTCCTGCGCAAAAAGAAGTGACGCAAACAATGCCGTGAACAGAAGAATATATTTCGTTTTTTTCATATTTCCTCCAGTTACTCAACCTTAATCAGTTCGATGTCGTCGAAATTTCCCCAGCAGTCGGGGGCGGTGTCAAGGTAAATGCCCACCGTGACATTCTGTGAACTTACAGGAATCTTAATTTTGTACTGCTTCCATTTTTGCCAGCCCTCATTCACGATTTTTGCCGTGATTTGCTTTGCAGTGCCGTCGTAGCCTGCCGCAAAAAGACGGATATTGTTCTCTCCGCCTCCGCCCATTGCCCAAAGCGAAAGCTCATAAGTTCCGTTTTCAAGGCCGGTGAAAGTCTGAGAAAGAATCGACTTAAATCCAGTTCCCAGCCAGTATTTGTAAGTCCATTTTCCAGTACGGGCGTTTCCCTTGTTGTTTTCCATAAAACTTGCCGCGCCAGGGCCGTTCAGCTTCCACTTGCCCATTTTTCCGCTCTCAAAAGACGGGTCTTCGATTAAATTCTGTCGGTTTGAAACATCGACGACTGCCACGGCTTTAAAATCGCTTCCACTGGCAGTTCCCGTAACATTAACCTTTCCGATTTTCTGATTTTTCCAGTCGATTTTCTCCCAAGTCATATCTACTAAAGATTCGCTGTCATTCGTAAATACAGCCTTAACCCTTGACGGAAGCTCCGGAGTAACGCCTGGTTTTACGGTAATTTCAATAGGCTCAGCCAATGCGTAAGGGACAAAACCACTTCCGTTTTTAGCTTCTCCGCCCCAGACATTTTCGACTTCGCCCTTTCCGCTTACCAGATTGTAGGTTGCAAGAGAAGGAAGGACTTTTCCGTCGAAGCTGAACAAAGCCTGATTTTCCCAGGTATTTCCTTCTGTAGAAGAAAGATGTGAGCCGTCAACTAAGATTGAGTCCGCTTCCCACCAGAACACGCCGCAACCGCCCTTCACGCTTGAAACTGTCGCAATTATGTCGCGCAATTCCGTTGCCTGTCCCTGAACACTGGGAACATATCCGTTCTCTTCATCAGAATAAGTCTGAAAAGCATTTCCCTGAGCGTCGCCGTCCTCTTCCGTGAAAGCGTAAGCCGTCTCAACTACAGCCATTTCCTTTCCATACCGCTTCGCACACATTTCCATATTTGCCTTTAAGTCAGCCATTGAGCCGTGCCAGTAAGGATAGAATGAAAGGCCGATGATGTCGTAGTCGATTTTTGCCTTTTTGACTTCATCGAAAATCCATTTGTACAAGTCCTGCTTGCCGCCGTCAGCCAAATGAACGATAATCTTGATGTTTTCTCCGCCCCTTGCAGTCCTAACGCCCTTTGAGCATCTGTCCAAAAGGCGGGTAAACTGCTTCATTCCGCCGATTTTAACGGAAGGGTCATCGCTCCAAAGCTGACCAATCGGCCACATAAAGCCAGAATTCAATTCGTTTCCAATCTGAACTGAATCAGGAGCCGCCCCCTCATCCACAAAGCGATTAATCGTCTCCCGCGTGAATTTTTCGACCTCGTTTTCAAGTTCTTTCGCGCTCAAATTTTTCCAGTCCTGAGGCATATACTGCTTTCCGGGGTCCGCCCAAAAGTCTGAATAATGGAAGTCGAGCATAAATTTCAGGCCCGCCGCCTTTATTCTTTTTGCGATTCTAAGGTCAGTTTCAATGTCGTTGTTTCCGCCGCCCATTTTATCGCCTTTTTTCGCCACAACATTTCCCTTTTTATCCTTAACATCACTTTCATAAGTCGGATTGTTCCACAAGCGGATTCTGACATAATTCACGCCGTTTTCCTTTAGAATCTCAAAGATGTCAGCAAGTTCTCCACGGGCGTTGTAAAATTTTCCGCCACTTCTTTCAATCTGGTCAATCATCGAAATGTCCACGCCCTTCATAAAATCCTCACGAAGGCCGTCAACCTTTTCCACGACGATTTTCTGCTTAACAGCCTCGCCGGCCTTGCTTCCAGCCACAGCAAAACAAGGCAGAAGCAAAGAGAAAAGCCCCATCGTCCACAGCACTTTTTTCATATTTCCTCCTTTTTCAATAATGCGTTATTCGTAATGCCTGATGCTTAATTTTCTTTCCATTTCGTAACTCACGGAGTGCAGAGCCGCTATCTCTTCTCCGTCGAATGACGGCCACCTTTCTATGTAGATTTCCGCCTTCTTTTTCAGCGGAACAAGCTCAAGAACAAGATTTTTAAAATCAATGCCGCTCTCAACGAAACGCTTCAGGCCGATTTCCCAAGGATATTCTTTTCCGAGATAAAAATGATCCAGAATAAGAGTCTTCTTTCCGTCCTTCACTTCGTAAAGCCTTGCGCTTTCCCCCGTATAATCGATTTTCACGAAAATGTCAGACAATCCATTTGAATCCCGCAATTTTTTTACGAGAGCAGAAAGGTCGATTTTATAGATTTCACCCTCTTTTTTCGCTTCCACAGTGCTCTTTTTCTTTTCAGAAAGGTCGTTTTCTCGCTCGTATTTTGCGAATTTCACTTCAGGCAAGGAAGAATCTGCGTTTTTGTTTTCTTCACCAGTCTTTTTAAATCCCTCAGGACATTTTTCAAAATCTGGATAAACAAAGAATGAGCCGTCCGAGCGGGTAACAAGCTCCGCAGAATCAGGAGAGCTTTCAATCAAATAGGAATCTCTGTCACAAATCAAAAGCCTTCCGTCACTCATTTTCCAGGCGTTTAAGGCATCTTCCTTCGTAAACACGAGAAATTTATCGCCCCCGTCACCCCGAACTTGTTTCGGGGTCTCTTCAGTATAATCAAAAAAGCCGCCTGTCCGCCTGTCGCTTTCTCTCTTGTAAAAAACAAAGATTTCGTTTTTTCCGCAGGCGATTTTTGTAAGAGGTGTAACCGTCGCAGTTTTTACGAGACTTTTTCCGTAAGTCATATTGAAGGGGAAAAAGAAAAAATCTTTATTTTCAATGTCGATTTCAGGAAATATAACACTCTTATCCGGCGATTTTAATTTCGTCTTTTTGTGGGCCTTCATTTTCTGATGACGGACATAATTATTCACAAAGACAAAGCCTTTTTTTTCATCAGCCCGGTATGAATAGCGCAGAGTCTCTAAATCATCTGGCTTGACTTCATTAGGAATAATAGCAGGAAGGGAGCAAAATTCTTCCCCCCATTCCGCCGCAAAATATGAAAAAAGCTTAAGCTCTCGCAATGTGTCACTTACCTGACCAAACTCACGGATTGGAGCTCGGAAATCATAGGATTTAACCGGCAAGTCGTTCAGATAGCCTGTCGCCCTTGACTCCTGCAGGGTCGAAAGCTTTCCTTGGGGATTCGTGCCACCGCAATACATATAAAAACCCAAAAGATTACAGCCGCTTCCCATTTTAGAAAGAGCAACAGCGGCAATATCACGGCTCGTGGCAATCGTCCGCCTGTGGCTTGTCACCTGTAAGCCGCCGCCAAGCTCCGCAGTAAGATAAGGGAATTTCTCAATGTCAAAAGTGATTCCGTAACCAAAACCGTGGTCGCTTCCTATATTGTGGTCGTTTCGTTCGTGCGTAAAAGTGTAATTTCCGCTAGGCTCAATTTCACACACCCGCTGATCCCAGGGAGCGTCGCAGTAACCGCCCATAACAGGCAACATTCCGCCAGTCCAGGCTCCGCCCCAGCCAGTGGCAGTGTAAAGGGCGACCTTAAAACCTGTGTCGATGGCGATTTTCTGCAATCTCTGCATGTGAGCCTCGCCGCCTTCTTTTTCGTAAAGGCCGCCGCAGTGACCGTATTCGTTCTCAATCTGAACGCCGATAATCGGATTATCCTTTGTCGCCTCGTCATCAGGATTCGCGATAAAATCCTTTACCTGCTCATAAATCTTTCCGTACCATTTTTTTACGGTCTCAAAATACTTTTCGTCGTTGGTGCGGACATCAAAATTTTTTTTCAAAAGCCAGTCGGGAAAACCTCCGTTTCTCGTCTCTGCATGAACCCAGGGACCGATTCTGAGAAGCATTTTCATCTTGCAGTCAGAAACTGCTTGCATAAAAGAGTGCAAATTCCGCTCGCCAGTCCAGTCATACTGATTTTCTATTTCTTCGTGATGAATCCAGATAACATAGCTTGAGACAATCGTAATTCCGCCAGCTTTCATTTTTAAAAGCCGTTCCTTCCATTCATTCCTAGGTACTCTCGAATAATGAATCTCTCCCATTATCGGAAAAATGCGCTTGTTATCTTTCAGAATACTCACATTGTCATAAGTGTACGGCATAAAATCCCCAAAACATTTTGTTTAATTCGTTTTTTGTAATTTATGCAACCGATTGCACAGATTACAATCACATTGTGCAACCGATTGCGCAACTTGTCAAGAAAAAAGTTTATTTTCCAGAAAAAAAATTTTCTTTCAATTATTTTTTCAAGAATCATTTTCACTGATTTTATTTTTCATTACAATTTCAATATGACTCAAAACAAAAATGAAAATCATACGGCTCTAACTCACTATACGGCAGCCTTTATCGGCGGATTTCTGGGACTTTTTCCGCTCGTGAACGCGATACATCTTTTTGGCTCAGCCCAGACTTCAAACCTTATCGGAACCGTAACTTCCATTATTGATACGGATTTTCAAAACCTTCTTTTTCATTTTTTGGGAATTTTGTTATTCTCTATCTCAATTTTTCTTGCGACATTTCTCTCCAAGCACTCAAATATAAATCTTAAAATTCTTTCGATGGCTGTAGATTCTGTCGCAGCCTTTTTTATGGCATATTTTCCAACCGAAAAAAATCTCCCGCTTATCTTCTATCTTTATCCAACTTTTTTTGCCCTTTCCTTTCATTGGTGCGCTTTTCCAGGCTGCTACGGCTTTACCTGTGCGACGATTTTTTCAACAAACAATTTTAGGCAGTTTATATCAGCAATCACTGAATTATTTTTCAACTCGGACAAAAGTTTTTCACTTAAAGCAAAATTTTTTGGACTTACGCTTTTATTTTTTCATATTGGAGTTTTCATAAGCTATATTTTGTGGAAATTTCTAGGAAACAAGGGATTTCTTTGCGCAATTTTGCCGTGTTTTTTACTTGCACTCTCTGAGACATTTATTCTTTCCAAGAAAAATTCTTGTAAGAAAATCTCCAAAACTATATAATTCCTACCGTATTTTAATTGAAAAGATGAGGTACTAAAATGGCTCTTACTTTAGCAGAGAAAATCTTGCAGGCTCACATCGTTCCTGAGGCCTGTCCTAACATCGATTTTAAAAAGGGAACACCAATCCCTCGTGGCGAGGACATCGCCATTCACATCGACCAGACTTTAACTCAGGACGCTACGGGAACAATGGCTTACTTACAGTTCGAGACAATCGGAATTCCCCGCGTAAAGACAGAGCTTTCAGTTTCATATATCGACCACAACACCTTGCAGACCGACTTCAAGAATATGGACGACCACCGCTATCTTCAGTCAGTGGCGGCAAAATACGGCCTTTATTTCTCCCGACCGGGCAACGGCATCTGCCATCAGGTTCACCTGGAGTCTTTCGGAAAACCGGGAAAAACTTTGCTCGGCTCTGACAGCCACACGCCCACTGGCGGCGGAATCGGCATGATTGCAATTGGTGCAGGCGGCCTTGACGTAGCCGTGGCAATGGGAGGAGGCGCCTTCCACACTCCCATGCCGAAAATCTTCGGAGTAAAGCTTACAGGAAAGCTTCGAAAAGGAGTCGCCGCAAAAGACATCATCCTTGAAGTTCTCCGCCGCGAGACCGTAAAGGGCGGCACGGGGGCTATTTACGAATACTTCGGCGAGGGCGTTGAAAGCCTTACCGTTCCTCAGAGAGCCACAATCACAAACATGGGCGCGGAGCTTGGAGCCACCTGCTCTATCTTCCCGTCAGACGCCTCTACAAAACGCTTCCTTGAGTCAATGGGACGGGGAAGCGACTGGAGCGAACAGAAGGCCGACGAGGGAGCTGAATATGACAAGCTCATTGAAATCAACTTGGACGAGCTTCATGCACTGGCCGCCTGCCCCCACAATCCTGATGTAATCGACACGGTAAAAAATCTTTCCGGGAAAAAAGTCACGCAGGTCGTAATCGGAAGCTGCACGAACTCTTCTTTGGACGACCTTGAAAGCGTTGCCGCAATCGTAAAAGGAAAGCACATCGCTCCCGGAGTTGAGGCCGGAATCGCACCTGGAAGCCGCACTACTCTCTTAATGGCAAGCAAGGCCGGAATTCTCGAAGACTTAATCGAAGCCGGTTTCCGAATTCTTGAATCTGCCTGCGGTCCTTGTATCGGTCAGGGCTTTGCTCCCAACAGCGAGGGCGTAACCCTCCGCACATTCAACAGAAACTTCAAGGGGCGAAGCGGAACTGCCGACGCAAATGTATATCTCGTTTCACCTGAGACAGCAGCCGCTGCCGCAATTACAGGCGTTTTCACCGAGGCAGAGACACTTTCTTACGAAGACCCTGCCTACAAAACGGGAGTGAGAATCTCCATGCTTGACGGAAACGATTCGCGATTGTCTAGCCCAATGGTCTTAAACTGCGCCACAAACCGGGCAATGGTAATTCCGCCGCTGCCTGAAAGCGAGGCTTCAAAAGTCGAGATTTTGCGCGGACCTAACATCAAGCCATGCCCTGCCTGCCGCGAGTACAAGTCTAACCTCTCGCTCCCGGTCAGATTGAAGGCAAGCGACAATGTCTCAACCGACGACATCATGCCGGCCGGAGCAAAGGTTTTGCCATTGCGAAGCAACATACCTGAAATCTCAAAATTCACCCTGACCCGCTTGGACGAAACTTTCTACACCCGAAGCGAAGAGGCGAATTTCGCCGACTGCTGTGTTGTGGGCGGTGAAAACTACGGTCAGGGCTCAAGCCGCGAGCACGCAGCCCTTGGACCTATGTATCTTGGCGTTCGTGCCGTAATCACAAAGAGCTTTGCCCGAATCCACAAGGCAAACCTCATAAACTACGGCATCATCCCTATGACTTTCAAGAATCCAAGTGACTACGACAAAATCGCTCAGGGAGACACTCTGGAGCTTAAGGATTTGGACGATTCCCTCAAAAACGGAAAGCCATTCAAAGTCCTCATCAACGGCAAGACCGAGATTGAGTGCGTGAACGACATAGCCGCCCGCTCAGCCAAAATCATTATGGCAGGAGGCCTGGCCGCTTACACTCGAAAGGGCGGAAACTAAAAAATAGAATTTATGGGTAATTATACTATACAAATTACGGGGGGGGTATGATTTTTAGCACTGCACTGGCACTTTTGCTTTCTGCACTCTTAACGCCGATTATCATCGCCCTCTGTAAGAAATTCAACTGGTACGATGAAGTAGATCCTCGAAAAGTTCACCAAGGTCAAATTCCACGCCTTGGTGGAGTCGGTATTTTCACAGCCTTTTTTATTTCCCTAGTCGTTTATCTTCTGTTTTTTTCCAAAACGAATTTGCTTTATGCCCTTCCGGTTCTTGCGGGGGCATTAATAATCTTTTTGTTCGGCATTATCGATGATTTTCTGAACCTTCGCGCCAAATTAAAATTTTTAGTTCAGATTATCGCTGCCCTCGTAGTTTCCCTAAGCCCGCTTTATTTCAAGTCTTTTCTGGCTTTTCCTCTCCCGCAGTTTTTTGGCAGGGGAATCACATTCTGCTGGATTCTCTTTCTTGTAAACGCTTACAACCTTATCGACGGCCTTGACTTGCTTTGCGGGGGACTTTCTTTCATAACACTTTTAACCGCAGGAATTTTTATGCTCGCAGGCGGGCAATCAATCGGAAACATTTACATCATCCTTTGCGCCGCTATTTTTGGATTTTTGATTTACAACAGACCGCCGGCTAAAATTTTCCTTGGTGACGGTGGAAGCCAGACCTTAGGCTTTGTCATCTCTATGATTCCGATTTTTCCACTTCAAGGAGGAATGGAACACACAAAGCTGCTCGTCACAATCCTTATGGTCTCAATTCCTGTAACAGATGTAATCGCCGCCGTTTTAAGACGAACAAGGGAGCATCGGGGAATTTTTAGCGCCGACAGGGCGCACATTCATCATAAGCTGGTAAATATCGGTTTTTCAAAGACTGCGACTGCAGTCTGCCTTCTTATCATTCAGATTTTTATTTGCTTAGCGGCCCTTTCAGCCCTCTTAATGACAAGAACAAAGGATGCCATCATTCTTCTTTGTGTCTGTCTTTTCTTAGTCTGGAGTTTTTTTATAGCACTTCACTACATCAACAGAATCGTGAACTTGCATCACACGGGCCATCTTGCGGACGCTCCTCAAAAGGAGCATTAAGCTTTTAATTTCAGCACTTTTCTAACTTCCGAACTTTGAAGTTACAATATCATCAACTTCGTTTTCTTCGGCTCTAAGCGTTTCTTTTTTCCAGTCTGATTTTCGCTTTTCCTTTAGATTTTCAAGAACCTTGACATTTTTCATTGCATCTCTCATAATCTCACGCTTTTCTTCGGTAATAACCTTTGCCTGCGCAAGATTCATAAGAGCCTGTTCTTTCTGCTGATTCAAAAGACTGAAATAATTCTGATTTGCCAGCATTCCGCTTAAATCCTTCGTACCGTCGGCAAGGCGAACCGTAGAAGCGTGTTCCTCAGCAATAAGATTGAGCGTATCCTGAATTTTCGTCTCTTCTGCAACAGCCTTTCCAAGCTCGGCCTCAGCCTGTTTTTTTTCAAACTCACGGAAATCGAGAACCTTCTGCAAGGAAAAATTAAATCTTTTCATAATCTTTCTGCGACATCACTGATTGAGCCTATCTGGTTCGGCAAATTCGTCTCAAATGCTCCGCTTGCATTCTCGTTCGCATTCTCGACATTCTCAACCTTATGCTCGTGAACAAGCTGGGCGACTGTTTTGCGGTTAAGAGCCGGCTGCTCGACATATTCTTCATCAGGAATTTCAATTTCAGAAAGCTCTGAAAGCTTATTCAAGGTGTCCTCAATGTCGCAATGCTCGTCCTCTTCCTGACACAAAAATTGCTCAATCACCTCGTGCTTATCGATTGAAAGGTCAATTTCGGCATTAGCTCCCTTTTGATAGACACCCGCACTAATCATATCCCGGTTATCCTCATAAATCGCAATCAAACGGCTTATTTTTGTCGCAGCCTTGATAGTCTCACGACCAGAAACCCGGCGGGAAAGTCGGCTTATAGATTTTAAAACATCAATCGCAGGATAGTGCCTGGCTTGGGCAAGACTTCGGCTCAAAACAATGTGGCCGTCAAGAGTTCCGCGAACTTTATCGGTAATAGGCTCGTCCATATCGTCGCCGTCAACCAAAACATTGTAAAAGGCGGTTATTGAGCCCTTGTCATTAGTTCCAGTCCGCTCCAAAAGCTTTGGAATCATGTCAAATACGCTTGGAGGATAGCCTCGCTGCGCCGGCGCCTCGCCTGTTGAAAGGCCAATCTCACGCTGGGCGTGAGCAAAACGAGTCATGTTGTCCATCATAAGCATGACATCTTTTCCCTGGTCACGGAAATATTCGGCGATTGCGGTCGTAACATAGGCGGCCCGAAGCCTGCAGATTGAAGGAGTGTCGCTTGTGGCAACGACAATAACGCTTCTCTTCATTCCTTCCTCGCCTAAATCCCGCTCAATAAAGTCGTTTACCTCACGATTACGCTCACCGATAAGACCGATTACATTTATGTCGGCATTCGTGTTCCGTGCAATCATCGAAAGGAGAGTAGATTTTCCGACACCGGAGCCTGCAAAAATGCCAAGACGCTGCCCTTTTCCGCAGGTTAAAAGAGAGTCTATACAACGCACACCTGTCACAATCCGCTTGTTAATTGGAAGACGGTTGATTGGGTCAGGAGGACTGGCAAGAACAGGGTAATATTCACTTACATCAAGGGCACCTTTTCCGTCAATTGGAGTTCCTGTCGCATCCAAGACTCGCCCTAAAAGAGCTTTTCCGACAGGAACCTGCAAAATATGCCCGCTGGCAACGATTTCACAACCGATTTCAATTCCCGTGGTGTCCGAGTAAGGCATAAGCTTTACGGTGTTTCCCTCAAAGCCCATAACCTCGGCCAAAACTTCTTTTTTTCGTGAAGGGATTTTTATTGTGCATATTTCGCCGATAACAGAGCGCGGTCCGTTGCTTTCGATAACAAGCCCTTTTACAGCCGTGACATGCCCAGTATAAAGAATTGTCTCTTTATTTTTGATAGAATTCAGATATTTGTTAAATAAAAGCTCCATTTACCCCACCCCAAAAGCCCCTTTTAGCCTTCTGTTACAGAAACATTTTCTGCCTTCTGAATCGTCTTTACTGGTGAAATTTCCAAAATCGCAGTCTCAAGCTCACTGAGCTGGTTCTGAATTCGCGCGTCAATTGCACCAAAGTCAGTTTCAACAACGCAACCGCCCTTGTCAACTGTCGAATCCTCAAGAACAGTAATTCCCTGAATATTCTCAACCTGCTTTATAAAGTCAGCGGTATGCGCACTCGTAAGCTTAACATCTTCCATATTGACACGAATCGTGACATCTCCACGAGTCTTTACTTTTTTGAGTGCCTGAAGGACATTTGCCATAACGACAGATTTCTGGTTTTCTGAGATAATTTTTACGACCTTTCGGGTCATTAAGATTACAAGCTCTACAATCTGCTGCTCAGTCTCTGTCAAGATTTCTTCGCGGCGAGCCATTACGCCTTCTAAGATTTTGTGAGTCCGCTCGACAAGGCGTTCAACCTCGCCCTTTCCTTCGGCAAAGCCCTCTTCACGACCTTGATTGTAACCCTCTGCACGACTGTTTGACTTTAAGGTTTCCTGTTCGGTTCTGGCATCCTCAACAATTTTAGAGGCTTCTTCCTGCGCATTTTTGATTATTTCGGCCGCATTCTGCTCTGCATCGTTCTTAATGATTTGAGCCTGATTTGTCTGGCGCTTTACTTCTGCAAAAGCCGCGTCCTCTGCCTTCTTAACGATTTCGTCTGCTTTAGCCTGAGCCTCAAAAAGCATTTTCTGCTTTTCCTGCTCCCACTGAGCCTTAAAAGCCTCGGCCTCGCGCTTTAAATCATCAGCGGTAGGTCCCGTGTATTCTGGAACGACCTCCTCAACGACTTCTTCTACAGGAGGAGCAAATTCATGGACAAGCTGCAATTTGAATTCGCCCTCTTTTGTTTTTAACTGACCTGGTTGAAATAATGTCTGCTGAAATAAATTTCTTGCCATGAATAACCCCTCGCTTTCCCAGTGCAAACGCAATGGAATGATAATATCATATAAAACATATTTTTACAAATTTGAAAAATTTATTCTCTTTAATAATCGGCTAAAAAACTCAGACAATACACATTTTATAGCATTTTTTTCTGATAAAATTTCATTTGCAATTCATAAATTTTAGGTTTATTATTTAAAAATAAGATTAAAATAATCATTTAAATTTAGGAGCGAATTTTATGGCAAATTCAAAAGAACCTCGCGTTTTGGCAATCATCTTGGGCGGTGGTAAAGGAACAAGACTTTACCCTCTTACAAAAGAACGCTCCAAGCCAGCAGTACCCTTCGGAGGAAAGTACCGAATCGTAGATATTCCAATCTCAAACTGCATTAACTCAGGCTACAGAAAGATTTATCTTCTCACTCAGTTCAACTCAGCTTCCCTTCATCATCACATAACAAGCTCGTACAATTTCGACCACTTTTCAAAAGGCTTCGTAGAAATTCTAGCGGCAGAACAGACTCTCGAACACTCAGGCTGGTTTGAAGGAACGGCTGATGCAGTCCGCAAAAATATGGTTCACTTCCGCTCTCAGAATCCGACACATTACATCATCCTTTCTGGAGACCAACTCTACAGAATGGACTTAAAGGCTTTTATGGACAGCCATATCGCAAGCGGGGCAGACATTACAATCGCAACGACAGCCGTTGTCGAGCGGGATGCAACAGGCTTCGGCATTATGAAGATTGACTCTAAAAACGCAATCACAGAATTCATCGAAAAGCCTTCTGTCGATGTTTTAAAAAGCGGAAACTGGAAAATTCCGGAAAAAGCCCGCGGCAATTTACCTAGAGAAAAGGAATATTTAGCCTCAATGGGCATTTACATCTTCAACGCAGCCACAATGGAAGAAATGCTCGACAACTCATTCACTGATTTCGGAAAAGAAATCATTCCACGGGCAATCAAGGACAAAAAAGTAAACTCTTACATCTTCAACGGCTACTGGGAAGACATCGGTACAATCCGAAGCTTCTACAACTCAACGCTCGACCTTACGAACGACATTCCTCCCTTCAATTTCTACGATGCAGACGCTCCAATCTACACCCACATGCGAAATCTTCCTCCTCCAAAAGTAAACGGAGCTCCTCACATCGAAAATTCCCTTCTTTCCGAGGGCTGTATGATTATCAATGCGGCAAGCATCACAAAATCTGTAATCGGAGTCAGAACGATTATCAATGAAGGCTGTGAGCTTAGCGGAGTCATCACAATGGGCGCGGACTTCTACGAAAACGAAGACAAAAAAGGCGAAAACGCAAAATCTAAAAAGCCAAACATCGGAATCGGAAAGAACTGCAAGATTGCAAAGGCCATCATCGACAAGGATGCGGCGATTGGCGATAATGTCCGAATCAATGTTGACGGAAACAGCTATCCTGACGGCGAAAACAAACTTCCAAGCGGAGTAAATTTCTACAGTTCAGACGGAATCATCGTCATCCGAAAGGGTGCCGTAATTCCAAGCGGAACCGTTATCTAATGACAATGTATGACAAGCTGGGAGCCTTGCTTAGCGAGGCTCTCGAAAAGGGAGAACTTCCCGCACAAAAAGAAGATTCTCCCAAGGTTCAGTTTTTCTTTGTTCCTGAGCAGAAAGAAAAAACTGATTCTCCCCTTCACAAATCGAATCAACGAAAATCTGACAAAACCATAGAGCAAAAAAAAATTTTGACTGGTGAAGTCATAAAAACAAAATTTATTCCAGAAAATGTAAAATCAGCACTCTCTTTTATTGGAATTTCAGAAAATACAGGTCTTGAAGAAGCAAAAAAAATCTACAATTCTCTTGAAATAGACGATTTAGTCAAAGAGTCTTTTGAAAAGCGCGACGTAAAAACGTTTGAAGCCTCAGAAATCGTAAAAAGTCTTTTTGAAAAATAGTTTCACTTTTGAGATTTTTTGGTGGTTTTGATTTTGCAAAAACCACCGTTTTTCAAAACCGCTTAATACGAATACTTAAAACCAACCGAAATGTAATGATTTACTTGGTCACGAAGGGCACTAATCCACTTTTCTTTTTGCTCTTTGACTTCGTTTTGAACGGTTGCACTGTTTTTTAATTCCTCCCAAGAATCAAACGATTCATCGCCCACTACATATTTTCCGTTGTCATATTTCCAGTCGATATTTCCGCCTTCGTACACGTTTGAGTCCACGCCCGCATTTCTGACGTATTCAAACGTGTACCCCAAAATGAGCGAAAATTTCCCGCGCTTTGTTTCTGGAAAATCGTAGCGAGCAGAAAGTCCCGCTTGGCAAACGTAGAGTTTGTGGTCGCTTGTCATAAATCCAAGACAATCCCACGCCTGACTCACGTGATTTCCGCTCGTTGTGTCTTCGCTTTCGTCGGAAAACATTTGGTGCATATTTGCTGTTCCGTCCGTAACGAGATCGGAAGAGCGTCGTGTAGGGAAAGAGTGTAGATCTCGGT
>CALGGS010000209.1 GCA_937915735.1 uncultured Treponema sp.
TTGGTACACTCCTTTTGAGGGGAACAATCGTTCCCCATTACTTTTGTTTACTCTTTATTTAGCTTTCATAAACAATGTTTTCATCGGACCAGTCATCATCCCCGTCGGTAGATTCGTCCGAATCGTCTTCGTATTCCCCGAAGTCGTCTTCATCTGCTTCTGTTCCTTCATCAGGTTCTGATACATCTTCCGGCTCGTCTGATTCCGAAGTTTCTGCTGCATTATCAGATTGTCCGTCTGGTTTTATTGATTCCAATGCGGCCTCGTCTCGAAGTTTTGTAAGATCCACATCAAGATGCTCAAAAATCTTCTGCCAGTCAGAATTATCAAGTCCGTCAATATGAGGCTTCGTTTTGTAACCACTAAGAGATGATTTGAGAAGAAGCCGGAGCATATCACCGCGTCTTTGTGTTAAGAGTTTTTCATAGAGTGCCACTGAGTAAACGCTGTCATCATCTGCGATTTTTGCATCCGGCAAGGCTTCCTTGATTTCTTTGACTGAACAATAAAGAAGAACCAGAAGGGCAATCTGTTCAGTAACAAGGATTTTTTCATCATCTTTGTTTGTAGAAACAGCGGTGCGCAGCTTCTCCTCAAAGATTTTTCCAGCTTTATCTTCCCAAGCCCAATACTGCTTGTCATCAGCAAGGATTTCAGAAAGTTTTTCTTCGGGCACGGCTCTGAAAATGTCAGAAAGCTTGCTTTTTCTTTTCTCCTGCCATGATTCAGACTGGTCTTCCTTTTCATCGTCTTTGTAATACAGGGCATCGATATCAGAACGCTTCGCAAGCTCAACGAATTCAAAATCCGTACCATTCCAGCATGGCACCCACTCAACCTTGCACTCGGCTTCAAGCTGATTTTTGATTCGCATATCGTCTTCGTCATAAGTGTCATAATTGCCGAGGTCATCTTCATCATCTTCAATTTCTGTGATTTCGAGACCGGAAACTTTAATACCTTCTGGGATAGTTTCCGTAGTCACGATACGGCTACCATCCCAGGCATCAACTTCCGGCTTTCCTCTTTCACGCTCGCTGAATTCCGTGAATGCGGATTCAATGCGTGCCTGAAATTTCTTGCAGTAGCAGAAATGGTCAAGACATCTGTCGTCCGATTCCGCAAGTTCCGGGAAAAGTGTCTTGTCAGAAAAGTGTGTACGCTTTGAACAAGCTACACAATCTTCGCAGTTTCCTAGACAGTGCAGAAAATCATTGCTTGCGTTTCTTATCTCGCCTTTGATATCCCATTCGCTGATTGCATAAGTTCCATAGGTGATTTTTGCACCTTTATCAGCGATTTTCTTCTGCGCTTCTTCCGGCAGGTCAGAAGCCATTGCGGCCACATGAAGCGATACTCTTCCGGCTTTGTACAGTTCACGCATCTCAGGAACAAGCCGAGCGAGCTTTGCCCGCTGATAAACAGTGCTTTTGTTACGGCAGAAAAGAGCTGCAAGTTCTTCCACGGGAGTTCCCTTTGCAAGTTCCTTTGCATAAAGGACACCCTCATCGATTGCATTCATTTCCTCACGAGCAGCGTTTTCTGAAAGAGCAATCATCTCCTCGCTGTCCGCTCCAAGTTCGTCGGAGCCGTAGACATCCGCACGGATTTCAGTCCAGCCCAGTGATTCGGCGGCTGCACATCTGCGCCGTCCGGCAATGATACGGTAGCGGTATGAATTGGATATATCCTCTACCACAGTAACCGCGTTAATCTGACCGTACTTAGCCATGTTGCGGGCAAGCGATTCAATATCACCTTTTCCGCCCTCGGTACGGTCTTCGTTCATCGCGATTTCACCGATTAAGATTTTTTCTGTTTTCATCTTTTACCTCCATGAAAAGAATGAATGCCGCAGCCGGGAGTCGAACCCGTGCTGTCCTATAGACCACAGGGGGTGGGAAGGGATAATCCTGCGATGTCTTACCGTTCCATCACTGCGGCGTTGCCGTCTGTCCGACTGTCAACCGTCTTCCCGATTTGCCAATCCAAATTGCTATGTAAAACGCTTGCTAAAGGCGTTTGTACCCGATTAAAGTGAAATCTCCCAAGTGGCGAGTTTCACGGCTTCTTCAATATGTTCTTTTTGAATCAGCTCAATGCCGTCCAGATCCGAAATTGTCCGGGCAACTACCAGTACATTCCGCTGACCTCTTGGCGAAAGTTCCGTTAGTTTTTCAAAGGCGTTCTTCGCATCATCTGCCATTGTGCAGAATGAGCCGATGTAAGTCGGAGTTATGTGCTGGTTGTACATTCCGCGCTTGCGCTGTATTTCCGTTGCTCTTGCGATTTTCTTACGCATTTGCTCCAGAGTAAGTTTTTCTGTTCCGTCGTCCTTCCCTGTTGCATGAACTCTTATTGCTATGCGGTCCAAAAGCGGTGCAGAAAACTTATTCCAATACTGCTCAACAGATTTTCCTGAACAAAGGCAGATTTTTTCATCTTCGCCATAGTTTCCGCACGGGCAAGGATTCGCCGTCATAAGAAGCTGGAATTTCGCCGGATATGTTGTTGAGCGTCCGTCCCAGCAGAGCGTTATGTTTCCGCTTTCCATAGGCACCCTTAGCATCTGCAAAACAGAACTTCTGAACTCAGCAGCCTCATCAAGAAAAAGAACTCCGTTATGAGCAAGCGAAATCTCTCCCGGTCTGCAATTCACACCGCCACCGCAGATTCCTTCCATGCTCGCTGTCTGGTGCGGCCAACGGAACGGAGGCACTTTCACGAGTTCATCTTTTGCAGGAAGAAGTCCTGCCAGCGAGTGTATTCTTGTTACGCTCTGTGATTCCTCAACCGTGAGGGCTGGAAGAAGTGCCTGGAAGTGCTGCAAAGCAAGTGTTTTACCACATCCCGGTTTCCCGATTGCAAGCAGATGATGGCGACCTGCTGCGGCAATCATCATCGCCCGAAGCAGTGCAGTGTCCTGTATTTTGTCTATAGACCCGTCATCTTCAAGCGGAAAAGTAATTCCGTTGTTTCTGATGCGTGGTAAATCCGGCACCTTGCCGTTATCTATCAAAGTGGCAATGTGATAAGCAGCTTTGAGCGTATCAACTTTGTAAGCCGTAACGCCGTCTGGAATCTCACTAGACGGCACATCAGCTGAAACGATTGCCTTTGTAATACCCGCAGCCTTAGCAGATTCAAGAGCCGCATAAGTTCCTCGTACAGGCCGGAGCTTTCCCGAAAGTTCAAGCTCCGCATAACAGAGCCAGGTGTCAGTTGCATGTGCCACAGGATTCTGTTTGTCGAGAATCTCAAGAGCAATCGCAAGGTCAAAGACAGCTCCTTCTTTTTTCAAATCAGCTGGAGAAAGGCTTATCAAAACCCTTTCTTCCGGAAAATCAAATCCGCTGTTCTTGATTGCTGCTTTCACACGCTCTCGGGCTTCTTTCACAGAACCGTCCGCTAGCCCAACAATGTCTACAGCAGGAATTCCTTTGCGCAGATCCGCTTCAACCTTGACCAGCGCACCCTCATATCCGAATGGTGAAAAACTGTAAATGTTCATAATTTCCTCCGTTGTTTCAGTTTCTGCTGACAGATTAAGGTAACAACCTTATTCTTCAAGCCTTTTCTCGCAGTTTCTTACAGTTTTCCGCAGAGCCGTTTCAGAGCTTCTGCAGGCCGGAACTTAACGGAATGTCTTTTCGGCACTGAAAAGCCGCCGTTAAGATTGCTTCTGCGTTCCGGCAATTCAATAACGCAAAATGTTCCGAACCCTCGAAGTTCCACGCGCTCGCCGGAAGCGACGGCATTCAGGAGCCACTCCACCGCAAGGAATGCAGATTGTTCCGCATCCTTTAAAGTGCAGTCCTTATGCTCCTTTATGTACGCCGCCATGTCCGCACGAGTCTGCGTCATAAGCACTCCATAGCGATTTTCTGCTCGACCATAGCCTTAACCTCGTTGGAATGTGTTATAATGATTGTGTGCCGAAGCTTTGCTGCTTCATGGCTCGCCTCAAGCATCCGGCAGTATGCTGTCTTTGCAGAAGCGTCCAGCGCACCGTCTGTTTCGTCCTGGAAACAGGTAAGGAACGCAAAGCCAGTGTTTCGGCGGCGGATAACCGCAAAAGCATCATAAATAGCGCGTTTAATCCATACGGCTTCACCACCCGATTTATTTTCAAGCGTGGTAGTCTCACCGTCATCTGTGACCATAATCTTGAAGTCTTCAATTTGCTTTGTTTTCTTTCCAGCTCCGCCGATTCGTGTCGTCTCAATGCTGATTGTGAAGCGGTCGCCGTAGGCACTGTGCAGAAGGTTGTTTGCGGTCTCTGAGATTCCAGGAGCGAGTGCATCCAGTTCAAGAGCCTGAATTCCGTCCTTTCCGAATGCCTTAGTGACAAGCTCCCATTCTGTGCTCTCTGCTTTTGCTTCACCGGCCTGTTTCTCAGCTTCATCAAGCTGAGCTTTTTGACCGTCAATCTCAGAAAGATTCACCTTTGCTGATTCGATAGTTGTCTCAAGAGAAGCAATTTCTGACTTCACTCGTGTATATTGAGCAGAAAGACCTTCATGCTTTACCTGGGCATCAATCAGTGCATTTCCGGCTTCCAGGTCCTTTTCAGAAGCCAGCCTTTCAACCACACTCTCAGCCTGTGAAAGAAGTTTTTTCTTGTCAGCTATTTGTGCATTCAAGCCCTCTATTCTCACAAGCGCAGTTTTTGCAGTTTCAAGTTCCGTGCGCACACGATTGATGTCGATTTTTGACATTTCCTGAACGGCATTATTCAGAACAGAAGCGTCAAAAACTTTTGTCTGCGGTTTCATCGGCTCTTCAAACGCAATCTCCGAAATTTCCTGCGTAAGAGATGTGATTTCCTGATTGAGTTCTGCAAGAGAGTTTTCTTTCTCCGCAATACCATTCTCAATAAGTTTTATTGCCCGCTTTGCGTTATCACGCTTCTCTGTCAATTCGGTGATTTTATCCGCCGGGAGTTTCTGACCGCATGTCGGACATGTATCATTGAATTCAGCGGCATCACGCTCGTGGAGTTTTATGTCATTCCGAGCATTGGCAATCTCACGCTCAACAGAAGCCTTTTTGTCTGCAAGTTCATCACGCCCCTTTTCAATTTTTCTAACTTTATCGTCATAGGCAGATTTCTGAGAGAGATAGTCAGCCATGCGCTTAGAGTTTTCCTCATTCAGCACATTCTGCTTTTTCTGCTCTTCACTCACAGTTTCCTGCAAAGCTTCATATTTTTTTACCAGAGCCTCGTTCGCTTCTTTTCCGTTGGCGGCATTTTCATTCTTGAAGATTTCACTCTCGATGCTTGCAATTTCGCCTTTAACCTTTTCTGCATCAGCCCTTGCTTCTGATTCCCTATAAGCACGGTCTCGTTCTTTGTTAGCGCGTTCCTGTGCAGTGTTTAATTCTTCACGGGCTTTCTTACCGTCTGCAGTGACTTTCTCAAGTTCTGCATTTTTTTCAGAAAGCTGTTTTTCGGCTTCTTTCATTGCATTTTCGACATCTGCACGGCGGCTTACTGTGAGTTCAAGTGTCTGAGCACGAATTTCAGCATCATGTGCCGTCTGATTCGCAGTCTTTGCACGGTCATTAGCAGCATCAGCAAATTTCTGCAGATAATCGATTCCAGCCAGTTCTACGAACAGCGTTTTCTTCTCTCCGGCTGTAGCATCAGTGAGGTCAGGAAGGTTTTTCGTCGGTCTCTGGGTGATGAAAGCAGTGCGCAAGAAGAGTTCCATAGGTCCGAAAGTAGAAAGCACGAAGTCTTCATAAGGCGCAGAGTTCTTATCAACGCCAGGAACAGCTTCCCAGTTTGCCCCGCCGTCATTCGATGTATATGCGTAATAATTGCAGGAGCCGCTTTTAGTCTCGCCGTCAATCTGGATAAGGCACTTAACCATACGCTTGCTTTCGCGGTCACGGTATATAACCTCACGGAAGCTGTCACGAAGACAGAAATGGTCTTGCAGTTTGCCCTTGCGAGTAAGAAGCTGCGGATATGGGTGGCAGTTCTCTATAAGAGTCGTCTTTCCCTTGCCGTTCTCTCCTGTAAGTGCGATAAGGCCGGAATCGTAAGAATCAAAATCAATGCTGATTTCGTCCTTTCCGATTCCTTTTTTAATTCCTGTAGACCCACGGAGTTTGAGGCTGACAAGTTCCCATGCACCATGTGCCTTTGCACTGTCTTTTGAGATTTCAGTATCAAGTTCTGCAATCTTTTTGAGTACGGAATCTTTAAGTTCGATTCCCGAATTCTCCGCCCATACTTTGTATTTCTCAGAAACACCGGCTGCTTCCGTTATCTCTGCCGCACGGACTGTCTCAACAGGAATATCGGAGATTGTCACACGGGAACCTTCAACAGCACCATGAGCAAGAAGGTCAGCAAGAATAGTATCCTCATTCATCATCACCCGCTCTTCTTTTGTGCAGGTGATTTCAAGCCATACCCGCTTACCTTTGATTTCTTCACCGTTGATTTTGCATTCTGCCCCGCTTTCGATCTTCATATTCTGCGGATGAGGAAATTCCACACGCTCAACGCTGGCCGCAATTTTCGCACCCTCAATCTGTACAAGGTTGAATCCGGCTTTATGAGTTTCTCCGAAATCTTTCGGATAAATAGAGCCAGCGTAATAAGCAGGAAGAGTTCCGACCTGCTGTGGCTTATGGATATGTCCGAGTGCATAATAATCAGCCCCAATCTGAGACAAATCATCTATACTGATTGAAATACCTGTTCCACGCTCAATAGTGCGGTCATTCTGCAGAGAGCATCCGGCAACATCTCCGTGATAGAGCATTACGCAAGGAAGCTCCGCATGGTCGCGCCTTTTAGCCGCAAGAATAAAGCAGAGTTTCTGCATTGAAGAGCGGAGCAACGCTTCGGTTTCGTCTTTACCTGCTGTTGCATTTGCAAGCAGATACTTTTTCCGAGGCTCTGGTACACCCAAAATTACAGCCTTTGCTTCCGGGTGCGCTTTTCCGTCATCAAGAACTACACCTTCGTTTAACAAAAGGTATGATTGCGCCGGTTCCAGAACCGTGATAGAATGTCCGCAGTTGATTTTGCGGAACACCTCCAGCGAGCCGTCGGTGTCATGGCTTGGCGTTCCGTAAATCATGGCAACAGGGGCTTCGTCCGCGATGTCACGAATCGCGTCAACAAAGCCGTTGAAGCCGCTTGCCTCGGTATTCAGCATCGAAGCATCCCAAGTGTCCCCCGCTATGGCTACTAAATCCACGGGGGATTTTTTTATACTTTGTGCCAGGAAGTGGAGTGATTTTAATGCCTCTTCCTGATGTTCCCTGCAGCAGTGCAAATCTGCGATATGAGCAACTTTTATCATAATGAAACTCCCCTTGCTTTAAGAAAATCTTTCACGCGCTGAATCATCAGTTTTCGAGATTCAACAGATGCGTTGAAATTGTTTTCATCGAGTTCATCCAGAGCCATCTGATACGGATTTACGCCGTTTTTAAGTTTTCCGTCCAAAAGGTCTTTGTATGTACTAATCCACTGCTCCAGTGACTGTGTAAGAGCATCAAACTCGTTCACATCTGGCGAAGTAGTTTTTGCAGCTCCTGCTGCCTGTTCTGCCAAAGAAGATGTGCTCTCCGGTTCAGAACTATGTGGAGAATCAAAAGCGGCTTCTGCACCCTCGTCTGAATAGTCCTCGTATTCGACCGGCACTTCTGTAGTTTCCGGCAGAGCTTCTGCAGGTTCATTCGATGGAATTGCAGGAGCTGGTGTTTCTGTTTCCTGCGCTGGAAGTTTCCGACCGCCGAAAAGTGAAGCTACATCAACACCCAGAGCCTGAGCTGATGCCATTGCACGACCTTCCGGTGTCTGCAAGATGTAATCTGTGTTCTGTGCGATTCTGCCGAAAATAAGCGGTTTTTCTGCCTCAGCCTTTGAGAATGCAGTCGGCATATTTGTAAGCTCACGAATAACACGCAGTCGTGCGCCTGTTTCCGCTCTCTGCCGTGCAACCTTCGTATATTCCAAGATTGCCTTACCAAGAGTTTTTCCGAAGCGGTTTTTCATATTCTTTGCTTCGGGAGTCATCTCAGTCACATTGAAATCGTCCATTGCACGGAGAACCGGGTCGAATTCGTAAGCCTGTACGCTTGAAGTACGGTATGAGCCGTCGCTCATGCGTTTCTTTGCCTGCTGCTCACTGATGTACACAGTACGCTTGCCGCATACATCGTCCTCTCTGGTTTCAGTCCAGGAGCGGCAGCCTTCACGGATGAATTCAAGCCCGGTAGCCTCACCAATGCGGTCTACAATCTCACGCTTCGGCATGAACTTTCCCTGAATGTTGTAAACATCTGCCTCCGGGTCATTCTGAGCCTTTGGCAGTTTGAGCTGGATGATTGTCACTTCCGGCTTGTAAAGCGGAGTAACAGACATACAATCTTCTCGTGTAACAAAAGCGAGCGCACCGTTCTTTTTTGCGTTATCAATCACAGTCAATGCTTTAGTCACATTCTCGTTCATGCAGATACCTCCGTCATACCTTTTTCCTTGATGACTGCACGGGCAGAATCGATTGCTTCTGAAAGGATTTTCTTTGATTCTTCCACGCTCTCTGATTCAGCCGTGATGTCAAGCTGAACAAGGCCTTTTGCTGTCTGTGAGAGGTTGATTCTCACTCTTTTCTGTGAAGTGCTTACTTCTTCCATTTTTTTCTCCTTGGCGGCTGTCTGCCGTCTTTGTCGTAGCATAAGGTTGTGACTTTATTCTTCAAGGCTCTTTAGCAAGATTCCTGAGGAATAAGACTTTTATTTCTTGTCACCGCCGTATTCCCGGCGGAGCCAGATCCATACTTTTTCAAGCTCCTTACCAGTCATTTCTGAGACCGGCTTAGAAACCACGAGCCTTAACCTGCGGTACAGCATTCTGCTGTAAGCCTGTTTGCTTCCGTTGTTCACTGTCGCAAGATAACTGCTTATGATGCCGTTTATGTTCTTGCGAAGTATCTTTTCCATTTCGCTCGGCGGACAAGGCGGCAGTTCAGCCTTTTTCTCAGCCCTTGTGTCGTCCGCCCCCTCTGCGCTGGAAGAAAGAGGAATTATCCACGGTCTTGCGTTCCCGCTTCCGTTTCCTTCGCCTCGTTTCTCCTCTCCGCCGAAAAGTTCCTGCTGACCGTCCGAAAGAGGCACAAGCTCCTCTCGTTTAATCATTCCGACCGCTTTCTTGAAAGCCCAGTCAGCCGGAGCGAAACAGACCGCCCGCTTCTTTCCGGGAGCAAGTCTGTTCGCACGAGCGAAACACTGCTCCAGCCACGGCACAGAGCGGATATGCGAGAGGCAGCAAATACAGGCCACCTCCGGCACATTCAGCCCCTCATAAGCCATAGCGACCGTAACGAGAACGCGGTAAACGCCCCGTTTGAAGTCATCAAGGTTACGCCGTGCAAGCGGTGTGTCCTCGCTCGTCGCAATGCGTGTTTCATATCCGCAGTCCGCAAGATGCGAGTGGTATGCTTTAGCGACCTCGATGTTCGGTGCTACCACAAGCATCTTTGCTTCGGGATAATCCGAACGCATAAGACGGATTTCGTCCAATGCAGCGTCCAGAAGGTTGTCCGCAAAGCCTGTGCGAAGTGCGGTGAACAACGCCTTTGCGCTGTCTTCCCCTGAGAGCCTTGACTCACCTCGTGAGCCGTCCTGCTCTTCCCATTCGGCATCGCCGTCCATCGTCCGGAAATCAACCGGGAGAATTGCCTTGTCAGCTATCGCCCTGTTTCTTCCGTAGATGATTACCCGGCGGTTTGCCGTGCCTGATAGGTCCGGCTTACTGTCCTTGTAAGCCATAAAAGCTATCTTCTGTCCGTCCCCGCGTGAGAGCGTTCCACTTGCCTTTACGACAAGAACCGCACTCTTCACCATTGCTTCAAGTGCCTTATGCCACTCAGAGCCGTCCGCCACATGGTGACATTCGTCCAAAAACAGAATGTACCTGTGCTTCCTGAACTCCGTCGCATGGCAGTCAGGATTCATTCCGACTGCCTGATATGTCGTGACATATCCTTGAAGCCCCCTGGACAAGTCGTCGCCGTTATCTGCGGCTCTTACTCTCTTGTCCGTATTCCACCTCGGGTCGGAGAATTCTCCCTCGCCTTGATATTTAAGCGCGTTCCTCGGAACAACCCAGCAGATTCTGTCCGCGATTTTCGGGATAAGGTTCTCTGCGAGAATCACGGGAACGAAGCTCTTTCCACCGCCCGGCGTAACCGAGAGGACGATTTCCGTAATCTCCCCGCCAGCGAGAATATCGCGGCAAGCGTCCACCACGGCCTGCTGGTGGTAGCGAAGCTTAAACTCAGGCATTGGCTTCTTCTCCGAATAATCCAGGCTGTTGCGCATCCTGTTCTTCCTGCTCCATTGCCTTAAACTGACTCATCAGTTTTCCAGCCCTGTCGTCCATGTCCTTTTCAAGAGATTTTGAAAGCTGCATTGCCGCATAATTTCTTGTCTTGAAAAACTCTTTCTGCACCCTTCGCATCTCCATGACCTTTTCAACGAAATCTGTCATTTCCTCAGTCTTGACCATCTTGTTTTTCCTCCTTTGTCTTTTTCTTCGTGTATTTGAAAAGGTAGCCGCTCTTTGTCGGTCTGCCTGTCTGCAATCTTTCAGAAACGCTGGACCAGCCCATTCCTACGCTCGCCGCAGCTTCAATCAGCGTATCGAACACCTGAACCTCTCCGGTCTTGATGCAGATCCGTTTTATTGCCTTTCCGGTGTGCATGTGGTATTTACCACGGCGGTGTGCGTTCTTCCGGTTCTCACTCGCAGTCACCCAGCGAAGATTCCGCGCATCATTGTTCAGCCGAGCACCGTCTATGTGGTCTACCTGCAAGCTATCGAGCCTGTTTCCGTTTCCTGTCGGTTTCGGCACAAACATCTCAGCAACGACACGGTGAACAGTCAGCATCTTCTTAATTTTTGGAAGAGATACGATTGCATATCCCTTGCTGTTTACGCTCACTGTAAGCACATTTCCAACTCCAGCCTCTCTTACATCTCCGAAGTTAGACACCTCATAAAGTCCGCAGGTCTGCGGAATCACTTTCCACACAATTTCATTCTGACCGTCCATTTTTCATCTCCCTCCTGATGTCGGCTTCCATTTCCTCAAAGACCGGCCTGACAGCCGCCCTTACTTCATCAAAATCAACCTCGCTCATAAAACACCTGCCTCTCTCAGCTGCTCTTCAAGGCTCTCGATGGAATTGACCACAATTCCCACAGCCCCGTTCCTGTTCATCGCATCAAGGAAATTTCGCTGTGCCTCCGAAACCTTACCGCCCACCGGTCTCTTGCACTCAATCCAGATCGAAGTGCCGTTCTTGACCGCATAGATGTCCGAAACACCGTTGACCGCATGTCCATTGCAAGTGAAAGACCGCATGAACTGACCGCTCTGAGCCTTGCCCGCCGCATTGTTGCACCTCATGTGCCATATATGCCGGAGCGTAAGCCATTCCTCGACCTGTTTCAGAACCACAGATTCATGGACTGTCTGCTCAGTTCCTTTCATCCTTGCCCGGTTCCTTCTAATTGCAGCTGTCATGCTCTTTCTCCCAGGATTTTCTCTGCCTGCGCACTGATGTCGTCCTGCGACGGAGAAAAGCCCCATCCGTTCTTAATCCAGTCGGTGATTTCACTTTCGTAGAATCTCACCGCTCCTTTTGTTCCGGCTCCGCCGTGCTTGTGGAACGGGATTTTTCCCGCGCTCACCAACTGATAAATATAGCCAGCCGAATACCCTGTGATTTCTGCCACACGACCGACCTTGACAGGTCTTTCGTTCAGCTTTACAGCGTTAGCTCCCTGCATCCGCAGCCTCCTTTCCACAGTTTTTCTTTGAGGAGCGCAAAGTCCACCTTCCGGCGGAACTCAAACACACTCTTTGCGCTCTGCCAGTCAAGCTGTCTCCTGCCAAACCTTGCGGCCTTGATTCCAGCGCACCAAACAAGCAAATTGCCCTGTATGGTCGCTTTCTTGCCCCTATAGTGCACATAGACACCCTTGCTGTCTGCGCTCCCCTTGCAGTCGAAGTTCACTCCGTGCCGTTTCTGCCATTCGCTGAAATACGACTCAAAAGCGTTCCTCGTAAGTTTTCCCTCTGCGTAGGCTTCAAAAAGCGAACGCAGAAAATCTGTCTCAGTAATCATGCAAGCCCCTCCCGCAAGCATCCTAAGCCTCGTCTTCACGGCGTACCGAGCGAATGCTCAGCTCAAAGGCAAAGCCGTCTGTCTCCACCTTCAGGACTCTGAAATGGAGATTGTCCATTGCGCCCAAAAGCTCTGAAAGTCTTTTGTTCGCACCCTCTGCGCTGTCTTTACTAACAGCGTCTTTTTCGTTAACATCACTCATAAGCGTGTTAGCTTGCCCCGCACGACAGGTCTTGACGGAAATGAAGTGCGGGGATTCCTCCTCAAAGAAGTTTTATTTGCTCGCCCTGACAGGGCGTTTTTTTATGCCTAGACAAACCAGAGCACCTGCTCTGCAAAACGATTAAGGCTTTCCATTCGTCCGATGACATCCACATAGGAAATCACGCTCATGTTCAGTGCCTTTGCGCTTTTCATAAGCGGAATTCCGGTTGTTCTTTCATAGCTGCGGTAAAGGTCGCTCCATACCTCGCGCTCACTCATGCAGTTTTCCTTTGCGGCTTTCTTCACGAGGGCTACGACACTTTCTCGTGCATCCGAAAAATCAGGCTCGTCAGATTTTATCGCGTTGGTCCTGACAACATTCTGCTCAAGTGCAGAAATGCGGTCTGTCACCCTGTCCGCAAACTTTTCAAACTCTTCAAGAGTTATTGGCTGTGCGGCCGGTCCGAAGGAACCAGTCCGGCGTATCGCGGGAAGCACTTCTTCCGTAACCCAGCGGCGAAAGGTTTTAGCCTCTGTTTTTCTGCTCATAAAGATTGCGTGATAAAGTCCACTCTCACTTATGATTTGAACTTTTTGATTTCCCCTGAGGGTCGGACTAATCGTCCGACCCTTTTCATCTTCATCAAGCCGCTTTGTCATATCATTTGCTTGCTTGAATCCGAGAATTGAGGCGACATCTTTCGCAACAAACCAAGGTTCACCTTCCTGCATTACAGACCGAACTGTTCCAAAATCGCTGTTTTCCCAAGTCTGAACAGCTTGGATTTCGGTAGTCGTTTCCTGCTTGGTCATGTACTTTTCTCCTTCCGCTTTTTGACGGGCAATAAAAAACCCATAAATCAAGGGGTCTGCTGGCTGGCAGAATGTTCCGCACCTCAGAAACGGAACTCCCCCTTGGTTTATGGGTTCTCCAAATCCCGAGGTTATTTCTCACTCACGGTAGCCAACCGTAAGCCGCAGGATTACTCTCCTGCATGAGCGTAAAAAAAGAGGTCTTCAAGAACAGTGTGCGCGGGTAATTTGCCGGAATTTCCCGCCTGCCTTTACAGACCTCAGAATTACAATTTCATTCATGCATCCACCGGCATGGACACATCCACCGAAAACGAGCCACTTTGTGGCGAGTTTTCGCAGCTCTTTGTCAAGACCTGCGAACAGGGTACCCTGTTCGGAATTATTCAGCATTTGCTGAACTTGAGTTTAGAATAATAGCATTTGCTGAAACTGTCAAGCAAAAATTTGTAGCAAATGCTGATTTTTTTTTCGATGATTAAAAAAGCGAGGAAAAACTTGGGAAATACCGCAGGAACAGCTTTTGTAGACCGTATTGAAGAACAATTGGTCAAAAAGAATCTAAAAAGAACTGCATTTGCGAAAACCGTAGGAGTAACAAATCAAGCTTTTACGGATTGGAGACGAAGAGGAACTGTGCCCGCCGCAGACACAGCCTTGAGAATAGCAGATGCTTTGAATGTGGATTTGCGCTGGCTTATATCAGGCGAATTAAAAACAGAATCGCACGAATCTTTTAACAATCTTCCCCCGCCCGAAATCCTGAAACTTGCAGAGGACATCTACAGGCTTCCGGTTGAGTTCCAGAAGATCATCATCGGGAATGTCGAGGACTACAAGGCACTGTGCTTTAAACTGGAAAAGGAAAGCACGCAAGGTATTGGCTAGGATTATTGCAGTATTGAAATCAAGTCACAGAAAATCAACGCACACACGCCCCTGCGTTAAGAGTGTATATTTAGAGTTAAGTATTTAGTATTTAAATTTAGTATTTAGAGTTAAGTATTTAGTATTTAGAGTTATTCGACATCGTATATACGGTGTCGAACGGTCATTATACGGTGTCTAACACCGTGTACACGGTATCGAACACCGATATATCACCGTCGGGTCTCGTATCACTTTATACAAGCTCAGGCAGGGCTTCGACAGCCTTTCTTTTCATCTCGTCAGTCGCTTTTGCGTATTTCATCACCTGGCTGAGGCCTGTATGTCCGAGCAGACGGGCGACAGTAACAGGGTTTGCCCCGCATCCAAGCGTAAGTGTTGCGAATGTTCGCCGCGCCGTATGCCAGCCGATTTTCTTTGTAATTCCAGCATCATAAGCCCATTGTTTAAGAGTTCTGTAACCTTTTCCCTCGTATTTCTGCTCGTGCAGGGAAAATACAAAATCATCCGGGAGATGTTCCGCTCCGTCAAAAATCAATGCGGTCGCACTTTTGTTCAGTGGTATGTAAACAGGGTTCTTTGTCTTTTTCTGCCGCTTAATTATCTGTGCCGGGGACTTCTCAATCATTCCCCAGGTAAGTGTCTTTATGTCAGAAATTCTTAATCCGGTAAAACAGCTGAACAAGAACGCCCGCCGGACTTCCTTCCCAAAGTCAGAATCAGGAACAAAATCCGCCAGCTTCTTCACCTCATCAGCACTCAAGAAAACCATATCTGGGTCTATAACCTTAGTGACTGAAACCGCTGCCATCGGGTCTCTTGTAATAGTTCCCTCTGCCGTGGCCTTGCGGAATATCGCACGGACAAGCTTCATGTATGCGCCCACCGAAGACTGCGAAATCTGCTTTCCGTTGTTCATTTTTGAGGACAAAAGATACTGCTGAAAGCCCTCAATCCATTTTGATGAAACCTGCCCGATCTGGATAGTCGCGCCGTTCTCGTAGTTTTTGATGTGGTGGATAAGCGTTTCAAGGGTGTTAGGATTCGCGTGATTTTTCTCGTGATTCTTGATGTAAGCAACAAGCGTTATTCTACCCGCGCCGTCAGTCTTAATGTCCCACTCTCCGGCAAGAAGCTGCGCTTCCCGCTTTGAGCGGCAGGCCTCCGCAAGCCTGTAAAGTTCCTTGTTCTGCTTCTTGTCGTCGCTCAAAGTTATGTGAAGCGACTCCCATTTTCTCACACCATTCTGATAGACATCAAGGTACAGCTTTCCCCTCTGCTCACGAATTTTCACGCTCATATTGACCTCCGGCACAGCCAACAAACTGCCTACAAATATTTATGAAATATTCTAAAACGAGATAAGAAAAAATGCAACTATCTGAATAAAATAAACTGTCTAAATCTTTATATTATAATATCTTATAAAACTATCTATAATTATATATAAACATCTGTAAATTAGTGATAAATTTCTTTTGCAATTTGCTATTTACTTTTGTACTCTCTACACTTTTCTTCAAGCAATTTAAAAT
>CALGGS010000210.1 GCA_937915735.1 uncultured Treponema sp.
GCGACCACCGAGATCTACACTCTTTCCCTACACGACGCTCTTCCGATCTATTTGCCGCTTTTGGTAACGGAGCAGGGTAAGAGCATTAATGTGCTTTCCGTCAGCCGGGAATTCATTCCAAACATGCTTATCGCTCCCAGGGAGTATCTGCGGAACCTTTTTGACACTGTAAATTATCTCACAAAGGATGATTCTTATAATTCTCTCACTGATGAGCGTGTCGTTGCGATAAAAATCGAAGAGGGGCAGTTCAAAAAGCTCTATGAGTCAAAATGGCTCGACAAGCTTTTTGTGGCCGCGAAAGAATATTTTCCTGATTCTGTAAAAATCACGCTCCCAATCGAATATCTTCATCGTGAGCAGACTCGTGTTCCTTCATATATTCCGGCGGGAATCCAGTCGGATGTGGCAAAATGGGCCAAAAAGGCCTACGAGGAATCTAATTCAAGTGCCTGTCCGCCGACAATTTTTGACTTTCTCCTCACATATAAACAAAACAAAGCCTTGTACAACCGTATGCTCTATATTTCCCTGCTGATAAACCAGTGCAAGGGTGACAAGGCCAGACGAAAGGTAGCCCGCGAAAAACTTTGGATTGCCCAGAACGGCGAAGGCTATATCTGTGACCCTGACGGAATTTTTGCAAACAATGCTGTAAGGCAGCACGCTTATCGAAGCCTGACTGAGGCTGAAAAACTGGTCCGTGAGTCTCAGAACGGGGCATTTAAAGAAAGCGTTTCAAGCTATGATTACAACGGAGACGGTTTTAACGAATATATTTGCGCAATGAAGCAGTATAATGCCTGTATTTCCTTGCACGGCTCTCAAATTTCTGAGCTTGACATAATCCGCAATACCGGAAATTATGCCGATTCACCGAGAAGAATCAAGCAGTTTGACAAAATCGACGATAAATATCAGAGAGGTCTTTTTATTGATCATCTTTTTACGCTGGAGGAATTTGCTGAGTATAAAAAAGGAAATCCGAGCGGAAACGGAATCTTCTCTCAGGTGATTTTTAAACAGGAGGATTTTGACGCCCACAGGCACGAAATAAAGCTGTCTGGTTCCGGGCTCTTCTCCCCGATAAAGGCAAATGTTACCCTCTCAAAAAAATACATAGCCTATTCTGACAGCCTGACTGTGAACTACATTCTCAAAAATGAAAGTCCCTTCGACATAAAGGGCGTTTTCGTGGTTGAGTCAAACTATGCGCAGACAGATTTTTCTTCGGTAAAGGCTAACTCCTACAAGGTTGAAGCAATTTCTAACGGCGAAAAAAGCGAGCTTGAACTAAAGGACTCCCCGAAAATAGCAAAAAAAATTACCGATCCAATTTTAATAACTGACACTTCAAACGACATTTCATTCGTATATGACCCAAATGACCCCTGTGACCTTGTTTGCAATCTTGTTTATTTCCGCCGTCCTTCTTCCTCAAATGATGCTCTTACAATCACCGGAAATTCATTTATGGCAAGTCTCTGCTGGAATATTGATCTTGAGGCTGGAAAAACCATCGAAAAAAACATCACCTATTCGCTTATTGTTCCAAAAAAACGGGCAAAAAAGCAATCTTAAGATTTCTCTCCTGTCGCTGGCTCTAGGCCGTAAAAATGCACGATTGATCTGCCGTAAATGCGCTTGTCCCTTAAGGTAAGACTTCCGATTGTTTCTGGGAGCATATCTTCTTCTGGAAAGTGAATCATTACGAAGCCTCCTTCTTTTAAAAGCTTCCGGCTTTCAATCGTTTTGAGTAAATCAAGCCTGTATTTGTAAGGGAAGGGCGGGTCCAGAAAAATGTAGTCGAAGGTATCGCGGCACCTTTTTACGAAAAGCTCTACCGCCATAAAATGGCAGCCAATCTTAACACCCAGTTCTTTTTCGGTAACAGAAACATTTTCGAGGACTTGCTTTATCTTGATTTTGTCTTTTTCGCAGAGCTGGACGGACTTTGAGCCTCGTGAAACTGCCTCAATCGCAATGGTTCCGCTTCCTGAAAAAAGGTCAAGCCAGGATTTTCCGTCAAGATTTCCCAAAATCGCAAAAACTGATTCCCTCATTCTGTCCATTGCGGGCCTTATGATTCCGTCCGGGCATTTTATGATTCTGCCCTTTAATTTTCCACCAGTGATTCTCATTTTTTTTCCTTTTCGTCATTCTGAGCTACTGCGATGAAGCTTAAGAATTAGGATTTAGTGACCAGTATGCGACATTATGGGGAAGCTTTTTGTTTTCCTTTGCATAGTCGAAGGCTGTTTTGCCAGTTGCCGCTTCTACCTGATATTTTGACGCTCCGTTTTTAAGAAGCCATTCGATGATTTGCGTATTTTTATTTGTCTGGCAGGCTGTCATAAGCGGGGTTTTTCCCTCGTAAGGAATGTTAAGAGGAACCCGCTTGTCTAAAAACGCCTGAAGAACATCCGGCTTGTTGTAGTTTGAAATTCCGTAAGAAAAAGCCGCTCTCGCTTCGTCAGATGAGGCATTGTAGCTTTCGAGAAGTACCGAAACGACACCCGCGCTTTCTGAGTAAGCAGAAGCGAGCATTAAAGCCGTAAGACCGTACTTGTTTTTTGAGCTTCGCTCAGCTCCCTTGTAAAGCAGGAGTTTTGTTACATCACTGTTGCTCTGGAAGCGGGCCGCATACATTAGGGCTGTCCAGCCTTCATTGTCCTTTGCGTTAATCTGTGCTCCGGAATAAAGCAAGTCTTCGATAAGGGCAATGTCACCGTCTTTTGCCGCCATCATAAGTTTAGTTCTGCCTTCGTCGTCCCTTTTGTTTGCCTCGGAAATAAAATGCTTGGCAGCCTCTTCTGCCGCAATCAAAGCTGAAGGAATAGCAAGGCTCTTGTATTTGTCGTCTGCATAGTCGTAAAGATAAATGCTTTCTGGAAGGACTGAGGGAGAAGTAATTGAGCCTAAATCCAAAAGCGTATTTTTTTCTGGAAGAGGAGCTGTTTCTTCGACAGAATCTTCTGTTGCCTCTGCGATTTCAAGAACCTCTGCTTCTTCTTCTTCGGCCTCGGCGATTGTAAGATTTTCGACTTCTTCAACAGGCTCTTGTAGCGGAAGCTCTTCTTCAAGCTCCTCTTCAGGCACTTCTTCGGCTTCCTGAGTCTCTTTTACAGGCTCCTGAGCGTACATACTTAAAAGTTCAAGGACTTCCGTGCTTATAGTCTCGTTTTTTCTGGCATAGTCAAAGCAGTTTTCGCCATTTTTATCGGTTGTAAGAATTCTCTTTGCTTTTTTTGAGTCTTTTCGCGCGTCGGTGATAAGGACATTTTTAACAGCGTCAATGTCCGTCTCGTACTGGCAGGCGTACATAAGAGCCGTGACACCGTCCTTTGTTTTTGTGTCCGGGGAGATGTTGGCTTCGTGCAAAAGCAAGTCAATGACTTCGTTTGCGCGGGCATATTTTAGCGCCGCCATTAGAAGGTTTTCTTTTTCTTTGTAGCGGGTAAAATCTTTTAAAGAATAGTCTGTTTCGATTGCCTGCTGGATTTTTTTCGGATTTTCTGTTTCGACAAGAAGAAACGCGTCCTCAACCCAGGGAAGCGTAAAGGATGAAAAGAGAATAATTGAAAATACGAAAACTTTGACAAAAATTTTTTTCATCTTTTTATATTTTAATGCAATCTCCAAAATTTTTAAAGAAAAATTCTCCAAAAACTCTAAAATTCAAACCAGCTTCCGTCGGTCGTAAGATACCAGTCGGCGAGCACGCTGTTTAAATTCGGATTGTACCAGCTAACCCCTCCGTCTCTGTTCAGGACTACGACTTTGCTCTGATTCTTTGCTATTTTTATCGGCATGGATGAGCTTCTTCTGTATTGGAAATCTCGCCTTGTTGAGATGTTATATGAACGGGCGAGTGTTTTTCCGATGTTAGTGTAGAGAATGTTGTTAGAGAGAAGTGCAAAAGCCTCGCTGTCTTCATCTGCGATTGAAAGAAGATAGCGGGATGTTTTTGTCTGGGGCTTGTATGCAAAAATTGATGTGGTGAGTTTTTTTGTCTGGGATGAAGTGTAAATCGTTATTCCGTAGAATTCCTGACCATTGTTCTCGTAGTCATAGGTGAGCGAGTAGGCGACATTCCCGTTTATTTTTAGCGGAACTGTTTCCTGCGTGTTTACATTTACATACAGAAGCGGAACCGCCGGACTTGAAGAGCTTGATTTTGCGATATACAAATCATTTTCGTTGAAAAGAATTGCGTCCTGAATGCTCGTTCCCTTGTAAAGCTCGCGTTTTTTGGGATTTTTTATATCAAAAAGGTTTACGCTTGAATTTGACTCGACAGAAATCAATGAATTTCCGTATAGTTTTAAGACCTGAAGGGTTCCTTCTGGAGCGAAAAGCTGCGTCATTCTTCCGCTTGCAATTTCAAGAAGGACGACTGCTTTTTTTGACTCCTTCGACCAGAGAATTATGTCCTGCCCGTAAGGAATTAAATTTGTGTAGCCTGAGTTTGCCGCCTTTTTGTCGATGTTTGATGAGTCATAAGATGATTTGAAGATTGAAGTCGGCGTGAGAAAGTAAAAATCTTCTCCGACAGAAGCGATGTCATAAATTTTGTCGTACATTTTGTCGGTGAGTGCCATCTGAACATCAACCCGCTCTGCCTTTGCATAATCAAATTTGTAGAGATTTCCTTGATTTGTTCCGGCATAAATTTCTTGTCCAGCCAGCGTTGCGCAGACGATTTGCTCGCCAGTTTTGAGACCTGAGAAAGTTCTCTGCAATTCAGGAGCAATTACAGCCTTGTTCCTGTCGTTTGCGATTTTGTAGAGCTTAAACTGCCTGCTTTCGTTCGTGATGTAAAACAAATCTTTTGATGAGTTTGAGCCGATTAAGACTGGACTCTGAGCCGGATATGAGCCTAATGTGCTTCCTGTTACCGCCTGAAGTACATAAATTGAGTTGTTTCTGACTCCCGCTCCGAAAACTCCGTTGTTAAAAAGGCAGAACTGAGTTAAATCGTATTCCGTGTTGAATTTTGCTTTTTCTTGTCCGTTCTGAAGATTGTAGTAGGTGAGAAGACCTTTCGGGGAGTACATAATTGCAGATTTTTCTGAGTCTGATGTTTGAATGAAATTTACGACCCCAGTGTTTTCCTTGATTTTGTTTTTGACAATGGCGCCGTTTGTGCTGTTCAAGAAAAAAGCTCCGCTTACGCTCGCCGTTCCGCAGATGATGTATGTCCCTTTTGCAGAGTAGGTGAGGCTGGTGAGTGAGTCAGTGAAGCGGAATGCGTATTTTCTGGTCAGAGTCTTCCAGTTCCAGACAGAAACCCTGTTTAAGCTCGCCCCGTCCGTCTCGTAGACAGCGATTTCGTTTTCCTTAGGGCTTCGGGCAATCATTTTGACAGGTAAATCTGAAATCTGATAATGCTCGCCCATTCCGTCTTCTGTCCATTTGATTAAAAATCCATCGTTTCCTGCAGAAAAAACTGAGCCGTCAGAGCCTTCAAGAAAAGCGACATTCGTGACTGTGCCTGAGTGCGACTGAGTTGAGACATGAGACTGAGAACTGAGAATTGAAAGATGAGAGCTGAAAATTAAGAAAGCGACCAGTGTGGCTCTTGTAAAATCCTTGTGCAGCTGGCCGGCTATGAATGCTGATATATGTTTTAGAAATGGAAATTTTGTTTCGTGCTTCATAAGAAGTATTCTACTATATTTTGGCCTTTTGTGGAATGAGGGGGAGAAAGGCCTTTTTTATTTTTCTTTCCGCAATAATTTTGCTTACCTTCCCAAAAAATACCGGAAGTCTCCGCTTATGGCAAGCAGGAAAAGAAGAGCGATTATAAAAAGACCTATATATTGGACTGTTGCCCGAAGTTTTGGCGAGGCTTTTAAGCCGAAAATCGCTTCTATGATTGAGGTGAGGACTAAAAATCCGTCAAGAATCGGAATCGGAAGAAGATTCATAATGAAAAGCGAAACGCTGATTAAGGCCATAAATTGCAGGACAGAGGCGACTCCGTTTCTAAAGCCCGACGAAAAGCCGGATTTTGCCGTCTCGCCTAGCATTGTCGTGATTCTGGCAGGTCCGGCGACGCTTTCTGTCAGCTCGGCTCCCTTAAAAAGTGTGGCGATTCCTTTTATTGAAAGATAAATCAGATTGAAGGTTTCAGAAAATCCCCTTCCAAGGGCCGGAAAGAATGGATATCGCTTCGCTTCCTTTTGCTCGATTGAAGAAGGCTCGCTCATGACTCCGATTTTTCCTTCGCCAGTCTTTGTGTTCAAGTCCGTGTGAACCGTGAATTCCAGCTTTTCGCCGTTTCGCTCTACCAAAACCAAAATGTCCTCGTCACCGTGAAGGGAAACCTCCGTGTAAATGTCAGAAAAATCTGAAATTTCCTTCTGGTTGATTTTTAAGATTTTATCTCCGCTTAAAATGCCAGCGTCCGCCGCTGCTGAATGCAGCTCCGGATATTCTTCGGTGACAAGCCGAATCTGATTTGAGGCAGAAAAATATGTGTAGCCGGTCATGGCAATGACGGAAAAGGCAAAAACAGAAAATAAAAAATTTGCAAAAGGCCCTGCAAAGCCGATAATTGCCCGCCTGTATGCTTTTGCTCCGTAAAATGAATCGCCTGCGATTTGCGAGTTTCCCCTGTATGCTTCCTCAAAATCCTTCTCGCCCTTCATGGCACAGTAGCCGCCGAAGGGAAGAAGTGAAAGTCGCCAGTCAGTTCCACGCCATTCCTTGTGAAGAATAACAGGCCCCATTCCGATTGAAAAAGCCTCGACCGCAACACCGCACGCACGGGAAGCCAGAAAATGCCCCAGCTCATGCAAAAAAACGAGAAGGCCTAAAAAAACAATTCCGATGATGATTGTCAAATTACAAGTTCTCTAAAAGCCATTCCTTGAATTTCTCGTAGTTGTTTTCCATAGGAATTGCTTTGTCTTCGAGCTTCATGACTTTTTCCAGCCGGTCAGGAATTGACGGGCTCATTCCTGTTGCTTTTTGTACTGTCGCACCGAATTTTGCAGGATGAGCTGTTTCAAGAATGATTCCGACAGCCTCTCTGTTGATTACTTTGTCTGCCCAACTTGGCAGATTTGGCGTGAGGCCTGGTTTTGTAATGTCGTTCTTGGATCCGTTCTTAAGGTTTTCCATTGCTCCGTGACGGATGTCGCTCCAAGCCTTCCAGCCTACGGCTCCGTGGGGATCAATCGTGTAGCCGGTTTTGTCATAGCAGTTTTTGATTGAGTCGATGATTCCCTCGTTATCAAGCCAGTAAGAGGCAAATAGCGAGCGGACTTCTTCGAGGGAGTACATTGTCTTGATTCTCTCGTAGTTTGAAGGAGCGCCGACATCCATTGCGTTTGCGTAAGTTTCGACAGAAGGGCGGGCATTGTATTCACCTGTTGCAATCCAGTCCGGAATCGTGCGGTTTGAGTTTGTGGCCGCAACAAAGCCTGTGATTGGTGCTCCCATTTCCCGGGCGATAAGACCAGATGTCAAATTCCCGAAGTTTCCGCTTGGAACTACGCAGATAATTGCCGGATTTTCGATTTTGTTGTCTCCCCAGCTTCTTGCCCTGACTGCGAGGCTTGAATACATATAGTAGAAACTCTGCGGCAAAAGGCGCGAGATATTGATTGAATTTGCGGATGAAAGACGGAGCCTTGCACGGAGAGCGTTGTCAGTGAAAGCTGTTTTTACCAGCTTCTGACAGTCATCGAAAGTTCCCTTTACCTTTAATGCGCGGACATTTCCGTCAAAGGTTGAAAGCTGTTTTTCCTGCAAGGGAGAGATTTTTCCCTCAGGATACAGAATCGTAACATCAAGGCCTGGTACATTGTGGAATGCGCTTCCTACGGCACTTCCTGTGTCTCCTGATGTCGCTACCAGAATGTGAAGGGGGGTAGACTCGTCCTTGTTAAAATAAGACATTACACGAGCCATGAATCTGGCTCCGAAATCCTTGAATGCGCAGGTCGGCCCGTGGAAAAGCTCAAGAACATAAGAAACCTTGTCAACCGGAACGACAGGAGCTGTGAAAGGGTAGGCGTCAGAAATAATAGCCTGCAAATCCTTGTCAGGAATTTCGCCTTCAACATAAGGCTTTGCCATTTCAAAGGCGATGTCCCTGAACGATGGCTCAGGGGTTTTATTTATGAAAGCAGATGGCAATTTCGGGAATTCCACAGGAATGTACAATCCGCCGGTTTTTTCGTTCATTCCGCTCATTACGGCGGTTTTAAGGTTTGTTTTTACAGTTTTGTCTCTTGTGTCTGTGTAAATCATAATTTTATCCTTATTTGTTATTCTTTGCTTTCGGTTTTCTAAATTCCGTATTTGATTTCTGTTGCCAATGTGTCAGCAAGTGCTTTTCGGGCATTTGCAAGGGCTGCCCAGTCGCTTTTGTCGGTGACCGAGAGAGTTTTATTTGTCACAAAAGTGATTTTGCCTGTTTTTGAATCCATTGATTTTATGTCGCCGGTGAGTGTGCAGGTAAAGCCCTTGTCGCCTTTTTCCAGCGAGTCGACTTTGACTGTGCCGAATATGATGAAAGCCGGTGCGATTGACGAGGCCCTTGCGTGAATTTTTGCCTCATCGTTCTGAATTACGGCGTTACTAACCTCTTGCGGAGCGTTTCCGATTTTGACAAAACCCAGCTTCATTAAGGTCATAAGAAGGTTTGAAGATGATACAGGATTTGAAGTGATGGCCTTACCGTTCTGGTTGAAATCGACTAAAGCAATGACTCCGCCGCTTGACTTATGGTTCGTCTGAACCTTGTAAGGCGCCTTTATTGTCACGGCTTGTGAAAGGGCTTTGATTTTAGATTTTTCTTCCTCGCTCGTGCTTTCTGAAAGCTCTGCCTTTGGGTAAAAAGAAATCTCCGAGTTAAAGGCATATTCTGGAGTTGGCGGTAAAAATTCCGCTTTTCCTTCGGAATTTGTCGTAATCATTGTTTCTGAAAAAACGATTTCGCCATTATCACGGCCGGAAGGATAAATTACAGAAATTTCAAAGGCTTCCACTGCCTTTCCTTCAGAGTCCTCTGCCTTTATGATATACGGAGAAGTGAAAATTTTTGTTTTTGTCGTTTCTTTTGGTGAAGAGAGCAGTGTCAGCTTTGAGAGAGCTGTTTTTTTTGAGTAAAGCTCTGATTCTGTAGGAGGTGGGGGCAGGGCTTCTTCGGCCTGTACTGTTTGTGCTGTTGTATCGTCTTCTGTTTTTCTTTCGTTAGATTTTGGCGTTGAGGCACATGAAAAAGCGAGGGCACAAAAAATAAAAGTGCCAATAATGCTTTCGGGTAAAATGCGTTTCATAAAATTCCCTCTTTTTTCTTAATAAAAAAGATTATAAAAAAAATAGACTGTTTTTACAAGAACTTTTTCTTTTTCGGACTGTGTACATCGCTCTTTTTCTGTGATAATATTTTGTTGTTTATGTTGAAATTAGAAAATATCTCGATTACTTTTAATCCTAACACTCCGGACGAAAACCAAGCCCTAAAAAATATAAATCTCGAAATTAAAAAAGGCGATTTTATAACTGTAATAGGCTCAAACGGGGCCGGAAAATCAACCCTCTACAATGTGGTTGCCGGAACATTAAAGCCCACGGCAGGAAGAATCCTTCTTACTACGGACGATGGGAATCAAAAGGATATTACGAATGATGCCGAATACAAGAGGGCACGCTATATCGGCAGAATTTTTCAGAACCCGCTTTTAGGTACTGCAGGAAAAATGAGCCTCGAAGACAATATGATGATTTGCTATAAAAAAGGCTTCAAGGGCTTAAAAATTTCACTGAACAATAAAATGCGCAATTTATTCCGCGAGCAGCTTATGGCTCTGAACATGAACCTTGAAAATCGCCTGAACGACAATGTCGAACAGTTTTCCGGAGGGCAAAGGCAGGCCCTCACTCTTTTGATGGCGGTTATGAGCCGTCCGAGCATTCTTCTTCTTGATGAGCATACAGCCGCCCTTGACCCGACTAATGCCGCAATAGTCATGGATTTAACCCGCCGCTTTGCCAGTGACTACAAGCTTACGGTGATGATGGTAACGCATAATATGCAGCATGCGCTTGATTTCGGCAACCGGCTTATTATGATGAACAAAGGCGAGATTATCTGTGATATTTCCGGAGAGGAAAAAAAATCACTGACCATGGATTCAATCGTCGAGATGTTTAAGAAAATCAAGGTCAATAACGACAACATAATGCTAAATTAGGGTAAAAATGAAGAATTTTAATTTTAATCTGATAAAAAAGGTCTTCCTGCCCTGGAAGGCTTTTAAAAATAAATTTCCGCTCCTCTCGTTCATTAGCGCACGAGTCATCACGATGATTTTTATCCTCTTTGTTTTGGGCTGGGCTCTCTTTGCTCTTATGGCCCTCGCCCCGGGAGACATTGTCGACCAGATGATGCAGCAGCAGCTGATGAGCCAGACAGAAAGTTATGGAGGACGGCTGTCAGACAATGCTTTTTCTGATGAGCAGCTTTCCCGCATGAGGGCAGAAATGGGCTTGGACAAGCCTTTTACGGTTCAGTATTTTCGCTGGCTGGAGCGGGTTCTTTTGCGCCACGATTTGGGAGTTTCTTTAATTTCAAAAGCGCCCGTAAGTTTTCTGATTCGTTCCCGTATCGTAAATTCCCTTGTTTTAAATCTGATTTCACTTGTATTCATTACGATATTTTCCTTTTTGCTGGGAGTTTATTTTTCGAGCAAGGCAGGAAGCAGAACTGATTTGGCGGTGACTTTTTTTGCCTTGTTTTTTCATGCTTTTCCCGGAATCTTGCTTCTGATTTTGCTACAGCTTTTTGCCTCTTCAACCGGTTTATTCCCTGTCACGGCTTACCCTGATTTTCCCATAGGCCTTTCCCCGCTAAAATTTGTTTTTTCGTATTCTTATCATGTTTTTCTGCCTCTTTTGGCTTCGTTTTTGGGCGGTATCGGAGGCACAATGCGGATGATTCGCTCCACAATGCTTGATCAGATGGGGCTTCCATACATTATGGCACTTCGTGCCAGGGGAATTTCAGAAAAACGGGTGTATTTAAATCATGCCTTCAGAAACACGCTGAACCCATACATAACTGGAAGCGCAAACCTTCTTGCCAGCCTCTTTTCTGGAAGCCTTGTGCTTGAAATTATCTTTTCTTATCCTGGAATCGGCCGCCTTATGTATGATGCCGTTATGCAGCAGGATGTGAATTTAGTTTTGGCAAATAATATGTTTATTTCAGCTTTAGTGCTTTTGGGAATGACTGTTTCGGATATTTTGCTTGCTGTCGTGGACCCAAGGATTCGCTATGGAAAAGAAAACTGAGCGGGGAGTGTAAAAAATTTGCCCGAAAGGGGACTTGAATTATTCAGAAAACAATCCGTTAAGCCTTATTCCTATAGTTATTTTATATAATTGTTTTAATTTATTGAATAAATAATAATTCAGATTTTCAATATTTTCAAGTAAATTTTATCGAATTTCAATACATTTGCTATCATATCTGCTGTCACGAAACCTCGTCCAGTGTGATAGCGTCTGCTATGAACATTGTCCTGACTTGTATTTTGCCTGTGTCTTTGACTCTTTGCCATGTCTCGATATGCCCCGAAACGATTACTTTTTTATACAAGTCGATTTTTTTATATATGAATTGCTCGTAGAGTTCTTTTTCAGCAAGGCATATGATTTCAGCTATCTGACTTGAAGAGGCGTTTTTTCGCCTTGATATTCCCCTTATTTTGAGGCTTGCTGCAAACTCTCCCTCTTGTTCCCTGATATAGAATAGCTCGCCCGAAAAAGTCCATGTGTTCTGTGATTCTTTCATGGTGAGATTATCGGAAGAATCCGATAATAAACTTAAAGGAGATTTTTTAATGGGTGAATTCTCAAACAGTATTAAGATTGACCACAATAAGATTATGTATTTTATGGAATCTGTCAAAAACATGAACTATCAGATTCCGACTTTCCAGCGTGAAGTTGTATGGGATAAAATAAGCGTAAAAAAATTATGGGATAGCATTTACAAGTTTTATCCAATCGGAAGCATTTTGGTTTGGAAAACCGATATGAAACTTCAAAAGCATAAATCTGTTGGCGGTCATTTAATTTCAGACGATGTAGAGAGAAAAGAGTATCAGTATATTCTTGACGGACAGCAAAGAACGACATCATTACTTACTTCATTGTTCGGTGGAAAAATTGAGAACAAGCCTAATTTTGACCCGAAACTGTATGTTGATTTGACTGTCATAAACGAAAGTGAAACTGATGATGAGACTTATAGGGAACGGTTCTTGTTTTGGGATGAAATTGATGTCGGTGATGGAAAAAGCACTCAGAATGTTAAGCGTAAGAAAAAATATGATGAAGGATTGATTGTTGAATTAAAAAGCATTGCAGAAGATTTTGACAGCTTGCTTGATAGAATTGTCGAAGAAAAAGGGTATAAATCAGATGAGAGCAAACAGTTAAGGGCTTTCAAGTATGTCCTTGATAATTATGAATTGTCTTTTATTGAACTTACTGGAATAGCTGTTAGCGAGGTCTGTCAGATTTTTGAGCGAATAAACCAAGCCGGAAAGCCACTTGATATTTTTGACATCGTTGTTGCAAAGACTTTTGTGCCTAAAACTGAAACCGACAAAGGATTTTATCTCAGAGAGTTGATTGACGAATTCAGAGAGAAGAACGACAGCAATTTTATGAATATCTCTGATTTAGATTACTTGCAGATTCTAGCCGTTTTAATCCGCATTGATAATCCGAATTCTGGAGTACAGAACATAACGAACGGCTACCTTAATGAAATCAAGACAGAGCATATAAAGGCTGTTTGGGACGATGCTCAAATTGCAATACTTAACACATTCAAGTTCTTGGAGAATTATCTGCATTTGCAGCCGTATCTCATTCCGTACAGATATTTGTATATGACTATTACGGCTTACTTTTTCAGGAACAAAAAACCCGATTATGATTTTCTGATTAAGTATTTCTGGTATTACAGCTTCCATTCTTATGATTTGTTGAGCAATACGACACACCTTCACAGACACATTGATAATATGCAAATACAGCGTGAGAAAGGCATTTATCCGTTTGAAACATTTGTCTTTGACAAGCAGAAACTCCGTGCTTCAAAGTACAGTGCCACAGGTCGTTTTTGCAGTGCCATACTTGCTTTGTATACGAATAAAGAGCCTAGAGACTGGCAGGATAAAGTTATGAAAGTACAGGTCTCCAATTATTTTGCCACTACTGATAAGCCTCAGCTGCACCATGTCTTTCCGACCAACTCAAAGTTCGTTTTAGACCATCCGAATGATAATCAGAATTCGCTTATGAACATAGCGTTTATAACGCAATCGACAAACCTCAAAATATCCAACCGAGACCCGAATGATTATCTGAAAGATTTTGTTGATGAGAAATTCAGTGGAATTATGGCAGAACATTTCCTGCCAAAAGAGTTTATTAACTTGTGCGGAATAGATAGCCTTCCAAATAATGCTTTGTCTGTTTTCATAGAGAAACGAATAGAGCTGATTGAAGCAGATTTAAGAGAGAACCTGAAAGGAATAGAGTTTCAGACAATAGACACAAAGACTGAATAGGTTACTTACCGCTCTGAAAAAGAGTGTTTTTTGTACGAAATAAATGTACGAAATATGTTGTTATATTTCGTACATTCGTTTATTATTGTTCTAAGCGAATTACTTAGAACCTAATTTGTGGAAAACATGGGTGATTACAGCCGTCTGGCTCTGCTTGGTTCTACGCCGAAAGGTGAAGCAGTGCCGGGCGGCTTCTTTTTTGAGGGGATAATATGAAAAATGAGCTGGAATTGACTGTGACAACAAGAAGGAATATTCAGAGCGTATCGGCTCGTGAACTGCATGAAAAACTTGAAATCAAGTCACATTTTTATGATTGGTTCAAAAGAATGTGTGAGTATGGTTTTATTGAAAATGAAGACTACAAAAGGGTTACTCAAAAAAAAGTAACCCCTGGCGGAGAGCAAGAAACGGCTGACTATGCTGTTTCCGTTGACATGGCTAAACAAATCTGTATGCTCCAAAGAAATGCAATGGGTATGCAATACAGGCGGTATCTTCTCGATATTGAAAAGAGATGGAAAGAGAAGCAGACCGTCGAATACAAGCAGGCAAGGCAGAAATCAATAGAGGTCAGGAAGACTTTCACTGACACGCTTAAAGCACACGGCTATGACAAGCAGTACGAGTACATAAACACCACCAAAGCGATGAAGAAGCCTTTTGGAATCACCGCAAAGAAAACCGATATGACAGAGGCAGAGATTAAGAAAATAACGGCTGCTGAATACCTTGCCGAGGCCATGCTTGCTGATGAATGCGGATATTCAGAAGTCAACCCGGTTTGCGTTGATGCAAGTAACGCCGTTTACAACGCAATGCAGAGAAGAAAACTGTTGTCAGCTTGATTTTAAGGCCGCTCTTTCGGGCGGTCTTTTGTTTTATTTTAAAATATAATGAAAAGTATGATTTCGTATTATTTTTACTTTTCGTATTTTATTGTCATTCATTGAAATAGTTATTGTATCTGTTGCATCAAGTTTTTCCCATCGAAGATTTGAAATGCTTGTAAATCCCCTTTTTTCCAAAGCGATCTTTTTTACAGGCACTTTATAAGTGAGTAAATCTTTTGAATATTCATCTGGGTTTCCTAATTTATTAAAAATATCAGAAAGGTTATCAGAAAATGATAATCCGTAAGGTAATTTTTTAGTAGAGGTAGTTGATTTTCTAAATTCAAAACCGCATAAATGAAGCATTGCAATTTTATCAATTTCCGGATTTAACAAAATGTCATTATTATTTGTAATAAACTCCATCGGATTGTCAAAAATAAAAGTTACCTCGTTATTGTTGTAAATAAATTCAATATCCGTAATAGAGTAATATAGTTTTTGTCGCTCACCATACCAACCGTCTAAATAATAATCTGAGGAGTAAGATTGAGAAGGAAAAATTAAATCTGGCGTACCAAATTTATCTAGTATTTCTTTGTGTGTAGAATCCATAAGTTCTAGCCAGTCGCCGTTGAATTGCTGCTGTGCGTTTAATAATACTGTCGAAATAATTAAAATTGCCGTGAATATTTGCTTTTTCATAAAAACTCCTTGAATATATAATCGTCTGCTTATGCCTTGTTTATTACTTCCTGCATCTGCTTTTTAAGATTCTCGTATTTCTCTTTGTAATTGCTTTCTGATTGCAATGTGGCAAAATCCTTGCCTGTTAAAAGATATTCAACAGAAACACCAAAAAACATAGCAATTTTAAGTGCTGTTATCGCATTAGGTGTTGCTCCTTTTTTTTTCCAATCATAATAATTTTGGCTTGCTATTCCTATTTCACGATAAAAATCAGCAGGTTTTACTTGTCTGTTATTCAACAACTCTTCTATCCGAGTTCCAAAATTCATTTGTTCCATACGAAATTACCTCAGAATAAATGTAGTGTATGATTAAATAAAAGTCAAGATAAAATTACAAAAATAAATAAAAAAATCTTGACACAACAAGTAAAATAAGATAAACTTACATTATAAAGTAATTAAATCTTAATAAATAAGCGGACAGCAAGCCTGTTCCAGGAGGCGCGAAATATGAAAACACTGAAAGAAATGATTTACGACACAGAATTGGAAAACAATCCTTTCTTTAACAAAGAGAAGTTGCAGAACTTAATCGACAATTCCTCTGAAAGCAATCTCGAACAATGGGCAATCGATTTGGGAATTATCCCTAATCCAGAATGCGATTAAGCACAATCTCCCCTCGAAAGAGGGGGCGTAAAAATCAAACAAATGCCGTGAGGCGAGGAGAAATATATGACAGGTTACACAATCACAAGAAACGGAAAGGCGGTTTTCACCGGAGATTACAAGCAGCAGAAGAGGTTCTTCTTCCGGCTGTACTTCTACCTCTTGGTCGCAAAGAAATGGTTTGACGGAAAGCGTGTTCTTGACTTCATCAGAAGCACATACACGCTCACTGACAACTTCTTCGGAACGGCGGAGGCAATTTACTGCTAGCCAATTACGGTTTGCGGATTCCGGTTAAAAATCCGCAAGGAGAAAATCATGGAGAACATAGTGCGAGCTACGCTTGATGCAATGGCCCCTGTCAGGCGTGTCACTTACAACGGCTGTCCTTATTATTGCTCGGTTGATATGGGCAAGCTGTTCGGGATTAAGGGCAGGGAGATGGAGAAGCTGGTAGATTACCAGCAGTCGATTCTAATTCCCTGCAAGGGAAAGAAAGAGAACTCAAAGCCGTTGAGGTTCATGACGGAGCTTACGGCTTATCTTTTCGTAGGCCAGCAGCTGAGAAAGAAAGGACTCATCAACGATGAGAGCGCAGAGTGGCAGATTACGCTTTTCATGAAGACGCTGAAACAGAACAAGCTACCTTCAATCCTCACCGACAAGACAGTGAAGGACACCATGACACTGAAACGGTTGCCCGCAGGAGTCGCTAAATGCAAGGCGGAGCGTACCGACGAGGAGCTGGACACATTGTCCTGCCTTTCCCTTATCAAGATGTACAAGTCGTTTGTCAACGATGTGCGCATTTTTGTAGGTGCGTAGCGTGAGACCGTTTAAATCCGTCAGCTAATTGGCGGTATTTTTTTTCTGCAAAAATATAAAATAATTTTCAAGAAAAAACTTGACTTTATACGGATTAAAAGTTAAAATAGAATTATAAAGTAAATAAATACTTTATAAAATCCTGATAAAAGTCAGGTAAGGAGCAACAAATGGGAATCGAAGAAATCAGGGCAGAACGCAGGGCGACAAGCATTGACTGGTACACAAACACTTACAGCAGTATCTGGTGGCTTAGAAGCGAGGAGGATTTCAAGAGGGTTCAGAAAGTATTTGAATCAATGATGAAAAATCAGTTTCTTATGGTAGAGGAACGGGAGCAGTGCTTGTCATTCTTCTATCCGCAGTTCGCAGAGCAGGCGGAAAAGATTGCAAAGACAAGGAAGAAGTTCAGCTTTCAGCCGAAGACTTACAATGAGATGATGTGCATTGCGCAGCCTTTCATGGTCGGCAAGTGCTAGGCTGGAATACGAAAATAAAGTTTTTTCTCATAAAAATACGCGGTAATATCAAAAAATATTATTGCGTATGTACGAAATATCTTTACATTTTTTCGTACATAAATAATAATAAAGATGTGGAAAACACCAGCCACATACAGTACGGAGTCAAAAGAGCCTTTGATTATACAGGTTTTTCCTTTTTTCCGTACAAAAGGAAAGTCGGGTGGTGCCGAGCCTGTATAGTTAAAGGCTTTTTTATTTCAGTCTTAATTTTTCTCACAGGAGTGGAAGATGGGAGAGGTGTCTCTGTTAGAAAATGGTCAAGAAAAATGGTACACGATTGAGCAAATAGCTGAATTATGTGGTTACGAAGTCAGTACATTAAAGTATGGAGAAAAAAAATCTCTCTGTTATTATGAAAAAAGGAGCGTAGTAAAGTGAATCACAGTTTTAATGTCGAAGTAGCTGAAAAATACGGGATTGAAAAAGCCGTGCTTTTAGAGAATTTTTATTTTTGGATTAAGGAAAACAAAGCAAACAAGAAGAATATTCATAACGGAAGGGCATACACCTTTAACACTTCTGAAGCATTTCACGAGTATTTCCCATATATTGATTCACGAAAAATAGCACGCTTGCTAATGGAAATGGAAACTGACGGATTGCTGATAAGCGGTCAATTCAATAGGTTCGACAGGACAAAATCGTATACTCTTTCTGATTATGCAATGGCATTTTTTGGGCAACAAAAAGATTTATGAAGAAAGGACTTAAAAAAAATGGGCAAGAAATTAGAAAAAATAAAGAAGATAGGAGCGTAGATTAAAAATGCCAAGCAAAAACACTTTCATATTTTATGAAACAATCGAAGAAATGTTAATGGAATTGGAGGACGAAGACTATATCGTTTTTTCAAAAGCTGTTATGCGATATGGCTTACACGATATTGAGCCAGAATTCACTGGTATAAAAAAAGCTTTATGGACTCAGATAAAATTTTGCATTGATAACTCAAAAAGCTACAGAAAAACCCAATACGAAAATGGATGTAAAGGAGGCAGACCACCTAAGCCACAGAAAGCCGATAATACTAATTATGAAAAAAAAGAAATAGATGAAACCCAAAATAACCCAATAAAACCCGATGAAACCCAAAATAACCCTAATGTGAATGTTAATGTAAATATGAATGGTAATGTAAATTTAAATGATGATGATGATATGAATTCAGAGTGTGAGAATCAGAATTTACCACCACCACCGCCTATTTTGAGCGAGCCACAAGAAAATTACTCAAAAATCGTATTCGAGAAGTTCAAGAATGCTGGATTACCATGTCAGAACGGCGATTTTTTCAGGTTTCAGTCGTGCGATTTTAGGCTTGCCTTGCAAAAACTCAAAGGCTATCACCACAACGACATTTTAGCCGCCATTGACAACTATATCGCCGAGCTTAAAAATCCCGATTCGTATGTCAATCAGGAATACTCGTTCGACAACTTCATCGGTACGAAGACCTTTTCAAAATGTCTGCCGTCAAACTACAGGCCGCAGAATTTCAAGATTTTTACAAGCAAGATTCCGAAAGCCGAGGTACAGACCGAGCGACATTTTTACGACAAGTGCCTTAAATGCGGCGTGAAAATGATGGAGTGGAAAAACCCGCTCCAGAAATACAAGTGCGATTCGTGCGGAAGCACATTCTCTTGGGAGGAAGTAGACAATGCAACAGAGCATTACATCGTTCCGTGACTCTGAGGTAAGGAGTGCCGGAGACATCATGCGGCAGGCAGGTATTCCGGCAAAACCTGTTGATTATATAACGGGCAAGGTTATTTCACGAAAGCCTTTGTCGGGGAGTACGAAATACTCATACTGCCCCTATTGCTTGGGTCGTGCAAAGCTGAACGGGCAGGATTATAAAACCGTTCTCAGACCTTTGCAGAGCGTGACTTACAAGAACCTTTACCGGGTGGACGCAAACGGCGGGGCGAAAATCCTGATTGAGACAGAGCTTGAGTGTACGGCTTGCAGGGAGAGAGACGGACACCCGAAGCGGATAACGCTTGATGATTTTTCAAAAGCGTATTCAGAGCCATACAGAGAGGAGAGCGGGAATTTCGTTGACTCGAACGACATCGAGGAGCTGAAAAAAGCGGGTTTTGCGGAATATGCCGAAAATCTCACTTTTAATAATCAGTTTGCATAGGGATTATAAGCACGAGGATTGGTTTTAAGCGGTTAAATCGAAAATCATTCCCAAAGCAAAAAGGAGCGCTAAAATAGGATTTAATGACATCAATCCTTTTTACATGGAAAAAGAGGATTACGCAATAAGGAACGGACACTGTAAGGCTTGCAGCTTATGGATTGCAGAGAATAAAACCTGCGAAAAATACAATCACATCTGCGAAAGCTAGCAATGGTGCAAGAGTTTCACGGAGAAACACAATGACAACGGAAGACTTGATACAAAAATTTCTTGACACAGGCAGGTATGCTTTCATCAAGCACACTGCGAAGCGAAGCCCCTGAGATTCGGAAACTTCTCAGGCACGAGAAAGTGATGATTGAGGGTAACGAATACGGATGCTTGCAGGAGCTTGTCGTAGTCAAGACGGCGGAATACATAAGGGAGATTCTGCCTGACTGTGACATAGAGGTAGAGCTTAACGGCAACGATTCGGCATTGAGAATCGAGCTGACAGAAGAAGAGAAGCGGAAGCTGACTGGCTCGCTTTACGCTTTCCTTGAAAAGAATAAATGCTTATGAGGTAATTAAAAGAATAAGTGTTTTACTTTCCCTTTCTGAATTTATCCCTTAATTTCGGCATTATCGCCGCTTCCTTCCTGTCATACACCGGGACTATCGCAGGCTCATATCCGTCCCGGATTGCGTCAAAAATCTGCTTCATGTACTCTCTTAGCCTTGCTGAATCATCTTCACTCAATCTGTCGGAAAAACTCACGGCTTCGATATCTCCGATAAAAAACCTGCCGCTTTCAGACCTTACATCTTCCCTTCGCCTGTCATTCTGAATCAGCTTCGTTTTTGACTTGAAAGACGAATACCATGTACTGAACTCCTGCCATGTGTCATGGCTTATATGCTTAATGGTTGCGTTAATATCCCCGCTCAGTTTTAGTGCGAGTTCTGCCCTTGAGAGTTTTCTTTGGCTGCCCTCTATGACGAATCCGTTTCTTTCCAATGCGTCATGGTACTTTATGAAAAACCTTGCGGCCCCCAGCTGCTCCGTAATTTCCCTGTTGTCGATTCCAAGACGCTCCCTTGCCTGTTTTGCATAATGAAACCAGTCCAAGCCCGACTGATGGTAAAGGTTGTGATTGTAAATCAGCGTGTAAAGAAGTATTGACGACAAGAGCCAGCACTTTGACGAAAACTCGTTGAGGTTACGGATTCCGTTTTCTATTTCCTCAAGATTATCCGTATAAAAAAGGTCAATGGCACTCTTGCTCATATCTTGTCCGATTAGTGATACGGCCGTCTGTTTTGCGTTTTCAATCTCGTCTTCGGTAGCGTCTATAGTTCTCGTCACTCTCATTTGCTTTCTCCCGTAATCTGCTCGTAAAGTTTTCTCTGTGCCGCATACACTTCGGGAAACATATCGGGATTCCAGTAGGTGTAATGCTCCGTCATGTTCGACTTGTCCTTGTGTCCGACAACAGCCTTTATTTTCGTTTCCGTCACATTCTCGCCTTGAAGGTAGGAAATGAAGAAATTCCGCAGCGTGTGTATCGTGATTCCCCTTGTTTTCCTGTCAATACCGATTTTGTCACATATCCGGCAGAATGAATTGTAGACTGCATGGGAAAACATCGGCTTGTCAGATGTGAATCCCTCGAACACCCATTCACTTTCAGAAGTTCCGAAGTCAAATCCGCTTACTATCGGCACTTTCCTTTTCTCTCCTGTCTTTGTGCTTCCCAGTCCGAACCTGTCGGAATAAGTGTGCGTGACATCAATGTAATTCTCGTGAATGTCAGTTTTTTTCAGTGCTGAAACCTCGCCGATTCTCATTCCCGTTATTGCAGCAAGCAGGAACATCTTTCTCTGTGTCTCCCTCGCCCAAAGCCCCGAAAAGTACAATTTTCGTATTTCATCAACGGTAAGCAGAAGACGTTCTTTTTTCTCAGTAGGTCTGAACCTCATGCCTGCAAGTGGATTGTGGTTTATGATTTCTTTCTCTACGGCAGATTCAAGGATTATGTTAAGCACCCCGTGAGCGTTGTTTATCGTCTTTGCCGACCATAACCCGCTGGCCCACAAAACCCAGTCTTTTATACAGTCCTTGTTTATATCACCGATTTTCTTGTTTCCGAAAAAAGGGATAAGCTGATTCGCAAGAATCTTCTCGTATGAGGCGAGCGTTGAATCTTTTATCGGCTTGCTCGTAAGTGCCTGGTATTCATAGTATTTCCCGCTCTTGCTGAAAAATCCGTTTGAGAAGTCAGAGAAGGAAACGGAATCAGATTTTTTCTCAAAAGCCCCTTCGTTGTACATTTTCTGTATTTTTCTTTTCGCCTTTGATAAAACTGTCTCGCCCGTAGATAATGCGCTGGAACGCCTTCCGTCAGAATCACGGTATTGGTAGTAATAGACAATCCTTCCGCTTTGCAGTGTCCGTGGGAATATTATGTAGGGTTCTGTCAATCTCATATCTGTTCTGCTATCAATCTGCTATCACCGACTTTTGAAAGATTATATAATTCTATATAATACAAAGAAATACATAATGGAGATGGGGGGAATTGAACCCCCGTCCGAAAGTGGAAGCCAAATACATCTACA